>NZ_JBCNNF010000174.1:0-14012 GCF_039594555.1 Inquilinus sp.
CGCCGTATTCGGCCAGCTTGCGGCGGCCGTCCGGCGTCAGCCAGGCGGTGGTCCAGGCCGGCGACAGCACGGTGCGCACCTGCACGCCGCCGATGCCCGCCTGCTCCAGTGCCAGCCCGATCTCCAGCGCGATCACGCTCATCGCCGGGCAGCCGGAATAGGTCGGGGTGATCGCCACCTCGACCCGGCCGTCCTGCACCGTGACCTCGCGCAGCACGCCGAGATCGGCGATGGTCAGCACCGGCAGCTCCGGGTCGACCACGGCGGCCGCGGCCTCCCAGGCGCGCTGCCTCAGACCTTCCGAGTCCTTTCCAGTCCCCCCTCCCCCCGCGGGAGGGGGGTAGGGGGAGGGGGTTCTCTCAACCCGAGCTGCCGCACGGTCGAGACGAGCCGGCTCGGAAGCCGATGGAGACCTGGCCTCTTCGCACGCGGACGCGCGCAGACCCCTTCCCCTGCCCCCCTCCTGCAAGGGGAGGGGGGACTTGGAAAGGGCGGGAGAGGCCGGTGACCGAGTCACCACTTCGCCCCCGGATAGGTCCGCTGCAGGATCTGCAGCTCGCTCAGCAGGTGGCCGAGATGCTCGCTGTGCCGGCCGTCGCGGCCGCCGCGCTGCGACCAGCCGGCCGGCGGCACATCCAAGGTGGCCTCGGCCAGCACATCGGCAACGGTTCGCGCCCAGGTCTCGCGCAGGCTCTCGGGATCGACCGCGACACCCTCGGCGATCAGCCCGCGCTCGGCGTCGTCCGGCTGGTACCACTCGCCGGTATAGGGCCAAAGTTCCTCCACCGCCGCCTGGGCCCGGGCATGGCTTTCCGCGGTGCCGTCGCCGAGGCGGATCACCCATTCCGCGCTGTGGCGCAGATGGTAGGCGCTCTCCTTCTCCGACTTCGCGGCGATCGCCGCCAGGGTCGGGTCCGCCGAGGCGGTCATCGCCCGCCAATAGGGATCGGCGAAGGCGGAATAGAAGAACTGGCGCAGGATGGTGCGGGCGAAATCGCCATTCGGCTGCTCGACCAGCAGCAGGTTGCGGTACTGCCGCACGTCGCGCAGATAGGCGTAGCGGTCCTCGTCATTGCCGGCGGCCTCGACCTCGGCCGCGTAAGTGTAAAGGGCGCGGGCCTGGCCGATCAGGTCGAGCCCGATATTGGCCAGGGCCATGTCCTCTTCCATCATCGGGGCGTGGCCGCACCATTCCGACAGGCGGTGGCCCAGGATCAGGGCGTCGTCGGCCCGCGCCAGGGCGTAGCGGACCAGCGGCGTCTCGGCGACGGTGATCATGGCCGCGGCCATCACATATGCCCGATCTCGTCGGGCACGTCGTAGAAGGTCGGGTGACGGTAGATCTTGCTGGCCGCCGGCTCGAACATCATGCCCTTGTCGGCGGGGTCCGACGCGGTGATGGCGTTGGACGGCACCACCCAGATCGACAGCCCCTCGCCGCGGCGGGTGTAGAGGTCGCGGGCCGCCTGCAGCGCCATGGTCGGGTCGGCCGCGTGCAGCGACCCGACATGCTTGTGCGACAGCCCGTTGCGGCTGCGGATGAAGACTTCCCAGAGGGGGAAATTCTGCGTGGTCATGGCGTCTCCTCCCTCAGGCTGCCGCCCGGGCGCGGCGCTTCTCGGCATAGGCGAGCGCGGCCTCGCGCACCCAGGCGCCGTCGTCATGGGCCTTGCGGCGCGCCGCCATCCGGTCGCGGTTGCACGGGCCGTTACCGGCCAGTACCTGTTTGAACTCGTCCCAGTCGATCGGTCCGTGCCGCCAACGCCCGGTCTCCCCGTCGAAGCGCAGCTCCGGGTCGGGCGGGAACAGGCCGATGAACTGGGCTTGCGGCACGGTGGCGTCGATGAATTTCTGGCGCAGCTCGTCGTTGGAAAAGCGCTTGATCTTCCACTTCATCGAGGTGTCGCTGTGCTGGCTCGCCGAATCCGGCGGGCCGAACATCATCAGGCAGGGCCACCACCAGCGGTCCAGCGCGTCCTGCGCCATCGCCTTCTGCTCCGGCGTGCCGCGGGCCAGCGTGACCATGATCTCGTAGCCCTGGCGCTGATGGAAGGATTCCTCCTTGCACACCCGGATCATGGCGCGGGCGTATGGGCCGTAGGAGCAGCGGCACAGCGGAATCTGATTCATGATCGCGGCGCCGTCGACCAGCCAGCCGATGGCGCCGATATCGGCCCAGGTCAGGGTCGGGTAATTGAAGATCGAGGAGTACTTCGCGCGGCCGGTCAGCAGCTGGTCGACCAGCTCCTCCCGCGCCGTGCCCAGCGTCTCGGCCGCGGCGTAGAGGTAGAGGCCGTGGCCGCACTCGTCCTGCACCTTGGCCAGGAGGGCCGCCTTGCGCCGCAGCGTCGGCGCCCGGGTGATCCAGTTGCCCTCCGGCAGCATGCCGACGATCTCGGAATGGGCGTGCTGGGAGATCTGACGCGTCAGGGTCTTGCGATAGGCCTCCGGCATCCAGTCGTTCGGCTCGATCCGCTCCTCGGCGTCGATCCGCTCCTGGAAGCGTGCGGCGAGGGCGGCATCTTCGACGGGACGGGCAGTTTGATCGGTGGCGTTGAGGGCCTGCGTGTACATGGCGTCCTCCCTGACCTTGGTTCGATCATATGTCACAAAAATTAATATAGTCAAGATTTTTAGTAACATATCGAAACATGGCTATCTCCCATCGTCATGGCGAGGCGCGGAGCGAAACCCTATCGGAACCGCGCCTGCAGCTCCGGTCCCGGCGGGGGCAGGGGGCCGGATTCGGCCTGGCCATGGACGTCGAGCCAGCGCTCGGAGGCCGGCAGCAGCCGGTGGTAGAGATCGGCGCAGAGGGCGCGGGCGGCGGTGCCGGGCCAGCCCGGCGGCAGCAGGTCGGCCGGCAGCACCGGGTCGCGCAGCACGATGCGGCGCCAGGCGTGGATCAGCAGGATGCGGGCGATGAAGCTGTCCTGGTCGGACAGCGCGTCGCCCGCCGCCAGCGCCGCCCGCAGCGGCTCGAACTCGGCCAGGAAGCGGCGATAGGCATCGGCCGTGTCGTCCAGCGGCCAGCTCTGCGCCGCCAGCCGGCGCCGGGTCTCGGCATCGGCCGTAGCGTCCAGGCGCAGCGCGTCCCCGGCTTCCGGCGGGACCAGGGTGCCGGCCGGCGCCACCCAGACGCCCGCCGCGGCGCTGCCGAAGCCGGCGGCCTGCAGGGCGGTCCGCGCTGCCTCCCGGTCGCCGCCATTGCCGGGCAGCACCAGCACGAAGCCGCTGCCGTGCGGCGGCGGATGAGCGTTGTAGATGTGCTCGGTGGCGGTGCGGAACGTCTCCCGCCCACGCTCGGCCAGACGGTAGAAGCTGTTGCGGCCGACCCGGCTGCGCTCCAGCCAGCCATCGGCGGCCAGCCGGGACATCGCCGTGCGCACCACGCCGTCGCCGATGTCGATCGCGTGCAGGAAGGCCGACAGGGTGCCCAGCCACAGCGACCCGCCGCGCGGCACGATGGCGTCGCCATAGACGGTGACGATGATCGACCAGGTGCGTGACGGCTCGGCCTTCAGGCTGTCCAGGATCCGGCGCAGGGCGGTGCGGGGCATCAGGGTCAGGCGGTTTCCATCCGCCGGCGGGCCGCGGGCTTCACCGCCGCCACCGCATCCGCGGCGCCGGACAGCACCAGCTGGGTCGCCAGCCGGGCATATTCGGCGCGGCCCAGCCCCTTGCCCTCGCGGAACCACAGATAGTGCCAGTTCAGCATGCCGAACAGCGACATGGTCAGCGGCATCAGCAGGCTGCGGTCGGTCGCGACCTGCGGCACCGCTGCAGCCAGGGCATCGGCGAAGATCCGCACCAGCGTCCGCTCCATGTCCTTCAGCTGCTCCTGCCGCTCCGGCGGCAGCAGCTTCAGGCTGGTGATCTGCACCTGGTGTTCGGCATCGGCGTCGCGATAAGCATCGAGCAGAGCGGCGACGACCGCATGCAGCCGCTCGCGCGCGCTGGCCGGGGCGGCCGCCGCCTCCTCCACCGCCGCGACCAGGGTCGACAGGTGGTCGGCCAGGATGTCGAACAGCACCGCGTCCTTGTCGCGGTAATAGTGATACAGCAGGGCCTTCGACATGCCGCAGGCCTCGGCGATCATGGTGATCGAGGCGCCGGTGAAGCCGTGCCGGGCGAACAGCTCCGCCGTCCGATGCAGGATCGCCCGCCGCTTCTCGTCGTAATCAGGGGCGCGAGTGCGGGCCATGACCTCCGGTCCGTTCCGAGTGTGTCGACTGTCACAGACTCGGCGCGTCGCGGCTGGAGATCAAGAATTCTCTGAACGCTCGATCAATGAATTGCCCGGCTTCTGCCGCAGCACCGGGGCGGTGGTCGACTGCCGCCGGTCGGCGCTGGGCTTGCAGCCGAACTGGGCGCGGTAGCGGCGGGAGAAGTATTCCAGCGAGGGGAAGCCGCAGGAGAAGGCGACCTCGGTGACGCTCAGCCCGGTCTGCTGCAGCAGCTGGTGCGCCTTGGCCATGCGCAGCAGCAGGTACTGGGCCTGGACCGGGCGGCCGAGCGCCTGTCTGAAGCGGCGCTCGAGCTGGCGCAGCGACAGGCCGACCCGGTCGGCGATCGCGGCGCAGGGCAGGGGCTCGTCGATCGCGCCGCGCATGATCTCCAGCGCCTGCGCCACCAGCGGGTCGGCGGCGGCCTGCGCATGGTCGTCCGACTCCCGCTGCCCGGTCTCCGGCGGCCGCACCCGGCCGAGCAGCAGATGCTCGGCCACCTCGCCGGCCAGGCCGGGATCGGCATGGCGCCCGATCCACCCGACCATCATGTCGAGGATGGCCGACGCGCCGGCGCAGGTGATCCGGCCGCCCGAGACGACGTAGAGCTGCGGCACCGCGCGCACCGCCGGATAGCGTTCCTGGAACCCGGTCAGGTTGTCCCAGTGCACCGCGGCGGTGTGCCCGTCCAGCAGCCCGGCCTCGGCCAGGGCCAGGCTTCCGGTCTCGATGCCGCCGAGCTCGACGCCGAAGCGGGCCAGCCGCCGCAGCCAGGGCAGGACTGGCCGCTGCCCGGCGACCTCGGCGGACTCGAAGCTGGCCAGGACGAAGACGGTGCCGCTGCCCTCCGCCGCCGGCAGGGCGCCATCGACCGGCGTCACCGTGCCGTTGCTGGCACGGACCGGCTGCCCGTCGGCCGAGACCACGGTCCAGGCGAAGATCCGCTCCTGCGCCAGCCAGTTGGCGACGAACAGCGGCTCGATCGCCGCGGCGAGGCCCAGCGCCGAGAATTCGGGCAGCACCAGGAAGGCCAGCTTGCGCATGCATGTCCCGTGGTCGAACCGTCCCAGCATGCCACCGCCGCTGTTGGTGGCCGGCGAAAAATCGACATCGCCGTGACGGATGAGGACAGGTTGCGGCTCCAGACCTCTCCCACTCTTCCCGGCAACGCCAGCCAGAGAACGGGAAGACAAGAATGACCATCGCGGTTCCGACCTGGACCAAGGCCGACCAGGAGGCGGGCTATTCCCTGCCGGCCCCGTTCTTCTACGACCCGGCGGTGTACGAGGCAGAGCGGGAAGGGATCTTCCTGAAGTCCTGGCATCTGGTCGGCCATCTCAACGACTTCCGCGAGACCGGCGACATCGTTACCGAGACGCTGCTCGACCAGAGCGTCCTGGTGATGAAGGGTGCGGACGGGCAGATCCGCGCCTTCCACAATGTCTGCCAGCATCGCGGCAACCGCCTGGTCGGGGCCCGGCGCAGCAAGGCGCGGGCGATCACCTGCGGCTACCACGCCTGGACCTATGGCCTCGACGGCAGCCTGCGCGGCGCGCCGCGCACCGAATGCCTGGCGAATTTCGACAAGGCCGAGCACGGGCTGAAGCCCGTGCGAGCGGAGGTCTTCGGCAGCTTCGTCTTCGTCAATCTCGACCCCGCGGCGCGGCCGATCGCCGACATGGCGCCGGGCGCCGAGGCCGAGATGCGGCGCTTCCTGCCCGATCTCGACCGGCTGGTGCTGGTCGAGGAGGTCGACGTGCCGGTGGCCGCCAACTGGAAGGTGATCCAGGAGAACTCGATCGAAGGCTACCATTTCAGCTTTTCCGGCCCGGTGCATCGCGAGCTGGCCCAGCTGATCGACTTCGACGGCTACACGCTGACGCCGCGCGGCGACTGGTGGACCTATATCGGCCCGCCGAAGCCAGGCACCACCCAGGCCTATGGCGTGCCTTTGGAGGGTGCAACCTGGCAGACCGCCTGGTTCTTCAACCTCGGCCTGTTCCCGAACGCGACGATCTACGCCTTCCCCTATGCCGACGTGGTCGGCACCTTCATCATGATCCCGACCGGGCCGGAGACCTCGATCCTGCGCTTCGGCTATTACGGGCCGGAGGGGCGGGAACTGCCCGAGGTGACCCGGGCCTGCATCCGCTGGATGAACGAGGATCTGGGGCCGGAGGACATCCAGCTCAACATCTCCAACCAGAAAGGGCTGCGGTCGATGGGCTTCCGCCACGGCCGCTACCTGATCGGCGAGACGCCGGACAACCGCAGCGAGCATCTGGTCCGGCACTTCCACCAGCTCTGCCACCGGGCGATCCGCCCCGACGCGGCCTGAGCGGCGATGGCCAACGGCTTCGACTACGTCATCGTCGGCGCCGGCTCCGCCGGCTGCGTGCTGGCGGCGCGGCTGACCGAGGATCCCGCGGTGCAGGTGCTGCTGCTGGAGGCCGGGCTGGCCGACCGCAGCTGGCAGATCCACATGCCCGCGGCGGTCGGGCGGCTGCTCTCCTCCGACCGGTTCAACTGGGCCTATGTGTCGGAGCCGGAGCCGCATCTCGACGGCCGCCGCCTATCGCATCCGCGCGGCCGGGTGCTGGGCGGGTCGTCCTCGATCAACGGCATGGTCTATATCCGCGGCCATGCCCGCGACTACGATTCCTGGGCCCAGGCCGGGCTGCAGGGCTGGGGCTATGCCGACGTGCTGCCCTATTTCAAGCGGGCCGAGCGGCACAGCCTGGGCGGCGACGCCTATCACGGCGGCGACGGGCCGCTGTCAGTGTTCGCGCCGGATCTCTCCGCCACGCCGCTGGCCGATGCCTTCGTCCGGGCGGGGCAGGAGGCGGGATACGGCCTGACCACGGATGTGAACGGAGCGCGGCAGGAGGGCTTCGGTCGGATCGACCGCACCACCGGCGGCGGCCGGCGCTGGAGTGCCGCGCGCGCCTATCTGCGGCCGGCTCTGGGCCGCCCGAACCTGACCGTGGTCACCGGCGCGCTGGCCCGCCGCATCGTGCTGGAGCGGGGCCGAGCGATCGGGGTGGAGTACGCCCGGCACGGCCGGGTGCAGACGGCTCGGGCCGGGGCCGAGGTGATCCTGTCGGGCGGGGCCATCAACTCGCCCCAGATCCTGCAACTCTCCGGCATCGGTCGGGCCGACGACCTGGCGGCGCTTGGTATCCAGCCATTGGTCGACCTGCCCGGCGTCGGCGCCAACCTGAACGACCACCCGGACATCGTCATCCAGCACCGCTGCCGCACGCCGGCCTCGCTCTACGGCGTCAATCGCGGCCTGCGCAAGCTGGCCACCGGGCTGCGCTGGTTCGCCGGCAAGAGCGGCCCGGCCGCGTCCAACCATTTCGAGGCCGGCGGATTCATCCGCAGCCGGCCGGGGATCGAGCACCCCGACCTGCAATTGACCTTCATGCCGATCGCGATCAAGCCCGGCACGGTCGAGGATGTCGGCGGTCCTTCCTTCCAGGTGCATATCGACCTGATGCGGCCGCGCAGCCTGGGCCATGTCAGGCTGCGCTCGGCCGACCCGGCGCAGCCGCCGGCGATCCGCTTCAACTATCTGGCGGACCCGCAGGACCGCATCGACCTGCGGGACTCGGTGCGGCTGACCCGCGAGATCCTGGCCCAGCCGGCGCTGGCCACCTATCGCGGCGAGGAGATCTATCCCGGCCCGGCGGTGCGCAGCGACGACGAGATTGACGCGTATCTGCGCCAGGGGATCGAGACCTGCTACCACCCGGTCGGCACCTGCCGGATGGGGCAGGGCGGCACGGCGGTGGTCGACGGCGAATGCCGGGTCCATGGCGTCCGCGGCCTGCGGGTGGTCGACGCTTCGGTGATGCCGGCGATCGTCAGCGGCAACACCAACGCGCCCACCATCATGATCGCCGAGAAGGCGAGCGACCTGATCCGCGGCCGGCCGGCGCTGCCGCGCGACGAGCAACCGGTGTGGATTCACCCCCAATGGGAAACCGCGCAACGCTGAGCAGGAGGGCTTTGTGACCGCATCTCTCGACGAGCATCGCCAGGCGCGGATCGACCTGGCGGCGTCGTTCCGCTGGTTCGCGCGGCTGGACATGCATGAATCGATCGCCAACCACATGAGCGTGGCCGTGTCGGAGGACGGGTCGCGCTTCCTGATCAACCCGTGCCGGCTGCACTTCTCGCGTGTCACCGCCGGCGGCCTGCTGCTGCTCGACGCGCATGACCCGACGACGCTGGACCAGCCCGACGCGCCGGACCCGACCGCCTGGTACCTGCACGCGCGACTGCATGCGGCGCTGCCGCAGGCCCGCTGCATCATGCATCTGCACTCGAAACACGCCACCGCCCTGGCCTGCCTGGCCGACAGCACGATGCCGCCGATCGACATGAACACCGCCCGTTTCTTCGGCCGGGTGGTGATCGATGACGGCTTCGCCGGCATGGCCCTGTCGGATAAGGAGGGCGACCGCCAGGCGGCACTGATGACCGAGGGCAAGACCGTGCTGCTGATGGCCAATCACGGCGTGCTGGTGATCGGCCCGACCGTGGCCGACGCCTTCGACGAGCTCTACTATTTCGAGCGAGCGGCCGAGACGCTGATGACCTGCTACGCCACGGGCCGGAAGCTGCGGGTGATGCCGGACGAGGTCGCCCTGCTGACCGAGCGGCAATGGCGCGGCTATGGCCGCTTCGCCGCCGACCACCTGGACAACGTGAAGGCGATCCTCGACGCCGAGGAGCCGAGCTACCGGGACTGATCGTCCTTTGCTGCATCTGCTGCATCGTCGCGCCAGGGCTTGGTCTCCCCGAGCGTGTCGGCCATCACCGCGCAGCGCCGACCCATCGGCTTGTCGCCGCCGATCGTGCTGTCCCGGGCCGTCTGGTGCTCCGCCTCGGCGTTCAGCTCGGCGCCGATCAGGAACACCACGGTCGACAGCCAGATCCAGGTCAGGAAGCCGATCACCGCACCGAGCGAACCATAGGTGGCGTCATAGCTGCCGAAGCGGGCGACGTACCAGGAGAACAGCATCGACCCGCCGATCCACACCACCGCCGCCAGCGCACTGCCCCAGTTGATCCATTGCCAGCGCGGTTCCCGGCGGCTCGGGCCGAAGCGGTACAGCAGCGACAGGCCGACGATCGTCAGCAGCAGCAATGCCGGCCAGCGCAGCAGCCAGATCAGGACGCCGGCAGCCGATCCGAGGCCGACGAAGCTGAGAGCCACGGGCACGACGACCACGCCGACAAGGGCCAGCACCACGAAGATCAGGGCCAGCGCGGTGAACAGCAGCGAGATGGCGTTCAGCCGGAAGAAGCCGCGCTTCTCGGTCTCGTCATAGACGACGTTCAGAGCATCGAACAGCGCCTTCATCCCGGCATTCGCGCTCCACAGCGACAGGGCGAGGCTGGCGAAGAAGGCGAGGCCGAGCGCCCGCGGCGGCTGGCTGATGAGGCGATGCAGCTGGCCGCCGATCACCTCCATCCCGCCGCTCGGCAGGATGAAGGCGAGGTCGGCGATGTTTCGCTCGACCGTCGCGGGATCGGCCAGGAAGCCGTACAGCGACACGATCAGGCCGATGGCGGGGAACAGGGCCAGCAGCGCGTAATAGGCGACGCCGGCGGCGAGGGCGAAGACCCGGTCGTCGTCGATCTCCGTCCACACCCGGTACAGTATATCGAGCCAGCCACGTCTCGGGATCTCGACCGGCGAGCTCGCGTCACGGCCATGCCCGTCTTCCGTCGACAGCGACGTCGCCATCGATCTCTCCCCACCGACACCGGACCTCTCAGGTCGAACGGCGGGGAAGGCAGGGGCGTTCCGTCGGGCTAGCGCTCGGTCAGGGCCAGCTTGGCGCCGAGGGCGACGAAGGCGGCGGCGAAGCTGCGGCGCATCCAGGTCATCACCCGCGGACGGCTGATCACATGGTCGCGCATCGCGGCGGCGAACAGGCCGTAGACGGCGAAGACCGCGAAGGTCATCAGCATGAACACGCCGCTCAGCTCCAGCATCCGGGCCAGCGGATGGGCCTCGTTGGCGCTGACGAATTGTGGCAGGAAGGCGACGAAGAAGATCGACAGCTTCGGGTTCAGGATGTTGATCAGGATCGCCGTCACCGTGACCTGCAGCGCGGACCGGCCGTCGGCCTGCTTCTCGACCGTCAGCGCGCCATGCTCGCGCAGGGTGTTCCAGGCCATCCACAGCAGGTAGGCGACGCCGAGATATTTGAAGATCTCGAAGGCCAGGGCGCTGGCGTGCAGCAGCGCCGCCAAGCCCAGGATCGCGGCGGCCATGTGCGGCACGATGCCGAGGGTGCAGCCGAAGGCGGCGACCACGCTGGCGCGCGACCCGCGGGTCAGCCCGGCGGCGATGGTGAACAGCGCGCCGGTGCCGGGCGAGGCGACGATGATGAACGAGGTGATCAGGAACTCGATGCTCATATCGGCCCTCCAGGCTGCGGCCGCCACGATGCCTCGGTTGAGGGCGGGTGGGCAAGGGCGGGAGATTGTGGATGGACCGAAGGAGCGGGCACCTTCCCCTTTGCTGTCATTGCCGGGCTTGACCCGGCAATCCAGAAGATGTCGACAGTCTCTGGATGCCCGGGTCAAGCCCGGGCATGACAAAATGGGGTTAAGGCAGGACGGCGGCATCTGACCTACACCGGGATCGCGACGCTGTTCTTGATCTCGCGCAGGGCGAAGTTCGAACTGATGTGCTGCACCGCCGGGCTGGTGAACACCACCTCCTTCAGGAACTTCTCATAGTCCAGCGGGCTGCGGGTGACGATCCGCAGGATGTAGTCGGCCGAGCCTGTCATCGAATAGAACTCCAGCACCTCCGGCCGCTCGGCGATCTTGCGCTCGAACGCCTCGATCTCGTCGCCATTGTGCTTGGCCAGGGTGACATGGGCGAAGGCGGTCTCGCCATAGCCCAGCCGGGCGGGATCGACCCGGGCGACGTAGTCCTTGATCACGCCGCGCTCCTCCAGCGCCTTCAGCCGCCGCCAGGTCGGCGAGGTCGACAGCCCGACCGCATCGGCCAGCTCCTGCACGCTCTGTCGGGCGTTGCGCTGCAGCGCCGCCAGGATGGCGCGCTCGAACCGGTCCAGCTCCTCGGCGTCCGTGGGCATGAAATCACTCCAATTCCGACGATTGGGGCAAATGATACCTGAGATCTGCGTGTTCGATACCGACATCGGCAAAACTTTTCCCCGAATCCGTCGCATCCTTTTCCTGGGAAGGCCCAGCAGAAGGACGATCCGGTGACCGCTCTCGCCTATCAGCAGCCTCGCCTCCTGGCGAACGCGCCCGATCCCGGCTTCGACTGGCGCCGCGTTGCCCATCTGCTGCACCTCTCCCGCGCCCTCGATGCGCTGGAGGAGACGGTGCTGGCGCCGCAGAAGAAGGTGCTGTACCAGTTTTCCGCCCGCGGCCACGACCTGGCGCAGATCCTGCTGGGCACCCGGCTGGACGACCCGCGCGACGCCGTCTGCGGCTATTACCGCTCCCGCCCGATTCTGCTGACCCTCGGCGTCGATCTGGTCGACGCGCTCGGCTCCGCCATGGCGCGCGACGGGGGCTATTCCGCGGGCCGCGACATCGGCGTGGTGTTCAACTTCCCGAACCCGGCCGGCCCGTCGGCGCTGCCGATGTGCGGCGGCGTCGGCACCCAGTACACCCCGGCCGCCGGCTGGGCCCAGGCGCTGGAATACGGCCGCACCGTGCTGCACGACCCGGCCTGCGACCGCGCCATCGCCGTGGTGCTTGGCGGCGACGCCTCGGTCGCCACCAACGGCTTCTGGTCGGCGCTGACCATCGCCACCACCCAGCGCCTGCCGGTGCTGTTCATGATCGAGGACAATGGCTACGGCATCTCGGTGCCGTCGCGGTTCCAGACCCCGGGCGGCGACATCGCCGCCAACCTCGCCAGCTTCCGCGGCCTGCACATCCTGGCCGGCGATGGCACCGACCCGGCCGAGGCGGCGCGGCTGGCCGATGCCGCCGTCGCCCATGTCCGCGGCCGCAAGGGCCCGTGCCTGCTGCGGCTCAGCGTGCCGCGGCTGGAGGGGCACAGCTTCCAGGACACCCAGGCCTACAAGCCGGCCGAGACGGTGGCGGCGGAATGGGCCCGTGACCCGCTGCCCAAGCTGAAGCGGTTCCTGGTGCCGGCTGTCATCGAAGCGGCGGAATGGGACGCGCTCGCCGCGGAGGCCGGGGCGCAGGTCGAGGCGGCGCGGGCCCGGGCCGAGGCGCGCCCGGTTCCCGATGCGGCCGCGGTGACCCGCCATGTCTTCTACGAAGGCGAGGCCCAGGCGATGGGCGGGCTGCGCGGCGAGGGCATCGTCCCCGCCACCGGCAGCGAGACGCCACAGCCGGAAGGGCCGCGGATCAACATGGTCACCGCCATCCGCCGTACCCTGGACCACGAGTTGTCGGCCAATCTGCGCATGGTGGTGCTGGGCGAGGATATCGGGCCGAAGGGCGGCGTCCACGCCGTGACGCTGGGGCTGCAGGAGAAGTTCGGCGCGGCCCGGGTGATGGACACCAGTTTGTCCGAGGAAGGCATCGTCGGCCGCGCCGTCGGCATGGCGCTGGCCGGGCTGCTGCCGGTGCCGGAGATCCAGTTCCGCAAATACGCCGACCCGGCGGTGGAGCAGATCAACGATTGCGGCACGATGCGCTGGCGCACCAACAACCGCTTCGCCGCGCCGATGGTGCTGCGCATGCCGGTCGGCTTCCTGAAATGCGGTGACCCCTGGCACAGCCAGACCAACGAGGTGCAGTTCGTGCACGCGCCGGGCTGGAAGGTGGCGGTGCCGTCCAATGCCGAGGACGCGGTCGGCCTCTTGCGCGCGGCGCTGCGCGGCGACGACCCGGTGATGTTCCTTGAGCATCGGGCGATGCTCGACGCCGCCTGGGCCCGCCGGCCCTATCCGGGCGATGATTACGTGCTGCCCTTCGGCCAGGCCCGGACCACGATGCCGGGCACCGACCTGACCATCGTCACCTGGGGCGCCATGGTGGAGCGGGCGGAGGCGGCGGCGCGGGCCAGCGGCCGCTCGGTCGAGGTGATCGATCTGCGCACGCTGATGCCGTGGGACAGCGCGGCGGTGCTGGCCTCGGTGGCGCGCACGCGGCGCTGCCTGATCGTGCATGAGGATCTGCGCACCGGCGGCTTCGGCGCCGAGATCGCGGCGGTGGTGGCCGATGAGGCATTCCTGGACCTCGACGCCCCGGTAGCGCGGCTGACCATGCCGGACATCCCCAGCCCGCACAATCCGGTGCTGCTGGACGCCGCGGTGCCGTCGGTCGACCGCATTCGCGACAAGATCATTGAGCTGACCGGGTTCTGAGAGCCGATGCGGAGCCTGCCCCCTGAATTGTCATGCCCGGGCTTGACCCGGGCATCCAGAAGCTGTCGAGACCCTCTGGATTGCCGGGTCAAGCCCGGCAATGACAGCAAAGGGAAGGCCTCGGCTGCTCACAAAATCGACCAGAGGCGGGGCTGACATGGCCGATATCATCGAGGCGGCGGCGGTGGACGTGCTCGCGCCGGTCCAGCAGGAGGGCACCAAGGCGGCGGTGCGGGGCTGGCTTGCGGCAGTGGGCGATAAGGTGCGCGAGGGTGACCCGCTGGTCGAGCTGGAGACCGACAAGGTCACGGTCGAGGTCCCGGCCCCGGCGTCGGGCACCCTGCTGGAGATCCTGATCGCAACCGACCAGGACGCGGTGCCGGGGGCGGTGCTGGGGCGGATCGGGGTGAGCAATGCTGACCCTTCTTCTTTAGTC
>NZ_JBCNNF010000175.1:0-14007 GCF_039594555.1 Inquilinus sp.
GCCAACCGCGCCAACCAGGAGACGCCGGAGCTGCAGGATTTCGGCGAGGCGCTGCTGCACAGCCCGGACGCCACCGGCTATATCCGGATCGACTGGTTCACGCCGGACGGGCTGCCGACCTGGGGCGACGGCCGTCTGACCATCCTCGGCACCGAGGGCTATATCGAGCTGCGGAAATATGTCGACCCGACCGGCCAGGACGGCACCGACCACCTGATCCTGGTCGACCGCAAGGGCATGCAGCGGATCGACTGCAGCCAGGTCGAGCTGCCCTTCGGCCGCCAGTTGGTGGCCGATGTGCTGGAGCGGACGGAGACGGCGATGACCCAGGCGCATTGCTTCAAGGCGATGGAGCTGGCGCTGCAGGCGCAGGCGCTGGCCGAAGGCGGGAGGGTCTGACCATGGCGATCCACAATGTTGCCGTCGTCGGCCTCGGTATTGGCAAGGGGCACATCGCCGAGGGCTATTCCGCCCATGCCGACAAGTTCCGGGTCGCGGCGATTTGCGACCTGAACCCGCAGCGCCTGACCGAGATCGGCGACGAGTTCGGCATCGCCGCGCGGACCACCAGCTTCGACGAGATCCTGCGGATGCCGGAGATCGAGGTGGTCGATATCTGCACCCCGCCCACCGTGCATATCGGCCAGATCCTGGCGGCGCTCGCGGCCGGCAAGCAGGTGATCTGCGAAAAGCCGCTGGTCGGGTCGCTGGCCGATCTCGACCGGGTGGTGAAGGCGGAGGCAGAGGCGCCGGGGCGGGTGATGCCGATCTTCCAGTACCGCTACGGCGACGGGCTGCAGCGGGCCAGGCACATCATCGAGTCCGGGATCGCCGGAAAGCCGTATCTGGCGACGGTGGAGACGGCCTGGAACCGCGGCGCGAAATACTACTCCGTGCCCTGGCGCGGCCGACTGGACACCGAGCTCGGCGGCGTGCTGCTGACCCATGCCATCCATTCGCACGACATCATGACCTGGCTCCTCGGGCCGGTGGCCTCGGTCTATTGCCGCACCGCAACCCGGGTGAATCCGATCGAGGTCGAGGACTGCGCCGTGGCCAGCCTGGTGATGCAGAACGGCGCCCTGGTGTCGCTGGCCGCCACCCTCGGCTCGCAGGTCGAGATCAGCCGGCTGCGCTTCTGCTTCGAGAACGTCACCTTCGAGAGCGGCCTCAAGCCCTACGCCCCCGGCGACGGCCCGTGGCAGATCCTGCCGGCCTCGCCCGAGATCGGGCAGCGGATCGAGGAGGCGCTGGCGGGCTGGCAGCCGGTGCCGTCGCGCTTCGCCGGCCAGCTCGGCGCCTATCACGCGGCGCTGGAGAGCGGCGGCCCGCTGCCGGTGACACTGGACGATGCGCGCCGGTCGCTGGAACTGGCGACGGCGTTGTTCCATTCTGCGGAAGCCGGCATCGCGATCGAGCTTCCGATCGGCCGGGACCACCCGAAATACGCCGATTGGCGTCCGCAGCCGAAAGCCGTCGCATGACCCTGCACCCGGACCGTCTGTTCTCGCCGGATCCGACCCAGCGCGACATCGCCCGGCGCCTCTATGCCGAGGTCGCCAGGCTGCCGCTGATCAGCCCGCACGGCCACACCGACCCGTCCTGGTACGCGAAGAACGAGGCGTTCCCGGACCCGGCGGCGCTGCTGATCATTCCGGACCACTACATCTTCCGCATGCTCTACAGCCAGGGCGTGCGGCTGGAGGATCTCGGCCTGCCGCGCCGCGACGGCGGGCCGGTCGAGACCGATCCGCGGGCGATCTGGCGCCGCTTCGCCGAGCATTGGCACCTGTTCCGGGGCACTCCGACACGGATGTGGCTCGACCACACCTTCGAGACCCTGTTCGGGGTGGAGGAGCGGCTGACCCCGGCCAGCGCCGACCGGATCTACGACCGCATCGCCGATCGGCTGGCGCGGCCCGAATTCCGGCCGCGGGCACTGTTCGAGCGCTTCAACCTCGAGGTCATCGCCACCACGGAATCGCCGCTCGATCCGCTCGACCATCACCGCGCGATCCGCGACAGCGGCTGGCGGGGCAGGGTGGTGACCGCCTTCCGGCCCGACCCGGTGGTGGATCCGGAGTTCGACGGCTTCCGCGAGGGATTGCAGAAACTCGGCGAGATCACCGGCGAGGACACCCATTCCTGGCGCGGCTACCTCGCCGCCCTGCAGCAGCGCCGCGGCTTCTTCAAGCAGATGGGCGCGACCTCGACCGACCATGGCCACCCGACCGCGGCGACGGCCGATCTCGATCCGGTCCCGGCAGTGACGCTGTTCGAGAAGATCGTCACCGGCCATTTCGAGCCGCAGGACGCCGAGCTGTTCCGGGCCCAGATGCTGACCGAGATGGCGCGGATGAGCCTGGAGGACGGGCTGGTGATGCAGATCCATCCCGGTTCCTTCCGCAACCACAACCCGACGCTGCAGCGCGACTTCGGCCGCGACAAGGGAGCCGACATCCCGACCCGGACCGACTATGTCCGCGCGCTGAAGCCGCTGCTCGACCGCTTCGGCAACGAGCGCGAGCTGACGGTGATCCTGTTCACGCTGGACGAGAGCACCTATGCGCGCGAGCTGGCGCCGCTGGCCGGGCATTACCCGACCCTGCGGCTCGGTCCGCCCTGGTGGTTCTTCGACAGCCCGGAGGGCATGCTGCGCTTCCGCGAGCTGGCGACCGAGACGGCCGGGTTCTACAACACGGTCGGCTTCAACGACGACACCCGCGCCTTCCCGTCGATCCCGGCACGGCACGACGTCGCCCGCCGGATCGACTGCCGCTACCTGGCCCAGCTGGTGGCCGAGCACCGGCTGGACGAGGACGAGGCGGCGGAGGTGGCCATCGACCTCGCCTACCGCCTGCCCAAGGCGGCGTACAAGCTGTAGGGAACGGCGGGACGGTCGGCAGGAACCAGTGCCGGGCCTCTCCAGGTCCGGCGCTTCGTCGTTGCCGCCATCATGTCGCCAAGGGTTTGATTGACATTTGTCCGGTTAGGGTCCGGAGTCGGGCTCGTAACGCTGCGCGCAGTCCCGTCGAGAACAGGCTTTGAGATCATGAATTTCCAACCCGGCCGAAGCGAGGAGAGCGCGGCCGTGGTCCCTGCGGCTCCCGGCCCGTCCGTGCGCGAGCGCCGCATCGAGATCTCGGCGCAGATCCTGGCCGGCCTGGCCCTGCTCGGCACCCTCTGGTTCGGGCTGCTCGCCGCGCTGCTGGCGGGCCTCCTGATCCATGAGCTGGTGCATGTGGCGGCGCCGGCGTTCCGGCGCTTCGGCTTCCTGCCGAACATCGGCCGCATCATCGCTCTCGGCCTGTTCACGGCGGTGATCAGCGTGGCCCTGGTCTTCGGCGCGATCGAGCTGATCTCGTTCCTCACCGACCGGCCGCAGGGCCTGGTCGCGGTGATGCGCAAGATGGCGGAGGCGGTGGAGCAGGCCAGCCAGCAGCTGCCGCCCTGGATCGTCGCCTATATCCCGAACAGCGGCCAGGATCTCGATACCATGATTGCGCAGTCGCTGCGCGACCATGCGCGGGAGCTGCTGCGGCTGACCACCGATGTCGGCCGCATCCTGGTCCACATCATCATCGGGCTGGTGATCGGCGGGATGATCGCCGTCGCCGACCTGACCGAGAAGCCGGGGCGCGGCCCGCTGGCCCGGGCGCTGGCGGAGCGGGCGCGGCTGCTGGCGCTGTCGTTCCGCCGCGTCGTCTTCGCCCAGGTGCGAATCTCCGCCCTCAACACGGTGCTGACCGCGATCTATCTGGTCGGCGTCCTGCCGGCCTTCGGCATCCACCTGCCGCTGACCAAGACCATGATCGTGGTCACCTTCGTGGTCGGCCTGCTGCCGGTGATCGGCAACCTGATCTCGAACACCGTGATCGTGGTGATCAGCCTCAGCCTGTCGGTCTATGTCGCCGCGGCGTCGCTGGCCTTCCTGGTGATCATCCACAAGCTGGAATACTTCATCAACGCCAAGATCGTCGGCACCCAGATCCATGCCCGGGCCTGGGAGATCCTGATCGCCATGCTGCTGATGGAGGCGGCGTTCGGCGTGCCGGGGGTGATCGCAGCGCCGGTGTTCTACGCCTATCTCAAGGCCGAGCTGGGGCGCAGCAAGCTGATCTGACGCCCCGCTCCGTGCCGCCGGTTACATCGGCGGCACCAGACCGTCCTTGCCGACCTGGACGGCGTGGGAGACCAGCGACCCGTCATCGGCCTTGACTGCGCTGACGATGACATGGGCACCCTTGACCAGCTGGCTGCGGTTGCCCGGCTCATAGGTGATCACCGGCACACCGGGCGGCACCACCAGCCTGGTCTCGTGGCCCTGATACTGCATCGTCACCACCCGGCCGTCGGTGCCGGTGACGTCGCCGGCCGTGGCGTTGGTCATGGTGCTGCCCGGCTTCAGGTCGAAGGAGTGCTGGCCCTCGCCGACGCCGCGCATGCTCTCCGGGAACACCTGCACCTCCAGCGCCTGCAGGCTGCCATCCGCCTGCGGCATGGCGGCGCTGCCGATATAGGTGCCGGGCTTGATGTCATGGATGTCGGCCGGGGCGATGGTCCGCACCGTGGCGTCGTCGGCCACGGTCACGGTGGCGGTGGTGCCGCCACGGGCGGCGATGGTCATCACCGGCCCGTCCATCGCCTCGATGGTGCCGCGGATGCGCTGCTGAGGCTGGGTCTGGGCCATGGCCGGCAGGGCCGACAGGACCCCGAACAGGGCCAGGCCCGCAATCGCGCTGCGCTTCATGATGCTGTCCTCGCTGGAGCGTCGACGTCCCCCCGACAGCGGTACGGCCCGACTCCTCCGGCGGTTACATGAATTCCGTCCGGGCGTCAGGACGGCGGGCCGGCCTTCCACTCCTTCCGCGCCAGGGCCACCAGCAGCGCGTCGTCGACGCCGTCGGCCGCCGGCAGCCCCTCGGCCCGGCGGAAGGCCTCTGCCGCCGCCTGGACCGGGCTGGCGGTTCCGCCGGCAGGCTCGGCCGAGGCGTAGCCGAGCGCCGCCAGCAGGCGCAGCGCCGCCGCGGCCTTGGCCGCCGGCGACCGGGCCCCGAGCAGCGCGGCCGTATATTTCGGCGCGTCATCCCCCTCGGTCAGCGACCGGGCGAACCAGATCACCGCCTCGGTCTCGTCGCGGGCGATGCCGCGGCCGGTCTCATAGGCGATGCCCAGCTCGTTCTGCGCCTCGGCGTCGCCCTTGTCGGCGGCGATGCGGAACCAGCGCAGCGCCTGGGCGTCGTCCTGGATCACGCCGCGCCCGGCCTGGAAGCATCGGGCGAGATAGCGCGCGGCCTCCGTCTCGCCCTGGTCGGCGGCCAGGCGGTACAGGCGGATGGCCTTGAGGTCGCTCTGCGCCACCCCGAGGCCCTGCTCATACATCCGGCCGAGATGGATCTGCGAATAGGCATAGCCTTGGTCGGCCGAACGGCGGTGCCAGCGGGCTGCCTCGGCATTGTCCTCGGCGACGCCGCGGCCGCGCTCATACATCCAGCCGAGATCGGCCTCGGCCCGGGCGAAGCCCTGGTCGGCGGCCTTGCGGTACCAGCGCACGGCTTCCGCGTCGTCGCGGGCGACCCCCAGGCCGTCGCGATAGAGGTCGCCGAGATTGGTCTGCGCCCGCGGCAGGCCCTGGTCGGCGGCGAGGCGGTAGAGGCGGGCGGCCTCAGCGTCGTCCCGGGTCACGCCGCGGCCGGTGTGATACAGCCAGCCGAGATTGCTCTGGGCGTGCAGATAGCCCTGCTCGGCGGACATCCGGTACCAGCGGGCGGCCTCGGCATCGTCCTCGGGGACACCGCGGCCGAGCTCGTACAGGATGCCGATGCTGTTCTGCGCCTGGGCGCTGCCATGCTTCGCGGCCAGCCGGTACCAGCGCATCGCCTTGGCGTCGTTCTCCGGCACGCCGCGGCCGGCATCGTACATCTCGCCCAACTCGGCCTGCGCCCGGGCATAGCCCTGCGCCGCCGCCAGCCGGTACCAGCGCACCGCCTCCGCCGGGTCCTCGGCCACGCCGCGGCCGCCATCATACATGAAGGCCAGGTTGGCCTGCGCCCGGGCCAGGCCCTGGTCGGCGGCGAGGCGATAGAGGCGGACGGCCTCGGCCTTGTCCTCCTTCATGCCGCGCCCGACCTCGGCCATCCAGCCGAGATTGGTCTGGGCCTCGGCATTGCCCTGGTCGGCGGCCAGGCGATACAGGCGCACCGCCTCGGCATCGTCCTGCGGCACGCCGTGGCCGAGGCGGTACAGCGACCCCAGCAGGCGCTGGCCGACGGGGGATCCGGCATCGGCGGCGCGGTTGTACCAATAGGCCGCGGCGGCATAGTCCTGGTTGGCGCCCCGGCCGTTCTCGATCATGTAGCCGAGGCTGACCTGGGCCGCGACATAGCCCTGCTCGGCCGCCAGCCGGTACAGCCGGACCGCCGCGGCATCGCTGCGCTCGACCCCGCGCCCGTCCTGGTACATGTAGCCGAGATAGGTCTGGCCGCGGTCGTATCCCTGGGCGGCCGACAGGCGGTACCAGCGCACGGCTTCGGCATCGTCCTGCGCGACGCCCGTGCCGTCCCGGTACATGTCGCCGAGATAGGCCTGGGCCCGGGCGCTGCCCCGGTCGGCGGCCAGGCGGTACCAGCGGGCCGCCTCGGCGAGGTCCTTGTCCACACCTTCGCCGGCCTCGAAACGGATGCCCAGCTGCAGCCGGGCCTCGGCATCGCCCGACTCGGCGGTCAGGCGCAGCCCGCGCAGCGCCGCTTCAGGCCCCGCCTCACGGATCGCCAGGATGTCATCGGAAGATCCCGGCGTCGTGGCCACCACGAGCGACGGGGAGGCCAGGGCCGCCGGCGACGCCAGCAAGATCCCCAGCATGAAGCTATGAATGCGCATCTGAAATGGCGGTTCGACAAATCCCCTGACCACCATCATCCTCATCGAAACCGGCCCCGGAGTCGATGCCCGATTGTTCCGGGGCCGGTCGATTCCAGCTACGCCTTTCGGTCCGGTTCGCTCTCCGCCCAGCGGGCCATCAGGGTGTTGGACGGCAGGCTCTCATCGACCAGCTTCCGCGCCGTTTCGACACCTGCCACCGGCAGGCCCTTGGGATCCAGCAGGCCGATCTGCACCAGCACCGAGGCCTGGTCCCAGTAGATGTGCTCGTTGTACAGCTTGTCGCCGCGGAAGCGGACGATCGCGACCAGCGGGATCTCGACATACCGCCCGGTCGGCGGGATGCCGGGCAGCATCCAGTCGATCTCGACGTCGTGGGTGAAGCAGAACAGCATCTCGTCGACCAGCCGGTCGACCCCGACGGTGCGGCTGATCGGGACAAGCCTGGTGTCGGCCGGCGTCTTCGGGATGAAGTGGTTGGCGTAGAAGCGGTACAGGTCCTCCTGGCCGACGCCGCCGGTCATGGTCGGGATGTGGTTGACATAGGGGGCCGCCACCATCGTCGCCATGGTGGCGCGGGCGTCGCGGGTGGCGAATTCCAGTTCGGTGTGCCGCTCCCACAGCGCCGGCAGGTCGTAATGCGGCCCCATTGCGGCGCGGAACACGGCCAGGCTGCGGGAATGGGCCATCAGCGAGGCCGGCTTGTCATAGGCCGCCCGGTCCGGGACGTTGAAGCCGTGATCGGCGCCCGGGTAGACGAACAGCTGCACGTCGACGCGCTCGGCGAAGGCATCGGCGATCGCCTCACGCACCGGTGGCGGCAGGTGGCGGTCCTTCTCGGGGATGTGGAACACCATCGGGCAGCGCACCGCTCCGGCCTCGCCCAGCAGCGGTTCCATGCCGGTGCCGTAGTAGCTGACAGCGGCATCGACATGGTGGCGCGCCGCGGTCAGATAGGCCAGGCGCCCGCCCAGGCAGAAGCCCAGCGCGCCGATCTTGCCGCGGCATTCCGGCAGCCGCCGCAGCGCCGCCAGGGCGGTGCCGCAATCGGCGACCGCACGGTTGATATCCAGCCGGCCCAGCAGCTCGCGGGCGCGGGCTATATCGGCCTCGCCATAGCCCAGGTCGACCTTCGCCTCCAGCCGCCAGAACAGGTCCGGCGCCAGCACCACATAGCCTTCCTCGGCATAGAGGTCGGCGACGGCGCGGAGATGGGCATTGACGCCGAAGATCTCCTGCAGCAGCAGGAGGCCGGGGCCGCTGCCGCTCTCCGGCACCGCCAGATAGCCCTGGAACCGGCCGCCGTCATCGGCCGGAATGTCGATCCACCTGCTGGTCATCACGCTGGTCTCCGCTGGCTCCGGAAGCGGCCGGGCGCCGGTCCGGGGGCGTCTTGGCGTCGGGGGCTGCGCGGTCCGCGGTTATACTTTAAACTTAAAGCAGATCGGGTGGCCACGGGCCGTGTTCAGGACAGCAGCAGAATGATCGATGCCGAGACCGCGGTCGCCGACCGGCCCAAGGACCACCGCGTCGAATTGCGGCTGTGGCTGCGGCTCCTGACCTGCACCACGATGATCGAGCGCGAGGTCCGGCGCCGCCTGGCCGAGAGCTTCGACACCACCCTGCCGCGCTTCGACCTGATGGCGCAGCTGTACAAGATGCGCCAGGGGCTGACCTTGGGGGAGCTGAGCCAGCGGCTGATGGTTTCGAACGGCAACATGACCGGGCTGGTCGAGCGGCTGGTCGAGAACGGGCTGGTGGCGCGCGAGCAGTCGCAGGCCGACCGGCGCAAGCATGTCATCCGCCTAACCGCGGAGGGGGAACGCCAGTTCGCCGCCATGGCCGCGGCGCATGGCGACTGGGTGGCCGAGATGACGGCGGGCCTTGAGACGGGCGAGATCGAGCGGCTGATGGAGCTGCTGGGCCGGACGAAGACATCCGTGGCCGAGGCGACGAAGCCGCGGGGACGGGGCAAGGCCGAATAGCCTCGCCCCGTCCGGCCGTCAGGCGGTGCGCGCTACCCGCGGCGCCGCCACCAGGTTGACCAGCACCGCGACGACGATGTTGGCGGCCAGCGCCAGCAGCCCGGCATAGACCGTGACCGAGCCGCCGCCGAAGCTCACCGCGTGCAGCGGCTTCAGGCCGTCGGTCCAGACGATCCAGCTGCCGCCGAAGAAGCCGACGGCCCAGCCGGCCAGCAGCGCCGGGGCGCGGAACCAGCCGACATAGAGGCCGAACACCACCGCCGGCAGGGTCTGCAGGATCCAGACGCCGCCCAGCAGCTGCAGGTCCAGCGCGAACTGGGTCGGCAGCAGCACGATCACCAGCAGGGCGCCGACCTTGACCACCAGTGAGGTGACCTTGGCCACCTGCGCCTCCCCGGCGTGGCTCACGCCCGGATCGACATAGGCCTTCCAGAAGTTGCGGGTGAACAGGTTGGCGGCGCCGATGCTCATCACCGCCGCCGGCACCAGGGCGCCGATGGCGATGGCGGCGAAGGCGAAGCCGGCGAACCAGCTCGGGAACAGCGTCTGGAACAGCGCCGGCACCACGTCGTTCGGGCTGGCGACGTTGAGATGCGCGGCATGGCCCATATAGCCGAGCAGGGCCAGCAGGCCGAGCAGCAGCGTATAGGCCGGCAGCAGCGCCGCGTTCTTGCGAATGGTGTTGGCGCTGGCCGAGGCGAAGATGCCGGTCAGGGTGTGCGGGTACATGAAGGCGGCGAGGGCCGAGCCCAGCGCCAGCGTGGCGTAGGCCACCATCTGGTTGCCGCCGAGCAGCAGCCCGCCCGCGCCCTTGGCCTGGAAGGCCTGGTCGGCCGCCTGGAACACGGCGCCGTAGCCGCCGAGCTCCCACGGGATCAGCGCCACCGCGGCCAGCACCGCGATGTAGATCATGATGTCCTTGACGAAGGCGATCAGCGCCGGCGCCCGCAGGCCGGCGGAATAGGTGTAGAGCGCCAGGATGATGAAGGCGATCGCCAGCGGCAGCTCACCGGTCAGCCCCAGCGCCTTGATCACGGCGGCCATGCCGACCAGCTGCAGCGCGATATAGGGCATCACGGCGAGCACGCCGGTGATCGCAACCGCCAGCTCCAGCCCGCGCGAGCCGTACTGGCCGAACACCACGTCGCCGGCGGTGACGTAGCCATGGTCCTTCGCCCGCTTCCACAGCTTCGGCATCACCAGGAAGACGAAGGGATAGACGATGATGGTGTAGGGCAAGGCGAAGAAGCCATAGGCGCCGGCAGCGTAGACCGCGGCCGGCACCGCGATCACGGTGTAGGCGGTGTAGAAGTCGCCGCCGACCAGGAACCAGGTGACCCAGGTGCCGAATTTGCGGCCGCCCAGCCCCCATTCGTCGATATGGGCCAGCGTCTCGCCCCGCTTCCAGCGGGCGGCCATGAAGCCCATGACCGTGACCAGGATGAAGAAGAAGGCGAAGACGGCGATGGCGACGACGTCCAGCTCAGTCGTCATGGCGCACGCTCCGATAGGCGACCCAGATGATCAGCGCGGTCAGCGGCACCCAGGCGAACTGGTACCAGTAGAAGAACGGAAAGCCCAGGATCTCCGGCTCCCGCGCATTGTAGAACGGCACCCACAGGAGCCCGATATAGGGCAGGAGCAGCAGCCACAGCAGCGGCCGCCGTGAACGCTCAGGCATGGCGGTTCCTTCCGTCGCGGGTCCGGATCCCCCGGCCCGATTGTCGGCCAACCTGCCATCGTCCCTGGAGATGTTAACCCGAATTAAGGCATGGCGGCATTGCTATGGGCCGCACCGGGCCGATCAGGCGCCCGGCGGAACGCGGGCGGCCATGAAGGCGGCGAAGCTCAAGGGCCTGATCTCGGGATACCGACCATTCGCCAGATCGGTGAGCTTTGCCCTGCCCGACACCATCGCCCACTGGTACTGCGCGGCGATCGGGGCCCAGAAATCCGGATCCGTGGCCTTGGTGTCGGCGATCCAGCGCTCGAGGTCGTCGACCGACCCGAGATGGCGTGTCTCGAAGCGCCGGTCGAGAGCGCGTTCCACGGCGCGGATCGCCTCCTTCACCGTGATCTGATCCCCGGCGACGGAGAGCTTGCCGCTCGGCAGCATCGGATCGAGCGCCGCCTCAGCGGTGTAGAGAGCGGTATCGGCGACTGTGGTGACATCGAAGGGGACCTCCTCGTCGCCCCAATAGGCGGCCGTGCCAGCCTCGAGATCGAACATCTGGAAGAACGGCGCTACCACCACCTCGTGGAACGCGCCATTCAGCACGTGGACATGCTCAAGGCCGCTCCGGGCGATCGCCTCGTCCGCCTCGCGGCGCCAATCGAGCATCGGGTGGCTGCCGGGCTCCAGCTTGAACAGATCAATCGCGAAGTCCGACGGCAGGATGCGACGGACGCCATTGCGCCTGGCGGCGTCCAGCAGGGCAAGCTGGCCATCGACGATCGTCTCGCGCATCCCCTGGACCGCGGAGACGACGACATCGATCCCGCGGGTCGCAGCGACGAGACTGGCGTGATCCGCGAGGTCGCCTTCGAGAAGGGCGGCGCCGCGCCGGACGAGGTGGTCAAGCTGTGCCTTCTTGGCGCCGGAGACGAGCGTCTCCTTCCGCACCAGCAATGTCAGCTCGGCCTGCGGCTTGGCGAGGAGGGCTTCTGCGATCCTGGCGCCCAGCATGCCGGTCGCGCCGATAAGCAGAACGTTGGTCTTGGCGTGCATCGGTGTTCCTCGAAACGATCATGGAGGGCATATCGCTCCGTTCCTCTCGGTGGACAATGGTGCATATCCGAAACATCATGTTCCCATGCACGAACAAAGAATCGGCGATCTCAACCATGTGCGGCTCTTCGTCAAGATCGCCGAACTGGGGAGCCTGACCCGCGCGGCAAGGGCATTGGGCAAGCCCAAATCGACCGTGAGCCGGGATCTCGCGCGCCTCGAGGCCAGCGTCGGCGCCTCGCTCATGCAGCGTTCGAACCGGCGGATGACCCTCACGGAAACCGGCGCCCTCTTCCTTCAGCATGCTCACCGGATCCTGGGCGAGGTCGAGGACGCCGAGATCGCCGTGGGCCGGCTTGGCGCCGTGCCGCGCGGGCTGCTTCGTGTCAGCGCGCCCTTCACGGCAGGTCATGCGCTGCTCGCGCCTCTCCTGCCCGGATTTCTCGAGCGGTATCCCGAGATCCGGTTTGCGCTCGAGCTGGACAATCGACGCGTCGATCCGGTGGGCGAGGATTTCGATGTCGTCCTGCGCGTGGGGCGGCTCGAGGATTCCAGCCTCGTCGCCCGGAAGCTCGCCCATATCGAGTTCGGCCTGTTCGCCAGTCCCGCCTATCTGCAACGCCGGGGCGCGCCCAGCCGGCTGGCCGACCTCTCCGCGCATGACATCGTGGACAAGGGCGGGCCGCCCGGGCCGAGGACGTGGTGGATCGAGAGCCGGGACGGGCCCGTCAGCGTCGAGGTCAATCCACGCCTGTCGATCAACGATCCGGCGACCGTCCGGGTCACCCTCCTGGGCGGCGTGGGGATAGGCTGGCTGCCGACGTTTCTGGCTGCGGCGGATGTGGGGGCGCAGCGTCTCGTGCCTATCCTTGCCGACCATCGCCGCGATGCGACCGACATTCACGCGCTGTTCCGGGCGCGCCGGAGCCTGTCGCCAGCCGTGAACGCCTTCATCGACTATCTCGTCGCGCGGTTTTCGGACCAGCACGCCGATGGGCCCGCTGTTTGGGCCGAGCCCTCCGGACCGCCGGTCCCGATGCGTGATCGGCGCCGGTGACCGCGAGCGCCGATCGCCGGAGGCGATCTGTCAGGTCTTCAGCCGGTACCCGGTCCTGAAGATCCAGCCGACCACGGCCAGGCAGATCGCCAGGAAGGCCAGGGTCATGCCCAAGCTGACGGCGACATTGACGTCCGCCACGCCGTAGAAGCTCCAGCGGAAGCCGCTGATCAGGTAGACCACGGGGTTGAACATCGCCACGGTCTGCCAGAAGGGCGGCAGCATGGTGATCGAGTAGAAGCTGCCGCCCAAGAAGGTGAGCGGCGTGATGATCAGCAGCGGGATCACCTGCAGCTTCTCGAATCCGTCGGCCCAGATGCCGATGATGAAGCCGAACAGGCTGAAGGTGACGGCGGTCAGCAGCAGGAACACCACCATCCAGACGGGGTGCACCACCTGCAGCGGCACGAACAGCCCGGCCGTGGCGAGAATGATGACGCCGAGGATGATCGACTTGGTGGCCGCCGCTCCGACATAGGCGACGACGATCTCCAGATAAGACACGGGCGCTGACAGCAGCTCGTAGATCGTGCCGATGAATTTCGGGAAATAGATGCCGATCGAGGCGTTGGAGATGCTCTGCGTCAGCAGCGACAGCATGATCAGCCCGGGCACGATGAAGGCGCCGTAGCTGACGCCGTGGATCTGCTCGATGCGGGTGCCGAGGGCCGAGCCGAAGACCACGAAGTACAGCGAGGTCGAGATCACCGGCGACAGGATGCTCTGCATCAGGGTGCGCCCGGTGCGCGCCATCTCGGAGAGATAGATCGCGCGGATCGCGTAGAGGTTCATGACCGTTCGCTCACCAGCTTGACGAAGATCTCCTCCAGCGAGCTCTGGCTGGTGCGGAGGTCCTTGAATCGGATCCCGGCATCGGACAGGGATTGCAGCACGGCGGTGATGCCGGTGCGCTCGCCCTGGGTGTCGTAGGTGTAGACCAGTTCCGTCCCGTCGGCCGACAGCGCGAGGTGATGCGCGGCCAGGGATTCGGGCACGCTGTCCAGCGGCGCCTGCAGCTGCAGCGTCAGCTGCTTCCTGCCCAGCTTGTGCATCAGCTCGGCCTTGTCCTCGACCAGGATGATCTCGCCCTTGCGGATCACCCCGATCCGGTCGGCCATCTCCTCGGCCTCGTCGATGTAATGGGTGGTCAGGATGATGGTGACGCCCTGGTCGCGCAGCGTGCGGACCAGCCGCCACATGTCCTGCCGCAGTTCGACATCGACGCCGGCCGTCGGCTCGTCCAGGAACAGGATCTGCGGCTCATGCGCCAGCGCCTTGGCGATCAGCACCCGGCGCTTCATCCCGCCGGACAGCGTCATGATCTTGCTGTCCTTCTTCTCCCACAGCGACAAGTCGCG
>NZ_JBCNNF010000176.1:0-13831 GCF_039594555.1 Inquilinus sp.
CGCATGATCCGGCAGGGGCGGCGGCTGGGTGCGACGGAAACCCCCGGATCGCCGCGATCTTAAGCCGGCGCGCCGGCCGAATCGAGGGGCGGCGCGGGGCCTCTCGCAGACGGAGGGGCGCCGGCCCGGCCAGCCATGCTAGAACGCCACGATTCCCGACGCAGCAGCACCGATTGATGACCGAGACGATATCGACCCCCGGCCGCGACTGCCCGCTTTGCCCGCGCCTCGTCAGCTACCGCGAGGCCAATCGGGAGAAGTGGCCGACCTGGCACAACGCACCGGTCCCGGGCTGGGGCCCGCCGGACGCGCCGCTGCTGGTGCTCGGCCTCGCCCCGGGCGTCAAGGGGGCGAACCGCACCGGACGTCCCTTCACCGGCGACCATGCCGGCAAGCTTCTCTACGCGACGCTGCTGAAGTTCGGCCTGGCGCAGGGCGTCTATGGCGAAGATCCCGAAGACGGCCTGCAGCTGGTCGGCACGCGCATCGTCAACGCGGTCCGGTGCGTGCCGCCGGAGAACCTGCCGACACCGGCGGAGATCCGCACCTGCAGCCGCTTCCTGAAGGCCGAGCGGGAGGCGATGACCGGCGTGAAGGCGGTCCTGGCCCTCGGCCTCGTCGCGCACAACGCCCTGCTGCGGCTCTACGGGATCCCCGCCGCCCGGGTGAAGTTCGCCCATGGCGCGATGCACGCCATGCCCGACGGCATCCTCCTCGCCGACAGCTACCACGTCAGCCGCTACAACACGCAGACGGGGCGCCTGACCACGGAGATGTTTGAGGCCGTGGTGGGCGAGCTGGCCGCGCGGATCGGGTGGAACGGCGAGGACCGCGCTGCTGGCGTTCGATAGTCTGGGCCGACGCGCCATCTCGACGCCGGAATCGACGGTCATGGTCGCGGCGGACCGATGCCTCGCGGGGCTGCGATCGAGGCGGGTGCGGGATCGTCGGCGGAGATCGTGATGCGCGTGCTTCTCGTCGAGGATGAGCCGGAGATGGCGGCGGTCCTGGCCGCGGCCCTGGCGGTGCGGGATTTCGTGGTCGATCGCGCCGCCTCTCTAACCGAAGCCGAGGCCGCGGCGCGGTGCGCGGAGTATCGCGTCATCATCGTCGACCGGCGTCTGCCGGACGGCGACGGGCTGACCCTGGTGCGGGCCCTCCGCCGGTCGGGCGTCGGCGTGCCGATGATCGTGCTGACGGCCCGCGGCGATGTCGGCGACCGTGTCACCGGCCTCGAGGCCGGCGCCGACGACTACCTCGCCAAGCCCTTCGCCTTCGAGGAGCTCCTGGCCCGGCTTCGCGCCGTGCTGCGGCGGCCGCCGGAGGCGCGGCCGGATTTCGCCCGGCTGGGCCGGCTGGAATTCGACCTGGGCCATCGCGAGGCACTGGTCGACGGCTGCCCCCTGCCGCTGCGGCGGCGGGAGCTGGCGATCCTGGAAGCCCTGATCCAGCGCCGCGAGCGCGCGGTGCTGCGCGAGACGCTGGAATCCGCCGTCTACGGCCTCGACGACGAGATCCAGTCGAACTCGCTCGATGCCCATATGTCCAGGCTCCGGCGCAAGCTCGCCGAGGCGGATGCCGGCGTCGAGATCCGCAGCATCCGCGGCGTCGGCTATCTGCTGCGGGCCGCACGGTGACGGACGGCCGGCGACGGCCGGTCATCCATCGACCGAGGTTCCCCACCAGCGCGACCGGGTCCTGCGGTAGTCCGGCTCCGGATCATAGACCTCGACCGGCAGCCCCAGGTCGCGCGCGGTAAGGGTGCCGATCGCGGCGCGGAGCTGATAGCCGGCGACCACCTCGTTGCGCCGCGCCTCCACCAGGTTGAGCTGGGCGTTGAGCAGGTTCTGCTGCTCGGTCAGGACGTCGAGCACCGTGCGTGAGCCGACCTGGGCCTCCTGCCGCAGTCCGCTCACCGCCATCGTCTCCGCCCTGACCGCCGCCTGGAACGACGTGATCGCCGCCCGCGCGGTGACCAGCGACTGCCAGGCCTGGACGGCGCCCTGAATCGCCTGGCGCCGCTGGGCCTCGATCTGGATCCGCTTCTGGCCATGGGCATAGCGCGCCTGGCGCACCATGGATTCCTGATTGCCCTGGGAATACAGCGGGATGGTCAGCTGGGCGACGATCGCCGCGGAATCGATGCGGTTCTGCGCCCCGCTGCCGGACCGCGGGTGGGACAACGTCGAATACTGCCGCTGGATCCGCGCCTGCAGGTCGATCGACGGCAGCAGCGCGCCGAACTGCAGGTCGATATTGTCGGCCGCGGCGCGTTCGCTGAACAGCGCCGCGACGATGCCCGGATGATTCGCCTGGGCCTGCCGGATCGCATCCTGCATCGAGGCCGGCAGCCCGGCCGGCACAGCCGGCGTCTCCATCGCCCCCGGCGGCCGGCCGATGATGCGCTCGAAGACGGCGCGGCTGGTGCGCAGCGTGCCCTCCGCCTCGACCCGGCCGGCGACGGCGCTGGCCAGGCCGGCCTCGGCCTGGCTGACATCGGTCGGGGTTACCTCGCCGACATTGAAGCGATCGCGGGTCGCCTGCAGCTGCTGGCCCAGCACGGCCTCGTTGTTGCGCCGGACGTCGAGCGCCGCCTGGGCCCGGACCACGTCGGCATAGGCGGTCGCGGCATCCAGCAGCACCGTCTGCTCGGTGGTCTGGACGACGGCGCGGGTGGCCATCACCGTGTTCTCGGCCTGGCTCACCGCGGCCTGGGTGCGGCCGCCATTGTAGAGGTTCTGGTTGACGGTGATGCCGAGCGTGGCCGGGTTGACCTCGTGCCACCGGCCGTCCCGGCCTCCGGAGGGCAGGGCGGTGCCGCCGCGCTGCCCGTCGGTCTGGGTGTTGGTGAACTGGCTCTCGATGCTGGCACTCGCGCTGACCGACGGCCGGTAGCCGGACAGGGCCTGGGCCACGCCTTCATTGACCGCCTTCAGGTTGGCGATATCGGCGGCGAGGTCCGGATTGGTGGCGTAGGCCGACGCCAGCGCCTCGGTGACCGACTGCGCCGAGGCCGTCCCTCCGGCCGGCGACAGCGCGATGACGAGCATGGCCGCCCGCAAGCGGCTCAACCCAACTGCCATGATCGGTTTCATCTCCGTTGTCTCGCATCGTCCGGGTTCAGCCGCCCGTCGATGATCAGCTCGGTGCCGGTGACGTAGCGCGCGTCGTCGGAGGCCAGGAACAGCACGCCCTCGGCGATGTCCTGCGGCGTGCCGGAATGGCCCATCCGGATTGACGTCCGGGCCGTCGCTGCCTGCCGGCTCGAGGCCGCGCCGATGACCGGGGCGTCGATCGCCGTGGGGCGGACGGAATTGACCCGGACCCCGTTGCGCGCGCCGACGCAGGCGAGCGCCCTCGCCTTGGTCAGCAGCGTGATCTCGCTTTTGCCGGGCGGGCGGTAGGGGAAGCGCGGATTGCCCGCATGGGTGTCGGTCAGGGCGACGTTGACGACGGCACCGCCGCCGGATCGCGCGATCGCCGGAATCGCATGCTCCAGCCCCAGTGAGAGCGCCAGGAGGCCGGAGGCCCGCTCCCGCCCCAGATCCGTCCACGCCGCGCCGGCGTGATCGCCGAAGGCCGGGACGCCGACGGTGTTGACCAGCACGTGCAGCGCCCCGAAGCCGGACCAGGCCGCCTCCACGAGATTCCGCCACGAGGCCTCGTCGCCGATGTCGTGGCATTGGAAGCCGACGCGCCCGCCGGCATCGCGGATCATCACCGCCGTTTCGACACCGCCCTTCGGGTCCCTGTCGGCGAGCAGAACGGCCGCGCCCTGCAGCGCCAGGGCCAGCGCGCTGGCCCGGCCGATCGGAGATGCCGCCTCCGTCACCAGGACGACCTTTCCCGCCATCCGTCCCTGCGCGGCTCTGAGCGACGCGGGTGTCCGGCGGAGCGATCGGGCGTCCCGGCGCCGGGCCCGCGGCCGCTCGTCGGGCGGGGGGAAATACCGCTCATGCATGTCCGGTCTCCTGTCGGGCGGCGGCAGGCTCCACCGCCGCGCGGTCGGCCTCGGTGACCGAGGTCAGGCGGCCGAGGCGGGGCGCCAGCCAGGCACGCAGGTCGTCCATCAGCGTGAACACCGCCGGCACCAGCACCAGGCTGAGCGCGGTCGAGGTGACGAGGCCGCCGATCACCGCCGCCGCCATCGGGCCGCGGAAGCCGGCATCGGCGCCGAAGCCCAGCGCCGCCGGCATCATGCCGGCGATCATCGCCAGGGTGGTCATGACGATCGGCCGGGCCCGCACCAGGCAGGCCTGGATCAGGGCGGTGCGCCGGTCGAGCCCCGCCCGCCGCCCCTCGATGGCGAAATCGACCAGCAGGATGGAGTTCTTGGTGACGATGCCCATCAGCATCAGCAGGCCGATCACCGTCGACAGGTCGAGCGCCGCACCGATGCCGAGCAGCGCCAGCACCGCCCCGATCGCCGACAGCGGCAGCGCCGCCAGGATGGTCACCGGCTGCAGGAAGTCGCGGAACAGCAGCACCAGCACCGCCAGCACCACCAGCAGGCCGGCGATCATCGCCCCGCCGAAGCTGGCGAACATCTCGTCCATCGATTCGGCGTCGCCATAGGCCGGCCGCTCCACCCCCTCCGGCAGCTGCGCCAGCGCGGGCAGCGCCTCGATCGCGGCCAGGGCGGTGCCGAGCGGCACGCCGTTCAGGTCGGCGTCGACCGAGACCCGGCGGCGGCGGTCGAAGCGCTCGACCTCGGCATCGCCGGCGCCGAAACCGATCTCTGCCACCGAGGTCAGCGGCACGGCCCCGCGGTCGCCGGCCACGCGCAGCTGGCGCAGCGCCTCGATGTCGGCGCGGGCGGCGCGGTCCAGCGCCACCCGGATCGGCACCTGGCGGTCGCCGAGGTTGAACTTGGCGGAGTTGGCGTCGGTATCGCCGATCGTGGCGATGCGAGCGACGGTGCCGATCGCCTGGGCCGAGACGCCGAGCCGAGCCGTCTCGTCCGGCCGCGGGCGGATGCGGATCTCCGGCCGCGGCAGCGGCTCGGTCGAGCGGGCATTGGCCAGGACCGGCAGGGCGCGCATCTCGCGCTCCAGCGCCCGGGCGGCGGCGCTCAGCTTCTCCGGATCGTCACCGGTCAGCACGATCGACACGTCCTTGCCGCCGCTCTCGCCCAGGAAGGCGAAGCGGATGTCCGGGATCCGCGACAGCTCGTCCCGGGCCGAACGCTCGAACGCCTTGCGGGTCACCTGGCGCTCGCCGCGCGGCTTCAGCACGATCACCAGGCTGGCCTTGGCGACATCCTCGCTCGAGGCGTTGGCGTCGGCCGCCGCGGCGCCGCCGGCCCCGCCGATGGTGGCGAAGACGTGCTCGACCTCCGGCCGCTGCTGCAGCTCTGCGGCGATGCGATCGGCCACCGCATCGGTGGCGGCCAGGGTGGCGCCGGGCGGCAGCTCGACCTGCAGGTTCGAGATCCGGCTGTCGCTGTCCGGCAGGAAGCCGGAGGGCAGCAGCGGCACCAGCAGCAGCGACCCGGCGAGGAGGGCGCCGGCCGCGGCCAGGGTGGCGCCGCGGTGGTCGAGCGTCCAGTTCAGCAGCCGGACATAGCGGCCGCCCGGCGGCGCGGCACCGGCATCGCCGCCGGGCGGCACCCGCTTCGGCTGCAGCAGATAGGCCGCCATCAGCGGCGTCAGCAGCCGCGCCACCAAGAGCGAGGCGAGCACGGCGACCGCCACGGTCAGGCCGAACTGCTCGAAATACCGGCCGGTGACGCCGCCGATGAAGCTGACCGGCGCGAACACCGCGACGATGGTCAGGGTGGTGGCGACCACGGCCAGGCCGATCGCGTCGGCCGCGTCGATCGCGGCGCGGTAGGGCCGCTTGCCGAGATGCAGGTGCCGGTCGATGTTCTCGATCTCGACGATCGCGTCGTCGACCAGGATGCCGATCACCAGGGTCAGCGCCAGCAGCGAGATGCTGTTCAGGGTGAAGCCCAGCAGGTCCATTGCCCAGAAGGCCGGCAGGATCGACAGGGGCATGGCCACGGCCGCGATCAGCGTCGCCCGCCAGTCGCGCAGGAACAGGAACACCACCAGCACGGTCAGCAGCGCGCCTTCGACCAGCGCCGCCATCCCTGCCTCGTAGCTGTCGCGGGTGTATTCGACGGTCGAGGCGATCTCGCTGATGGTGACGCCCGGCGCGCGGGACTGGAGTTCGGCGAGGCGCGCGGCGACGCCGTCGGCCACCACCGTGTCGCTGGCCCCCTTGGCGCGGTAGACGGCGAAGGCGACCACCGGCTCGCCGTCGAGCCGGGCCAGCGAGCGCTGCTCCCCGGCGCCATCGGTGACGGTGCCGAGCGTGTCGAGCCTGGCCCAGCGGCCGTTCGGCAGCACGATCGGGGTATTAGCCAGGGCCGTCACGGTGCGGGCGCCGCCGAGGGTGCGGATTGCCTGCTCGCGGGCATCGATCTCGCCCCGGCCGCCGGGGACGTCGGCATTGGTGCTGCGCAGCTGGGCGTTGACCTGGTCGGCGGTAGTGCCGAGCGCCGCCAGCCGGTCGGGGTCGAGCTCGACCCGGATCTCGCGGCCGACGCCGCCCATGCGCTGCACCTTCTGCACCCCGGCCACGGCCAGCAGGTCGCGGGCGATGCGGTCGTCGACGAACCAGGAAAGGTCGACCGCCGACATCCCCGGCGCGCGCACGCCGTAATAGAGGATGGCGCCGCCTTCGACGTCGAGGCGGGCGATGACCGGCTCCTCGATGCCCTGCGGCAGGTCGCTGCGGATGTTGGTCACCGCGTCGCGTACATCGGTGGTGGCGCGGTCCGGGTCGACGCCGATGCGGAACTCGACCGTGGTCGAGGAGGTGCCGTCGGCGATGGTCGAGGTGATGTGGCGCGCACCGGCCAGGCCGGCGACCGCACCCTCGACCCGGCGGGTGACCTGGCTCTCCAGCTCAGACGGCGCGGCGCCGGCCTGGGTGACCGTGACCGTGACGATCGGGAATTCGACCTTGGGGTTGGCGTTGACCGGCAGGCGCAGGAAGGACCACCAGCCCGCCAGGGTCAGGACCGCGAACAGGACGAGGACCGGGATCGGCCGGCGGATCGACCAGGAGGAGAGGCCGGAGGTCATGGCCGGCCGTCCACCGGCCGGAACAGGGCGGGCATCCCGTCCGCCATGATCACCCGGTCGCCCTCGCGCAGGAACGCCCCGGCGCTGAGCACCACGCGCTGGCCGGCGGCGAGCCCCTCGCGGATCTCCGCCCAGCCGTCCTGGCGCAGCCCGACCGTCACCTCCTGGCGGGCCACGGTGCCGTCGGCGGCGACCGTGAGCACCGCGCTGTCGCCGAGGTCGTCGCGTTGGATCAGCGCCGAATCGGGGATGACGACGGCGCCGTCGCGACGCTCCGCCACGATGGCGGCGCGGCCGAACACGCCCGGCCGCAGCCGCGGGTCGACCGGCAGCGCGATGCGCGCCCGGCCCAGCCGGCTGTCCCGGTCGGCCTTCGGCGCCACCAGCCGCACCCGGCCGTCGAACGCCTCCTCGACGCCGGCGACCCTGATCCGGGCCGGCTGGCCTGCCGCCAGTGCCGGCAGGTCGACCTCGGGCACCTCGGCCTCGAGTTCGACCTCCCCCTCGCGGATCAGCTTGACCAGCGGCCCGGAGCCCGCCAGCGCCCCGACCCGGGCGGCGCGCTCGGAGACGATGCCCGCGGCCGGCGCCCGGATCTCGGCCCGGCCGAGCCGGGTGCGGGCGTCATCGGCCTTAGCCTGCGCCTGCGCCACCTCAGCGCGCGACACCTCCAGCATCTTGTCGGAGGAGACGGCGACGGCGCGCCGCTTGTCGTATTCCTGCGGGTTGAAGGCGGAGGAGCCGCGCAGCTGCTCGATGCGCCGGAAGCTGGCCGCGGCCTCGGCCTGCGTCGCCTGATCGCGCGCCAGCCCGGCCTCCGCCCGCAGCACCGCCGCCTCGGCGTCGTGCAGCGCGGCGGTCAGGAGGTCGGTCTCCAGCCGCAGGATCACCTGGCCGGCCGCGACCCGGTCGCCTTCCTCGACCAGCACCTCCGCGATGCGCTGGCCCTCGATGGCGGTGCCGATCGCGATCTCCTCGCGCGGCATCACCGTGCCGGTCAGCGACAGCGTCCGCTCGATCGGGCGCTGCCGGGCGACGGCAACCGAGACCACCGGCCGGGACTGACCGGCCGGTGCCATGGCCGACCCGACCCCGTCGGTGCCGGTCATCACGACGGACGTGGCCGCCAGGGCGGCCGCGCCCAGGCCGCAGATCACGGTCAGCCAGGGCCGCGGGCGGCGCCGCGCAGCTTCCATCACCGGTCGTTCCGCCGGGCCCGGCGGTCGGCTATCGGACATGTTTGTTTCGCTCTGGTTGTTCGAGCGGGCGGAGCTCGTCGGGGGAGCTCCGGCCTGCCGGCGGAGGCGCGCAGATCGCGCCGGGTCTGATGGTTCTGAAGGGGCCGCGAGGATCGGCAGCCGTCACGGCCCGCTGACGGAGGCGCCGCAGACTGCCAAGGTGTCCCGGGGCTTCAGCGCCGCGGCCAGGCGCTGGGATCCCCACGCCATGATCAGCACGGCCCCGATCACGCCCAGGATCGCCAGCGACATCGCGGCGCGCCCCATGGGGTCCGCGGCGATGACAGGCTCGCCCGACGCCATGGGCGCATGCCTTGACGACTGTCCATCGACCATGTCTCTCGACCTTCTGCCGCCGGATCGCTCTTCGCCCTGGCGACGCCATGGCGCGACATTCCCTTCGGGCGATGTCCCGATCCCCGACAGCCAATGCACCCCGAGCATTGCCGGAACATTGCACGCGATGTTCTGCCAGCCTTGCCGGCGAGGCGGCTGTGAAGGACGAGCCGGACATGGATCATTGTGCTGGCGGCGGGGTGCGTTCCCCGCTTCAGTGGGCACGGCCCGAACCGGCGGCCGTCGAAGGAGAACCGAATCGTGCGGAGGCTGGCATGGCTCGCCGTCCATCCCTGACGCGGCGGCTGATGCTGCGCCTTTCCGCGCTGCAGATCGTGTCCGTCGTCCTCGCGGTGATCGCGACGCTCCTGCTGCTGGCGGAGGCGCAGGACCGCGAGTATTCCGGCGCCATCTACGCCGCCAATGTCCTGGCGAAGAACGTGACGCAGGCCGGGGATGGGGGGCTGATCCTCTCGGACACCCCGACCGTGCAGGAGATCAGGCGGCAGACCGCCTCCGGCTTCTGGTTCCGCATCACCGACGGCACCCGGACGATCGCCGAGGGGGATGGGCCCGCGGGCATCCTGTCGGTCACCGATGCCATGCAGGGCGGCGTCAACTATTCCGAGCTGAACACGCCGGACGGGAAATTCATCGGCGCCCTCCAGGCGACGAGCACGCCGGAAGGCCACAGGCTGCTCGTCGCCACCGGCCCGATCGACATGGGCCTCTGGCCGTTGATCGACTTCACCGTCGACCCGGACAATCTCTACTTCGTGTACCTGGCCCTGGCGCTGGTCATCGGCACGGTGATCGCGGTGCCGCTGACCGTGCGCTCGGCGCTGAAGAATCTCGGCCTGGTGGCGAGCGCCGCCGCGCGCATCGACCCGGACCGGCGCGGCAACCGGCTGCCGATCGAGCAGGTGCCGCGCGAGATCACGCCGCTGGTGGCGGCCGTGAACGAGGCGCTGACCCGCCTGGATGCGGGCTATGAGCGGCAGCGCCGTTTCCTGGCCAGCGCCGCGCACGAGCTGCGGACGCCGATCGCGATTCTCAAGCTCAGGCTCGAAGCCTTCGGCGACGAGCCGATGAAGGCGAGCCTCGGCCGCGACCTGCTGCGGCTCGAGCTGATGGCCGACCAGCTGCTCGACCTGGAGCGGTTGCGCAGCCGCACCAGCCCGTTCTCCGCCGTGGACCTGGTGGCCCTGGCCCGCAAGGTGGCGGCGGACCTGGCGCCGCTGGCGATCGCCAGCGGCTACGACCTGGTCGTCGATGCGGAGGAGGAGCGGGTCGAGGTCGACGGCGACAACGCGGCGCTGGAGCGTGCGACCGCCAACCTGATCCACAACGCCATCCAGCATGGCGGCCAGGCCGGCACGATCGTCGTGCGGGTCGAACGCGGCGGCAGCCTCATCGTCCAGGATGACGGGCCGGGCATTCCCCGCGAGGAGCGCGACCGCATCTTCGAGCCGTTCCATCGCCTGGCCGGCGGCGGCCCAGGCTCCGGGCTCGGGCTCAATCTGGTGTCGGAAATCGCCCAGGCCCATGGCGGCCGGGCCGTCGTCCGCGATGGCCCGCGCGGTGGAGCGTCGTTCCAGCTGGAGCTCGGGCGCCGTACCGGGGCAGGGGCCGGCTAGGGCGTTCGACACCGGCGCTCACAGCGGATTGATAAGGTCAGCCGATAAGCTCATGCGCGCTACGCCGGCTAATCGCAGGCTGCCGTGCCGACTATCTCCGGCGCATGCAATCCATCCCCGCCGCAATCGCCGCCCTGTCCCTGACTGCCGCCATGGCGGCACAGGCGGAGCCATCACAGGAAGATCTGCACATGGTCGCCCCCGCCCTGGAGCGATACACGGAAGAGACGCTGCTCGGCGGCGTCTGGAAGCGTCCCGGCCTGTCGGCGCGGGACCGCAGCATCGTCACCCTCGCTGCCCTGATCGCGCGCAACCAGGCCGCCGGGCTGCCCTTCTATCTCGGCCTCGCCCTCGACAGCGGGGTCCAGCCGCGCGAGATCTCGGAGATCATCACCCATCTCGCCTTCTATTCTGGCTGGGGCAACGCCATGGCGGCCGCGGCGGCCACCCGGGACGTCTTCGCCGCGCGCGGCATCGGCGGCGACCAGCGTCCGGCCGCGTCGCCACCGCTCCTGCCGCTCGACGAGGCGGCGGAGGCGCAGCGCGCAGCGCGCGTCGGGGAGCAGTTCGGGGCGGTCGCACCGGGAGTCGTGCAGTACACGACGGACGTCCTGTTCCGGGACCTGTGGCTGCGCCCCGACCTGGCGCCGCGCGACCGAAGTCTGGTCACGGTCAGCGCGCTGGTCGCCAACGGCCAGGTCGCCCAGATCCCCTATCACCTGAACCGGGCGATGGACAACGGCCTGACCCGCGCGCAGGCCGCGGAGGCGCTGACGCAGCTGGCCTTCTACGCCGGCTGGCCGAACGTCTTCTCGGCACTGCCGGTGGCGAAGGACGTCTTCGACAAGCGCCCGGAGTAGGAGGCCCGCCGTGACCGCCGAGCCGGTGTCGGCGCCGTATGTCCGCCTGGCGGAGCTGGAGATCGACCCGGCGCGGGCGGAGGCGTTCAGCGCCGCCATCAGAGTTGAGATCGAGACCGCGATCCGCGTCGAGCCGGGCGTCCTCGTCCTCTATGCCGTGTTCGAGAAGGACGATCCGGCGCGGGTGAGGGTGTTCGAGGTCTATGCCGACGAGACGGCCTACCGGACGCATCTGCAGACCCCGCATTTCTGGACGTTCCAGGCGGATACGGAGACCATGATCCGGTCGCGCCGGCTCCTCGACGCCGTTCCGATCGTCCTCGGCGCCAAGGCGAGGTGAGGGGCGAAACGCCCGGCCGTCGGCTCAGCCGCGGTGGCGCAGCGCGTCCACCAGCAGGGCGAAGGCGGCCGAGGTCTGGCGCCGGCTGGGATAGTACAGGTGGTAGCCCGACCAGGGCGGCGACCAGCCTTCCAGGACCTGCTGCAGAAGCCCCGCTGCGAGATGGGGCTGTGCCAGGTCTTCCGGGACATAAGCCAGGCCGAAGCCGGACAGGGCGGCGTCGAGCACCTGGAAGATGCCGTTGAAGACCAGCTGGCCCTCGACCCGCACCTTGACCTCGCGCCCGTCCCGCTCGAACTCCCAGGCATAGAGCCCGCCATAGGTCGGCAGGCGCAGATTGATGCAGCGATGGGCGACCAGGTCCTGCGGCGCCTGCGGCCGCGGCCGACCGGTGAGGTAGGCGGGCGACCCGACCACGGCGAAGCGGATGTCCGGCCCGATCCGCACCGCGATCATGTCTTTCGCCACCTGCTCGCCCAGGCGCACGCCGGCATCGTAGCGCCCGGCGACGATGTCGGTCAGCCCGTAGTCGATGGCCAACTCGACCCGGATCTCGGGATAGCGCGGCAGGAAGCCCTCCAGCTTCGGCCACAGGATCGAGCGGATGGCATGGTCGCCGGCCGTGATCCGGATGGTGCCGGACGGCTTTTCCCCGAGCTCGCTCACCGCCGCCAGCTCGGCCTCGATCTCCTCCAGCCGCGGCGCCACGGTGCCCAGCAGGCGCTCACCCGCCTCGGTCAGCCCGACGCTGCGCGTCGTCCGGGTCAGGAGGCGGATGCCGAGCCGCGTCTCGAGCTGGCGGATGGTCTGGCTCAGCGCCGATTGCGACACGCCCAGCTTCGCTGCCGCCCGGGTGAAGCTCCGCTCCTGCGCCACCGCGACCAGGGCCGCCAGGTCGTCCAGGCTGCCACGCTGCATTGATCGGCCCTGCTTATAAGTCCATGCCGATCCTAGCGTCTAATCGCAAGAGAACCACGCCCCAGATTCCAGGTCCTCGAAACCGACGACCGGCCCGGGACGACGCGATGATCCACCGCAGACGCATCCTCGCCGCCGCCGGCGGTCTCGCATTGATGGCGGCCGGGACGGCCGCCGCGCAGACGCCGGCATTGCCGGGAAGGAGCGGATCCATGCAGATCACACGAGGCGGCTCGCAGCCGTCGCGCAAAGGACCGGCGGAGTACTTCACGGGCGCGGTGCGTGTCGATCCGCTGTTCCAGGCGCCGGAGCCGGCGCGGGTCGCCGGCGCCAGCGTCACCTTCGAGCCGGGCGCCCGCACCGCCTGGCACACCCATCCGTTGGGCCAGACCCTGATCGTCACCGCCGGCCTCGGCTGGGTGCAGCGCGAGGGCGGATCGGTCGAGGAGATCCGGCCGGGCGACGTGGTCTGGTTTCCGCCCGGGCTGCGGCACTGGCACGGCGCCACGCCGACCACGGCGCTGACCCACATCGCCATCCAGGAGGCGCTGGACGGGAAGACCGTCGACTGGCTGGAGCAGGTCAGCGACGCGGAGTATCGCCGATGAGCGCCGCCATCGAAGGCAAGGTCGTCGTCATTACCGGCGCCAGCAGCGGGCTGGGCGAGGCCACGGCCCGGCTGCTGTCCGAGCAGGGTGCTGCCGTCGTCCTGGGCGCCCGGCGCGCCGACCGGCTGAAGGCCCTGGTTGACGAGCTGGTTTGGCGCGGCGGCAAGGCCCTCGCCGTCACCACCGACGTCGCCGACCGCGCGCAGGTCCAGGCCCTGGTCGATGCGGCGGTCCAGGCCCATGGCCGGGTCGATGTGATGATCAACAATGCCGGGCTGATGCCGCAGGCGCCGCTGGAGCGGCTGGCGGTCGACGACTGGGACCGGATGATCGACGTCAATCTCAAGGGCGTGCTGTACGGCATCGCCGCGGTGCTGCCGGTGATGCAGCGGCAGAAGGCCGGGCACATCATCAACGTCTCCTCCGTCGCCGGCCACAAGGTCGGGCCCGGCTTCACGGTCTACGCCGCCACCAAGCACGCCGTCCGCGCCCTGTCCGAGGGGCTGCGGCAGGAGGTGAAGCCCTACAACATCCGTACCACCGTGATCTCCCCGGGCGCGGTGGCGACGGAGCTGCCGGCCAGCGTCACCGACCCGCAGGCGGCGGAGCGGATCCGCGCCTTCTACGACAAGGTCGCGATCCCCGCCGATTCCTTCGCCCGCGGCGTGGCCTTCGCCATCAGCCAGCCGGAGGAGGTCGACATCAACGAGATCCTGTTCCGGCCGACGGCGCAGGAGCTGTAAGGCGGTCGCCTAGACGAGGCTGCGGGGGCCGACGCCCCGCAGCACTGCCGCCAGGTCGAC
>NZ_JBCNNF010000177.1:0-13813 GCF_039594555.1 Inquilinus sp.
CCGCAACGCCGGCTTCAACGCGGCGGCGCGCAACAGCGCGCGCTCCTCCAGCGGCTCGTCGGCGGGGAACGCCCCGGACCGGGTGGCGGCGGTGGCGCCGTGGCAGATCAGGGTCAGGCGGGTCGGCATCGGCAGGACCGTTCGGCGGCGGGGCTCTCGACACAGGAAAGCACGATGGCACGATGCGCCGCCCGCCGGCAGCGGCTTCGATTGACAGAAGCCGGGCCGGGACCCATGCTGCGGCGGTTCGCCATGGATGCGGAAGCCGGTGCAACTCCGGCACGGTCGCGCCACTGTGACCGGGGCGGCGTCTCCGACGCGGTTCCGGGAGTCAGACCCCGTCATGGCCCGGGTGCATATCAGCGGGACGCGAATCCCAGGGGAGCGCTATCATGTCCGACATCACCGCCGCACGGCCCATTTCCGTTCCCGTCGGCCCCATCCCGGTCGGCGAGGTGCTGCCCTGGGCGGTGTTCGCCGGGCTGATCCTGCTGCTGGCGGTGTATTTCGTCGGCGCCGAGCAGGGCGCGACCGCAGTCTTCTCCGGCAGCTATGTGCATGAATTCGTGCATGATGGGCGCCACCTCCTCGGCTTCCCCTGCCACTGAGGCCAACCGCCATGGTTGGGAACCTGTTGCTGCGCGGCATGCTGGTCGGCGTGCTGGCGGGGCTGCTTGCCTTCGGCTTCGCCCGGATCTTCGGCGAACCGCAGGTCGACCGGGCCATCGCCCTGGAAGGGACAGTGGGCCATTCGCATGACCGTGGCGACCACGACCACGGGGCGGCCCCGGCCGGCGGCGAGGCCGAGAAGCCGGAGCTGGTCAGCCGCGAGACCCAGGCCGGCCTGGGCCTGCTGACCGGCGCCGTCGTCTACGGCGCCGCGGTCGGCGGGCTGTTCGCGCTGGTCTTCGCCTTCGCCTATGGCCGGGTCGGCCGCCTGGACGCCCGCGCCACCGCGGCGCTGCTGGCGCTCGGCGCCTTCATCGCGCTGGTGGTGGTGCCGGACCTGAAATACCCGCCCAACCCGCCCGCCGTCGGCAACCCGGACACGATCGGCGAGCGCACCAGCCTGTTCTTCATCATGCTGGCGATCTCGGTCGCGGCCCTGGTGCTGGCGGTCAACATGGCCCTCGGCCTGGCCCGGCGCCATGGCGGCTGGACCGCCGGGATCATCGCCGGCGTGGTCTACGTCGCCATCATCGCGGTCGCCCAGGTCGCGCTGCCGGCGGTGAACGAGGTGCCGGAGGGCTTCCCCGCCGACCTGCTGTGGCAGTTCCGCATCGCCTCGCTGGGCATGCACGCGGTGCTGTGGACCACCATCGGCCTGGCCTTCGGCGCCCTGGCCGAGCGGTCCTTCGCCCGCCGCGGTGGCGGGCGCCTGGCCTTCTCGCGGTGAAAGGCTGGGTCTCTTCTAAGACCAACTAAAAACTGTCATGCCCGGGCTTGACCCGGGCATCCAGACGCTGTCGAGACCCACTTGATTGCCGGGTCAAGCCCGGCAATGACACAGAGGGGAGTGTCTGCTCTAACCTGCCGGGACCGCGGCCGGCAGCAGATCCGCGAACCGCCTCAGCCGGGCCGAGTCCTCCACCGGGACGGCCCGGCCGGTGCCCCAGTCGACGATGCGGCAGGGCACCCCGGCCGCGCGGGCGCAGGCCAGGTCGATGCCGGTGTCGCCGACATAGACCGTCTCGCCCGGCGCCACGCCCAGCAGGTCGAGCGTGTGCAGCAGCGGCCGCGGGTCCGGCTTCACATGCGGCGTGGTGTCGGCGCCGACCACCGCGGACAGATGCGGCAGCAGCCCGAGCCGGTCCAGCACCTGCCGGGCCAGCGCCTCCGGCTTGTTGGTGCAGACGCCGAGCCGGATCCCGGCCGCCCGCAGCGCCGGCAGGGCGGTGGCCGCGTCGGCGTAGAGCGTCGAGTCCGCCACCGGCCGGGCGGCGTAGTGGTCGAGATAGATCCGGGTGTCGCGGTCGACATCCGCCTCCGGCAGGCCCAGGGCGCGGTGCAGCTTGACCACCAGCATCCGTGCCCCCTCCCCCACCAGCGTCTCGATGAAGGCCGTCTCCTGCGCCGGGGCGCCGCGATCGGCCAGCATGAGGTTCACCGCATGGGCGATGTCGGGCGCGCTGTCCACCAGGGTGCCGTCGAGATCGAAGATGGCGGCTTTCATGCCGGGCCTGCCTGCTGGGGGATCGGTGCCGGTCTAGCCGGTGATGAAGCGGTAGCGGCCCGTGACCGGAAAGTCGAGCAGCCGATCCTCCAGCCGCGCACCGCCGCCGATGTTGTGCACTACCAGCGGCGCCCCGCTGGGGCCGGTTCGGCCGGTGACGACGGCGATGTGCGGCAGGTTGCCGGGCAGCATCTGCGTCACCAGGTCGCCCTCGGCGAAGCCCGCCGGCGCCGTGTCGGCCGGCAGCGCCCGGCCCCGGCGGCGGAAGAAGGTCTGCAGATTCGGCACCCGCCGGTGGTCGATGTTCGGGTCCGGCCGCGACAGGCCCCAGGCGCGGGGATAGCGCGAGAAGTTCGCGCGCATATCCTCATGCACCAGCCGCTGCAGGTCGATGCCGAAGGCGTCGCGATAGGCGCGGATGATGACATCGGTGCAGACGCCGCGGTCGCGCGGCACGTCCCCGCCGGGATAGGCCAGCCGGGCATAGGCGGGGTCGTAGGTGACGGTGGCGCCGATCTGCGCCTGGGCCGCGGCCACCAGTTGCGCCGCCCAGTCCGCCGGCGCCGCCCGGGCGGCGTGGAGGGCCGGGCCCAGCCCGGCGGCCAGGGCCGCGCCCATCAGCATCCGACGCCGACCGATCATGCAATCCTCCCGCCCCACGGACCGGCTGCAGCACAGCATCCGGAGATGGCGGGATCAGGGCGGACGGAGCGCCGGCGGACGCCTGACGAATCCATCTGTATCTGGCCACCGGGCTGATGCCATACTATATCGTCGTACAATTACGTTGCAGTCAGCGCCGACAACGAGCGGTGCGTGGAGGAAAACAAACGATGGCCGGCCAAGACCGATCCCGGACCCTGCGGTCCCAGCAGTGGTTCGACAACCCCGACGATCCGGGGATGACGGCCCTGTATATCGAGCGCTACCTGAATTTCGGGATCACGCGCGAGGAGCTTCAGTCCGGCAAGCCGATGATCGGCATCGCCCAGACCGGGTCGGACCTGTCGCCCTGCAACCGGCATCATCTCGAGCTGGCCAAGCGGGTCAGCGCCGGCATCCGCGCCGCCGGCGGCATCCCGTTCGAGTTCCCGTGCCACCCGATCCAGGAAACCGGCAAGCGCCCGTCGGCGACGCTGGACCGCAACCTGACCTATCTGGGGCTGGTCGAGCTGCTGTACGGCTATCCGCTGGACGGCGTCGTGCTCACGGTCGGCTGCGACAAGACCACCCCGGCGCTGCTGATGGGGGCCGCCACCGTCAACATCCCGGCCATCGCCCTGTCGGTCGGGCCGATGCTGAACGGCTGGCACAAGGGCGAGCGGGTCGGGTCCGGCACCATCGTCTGGCGGTCGCGCGAGCGGTTGGCCACCGGCGAGATCGACTACAACGAGTTCATGAACATCGTCGCCGCCTCGGCCCCGTCGGTCGGCTACTGCAACACCATGGGCACGGCCTCGACCATGAACTCGCTGGCCGAGGCGCTGGGCATGCAGCTGCCCGGTTCGGCCGCGATCCCGGCGCCGTATCGCGAGCGTGGCCAGATCGCCTACGAGACCGGCCTGCGCATCGTCGAGATGGTCGAGCAGGACATCAAGCCGTCCGACATCATGACCCGGAAGGCGTTCGAGAACGCGATCGTGATCAACTCCGCCATCGGCGGGTCGACCAACGCGCCGATCCACCTGAACGCCATCGCCGCGCATCTCGGCGTGCCGCTGAACAATGACGACTGGGAGAAGGTCGGCCACGACATCCCGCTGCTGGTCAACCTGCAGCCGGCCGGCGAGTATCTCGGCGAGGACTACCACCAGGCGGGCGGCGTGCCGGCCGTGGTGGCGGAGCTGCTGAAGGCCGGGCTGCTGCCGCACCCGGACGCGATCACGGTCAACGGCCGCGCCATCGGGGACAACTGCCGCGACGTCGAGAACCTGAACCCCGAGGTGATCCGCCCGGTCGACCGGCCGCTGAAGGCCCATTCTGGCTTCCTGAACCTCAAGGGCAACCTGTTCGACAGCGCGATCATGAAGACCAGCGTGATCTCGCCGGAGTTCCGCGACCGCTATCTGTCGAACCCGCAGGACCCCGAGGCCTTCGAAGGCAAGGCCGTGGTGTTCGAGGGGCCGGAGGACTACCACCACCGGATCGAGGACCCGACGCTGGAGATCGACGAGTTCTCGATCCTGGTGATCCGCGGCACCGGCCCGATCGGCTATCCCGGCGCGGCCGAGGTGGTGAACATGCAGCCACCGGCGCGGCTGATCCAGAAGGGCGTCCACGCCCTGCCCTGCATCGGCGACGGCCGGCAGTCCGGCACCTCGGGGTCGCCCTCGATCCTCAACGCCTCGCCCGAGGCGGCGGCCGGCGGCGGCCTGGCCCTGCTGAAGACCGGCGACAAGGTCCGGGTCGATCTGCGCCGACGCAGCGTGAACGTGCTGGTCTCCGACGAGGAGCTGGCGCGCCGGCGGTCCGCGCTGGAGGCCCAGGGCGGCTTCAAGTATCCGGACCACCAGACGCCGTGGCAGGAGATCCAGCGCGCCCTGACCGACCAGTTGGCCGAGGGCATGGCGCTGAAGCCGGCGCTGAAGTACCAGCGCGTCGCCCAGACCAAGGGCGTGCCGCGCAACAACCACTGACGATGCGTTGATGGGACCGTCCGGCGGTGGTCGAGGCCACCTCCGGACGGGTTCACCCGAGGCGGCGGAAGGGGTAGGCGTCGCGGATGCGGGCGTTCACGAACCGGCCCTTCGACTCCGCCGCCAGCAGTTGGCGCCAGACCCGGTCCGGAACCGGGTAGTAGCGATAGACAATCCCGCCGGCATATTCGACGTCGAGGGACCTGGTCTTCGGATCATAGCCGACGGACGACACGGCGCTGGACTCCGTCGGGACCCGCCTGATGCGCCGCATCGGACAGCCTCGCGACAGCCACTCTCCCTGATCGGAAATGGCGGCGTCCGGCGCCCGGTTCCGGCGGAGCCGTCAGATCGCGCGCACCAGGTCGTGGAACAGCCCACCCATCCGCTCCGCCGTGCCCTTGGCGACGTCCAGGATGTGCTCATGGTCGAGATCGGCGCCCGGCAGGCCGGCCGCGAGGTTGGTGACCAGCGACAGGCCCAGCACCTCGGCGCCGAGATGGCGGGCGGCGATCGCCTCCAGCACCGTCGACATGCCGACCATGTCGCCGCCCCAGCGGCCGACCATCTGGATCTCGGCCGGCGTCTCGAACATCGGGCCGGGGAAGCCGACATAGACGCCTTCGGTCAGCGACGGATCCAGCGCCTGCGCCGCCTGGCGCAGCCGCGGCGAATAGCAGCCGGTCAGGTCGACGAAGCGCGGCCCCAGCCTGTCCGGGTTCGGCCCGAACAGCGGCGACACGCCGGTGAAGTTGATGTGGTCGCGGATCAGCACCGGCTCGCCCGGCTTCATGCCGGGGCGCAGGCCGCCGCAGGCATTGGTCAGGATCACGATCTTCGTGCCCGCCAACACCGCGCTGCGGACGCCATGCACCACCTTGGCCGGCGGATGGCCCTCATAGAGATGCACCCGCCCGGCCATCACCAGGATGCGCCGGTCGCCGGCCCTGACGCTGCGGAACACGCCCTTGTGGCCCAGCACGGTGGTCGGCGGGAAGCCCGGGATCTCGGCGAAGGGCAACTCGGCCACGGTCTCGCCGATTCTATCCACCGCCGGGCCCCAGCCGGAGCCGAGCACGATCGCGGCGTGATGGTCGGCGCCGAGCTTCTGCTTCAGGACCGCGGCGGCTTCTTCCGCCAGGACATAAGGGTCTTCCATCGCTTCCTCTCTCGGCTCTCAGGCCATGGCCCCGCGCCGGCGGCGCCCGCGGGCGATCACCAGCGCGACCAGGGTGATGACATAGGGTGCCATATCGGTGAGCTGGTTCGGCAGCCCCCGTCCCTGCAGCCGCAGGCCGGCGGCGTCGGCGAAGCCGAACAGCAGGCAGGCCAGGGCGACGCCGACCGGATGGCCGCGGCCCAGCATCACCGCCACCACCGCGATCCAGCCGCGCCCGGCGCTCATATCCTCGGCGAACAGCGTGACGCTGCCGAGCGACAGCTGCGCCCCGGCCAGGCCGCACAGGGCGCCGCCGGCCAGCACCGCGGCGATGCGGGTGCGGGCGACGCCGGCGCCCAGCGTCTCCGCCGCGTCCGGCCGCTCCCCCACCCCGCGCAGGCGCAGGCCCCAGACGGTGCGGAACAGGAAGACGGCGATCACCGTCACCAGGGCCCAGGCCGCCCAGGTGAGCACGGTGTGGCTGCCGAAGACGCGGTTGAACCAGGGCACCGCCGCGATCCGCGGCAGCACCACGCGCGGCAGGTCCTGCATCGTCGGGTCGGTGAAGGTGCCGGAGACGCCGAACAGCGTGCGCAGCAAGAAGGCGGTCAGGCCCGAGGCCAGCAGGTTGAGGCCGATGCCGATGACGATCGGGTCGCCGCGGAACCAGGTCGACCCGAAGGCCAGGATCGCCGAGAACGCCATGGTGCCGATGAGCGCCACGGCCACGCCGCCGGCGACGCTGCCGGTATACCAGGTGCCGGCGATGGCGGCGAAGGCGCCGATCAGCATCTGGCCTTCCAGCGCGATGTTGAACACGCCGGCGCGGTCGCACAGCACCCCGGCCAGCGCGGCCAGCAGGATCGGCGTCACCGCCTGGATGGTCTGGGCGAACAGCACCGCGTTGAACAGCGACAGCCAATCCATCAGCGTCGCCTCAGGCCGTGGCGCATGGCCAGCAGCAGGATGATCACCGCCTGCAGCGCCAGGGTCAGCACCCGCGGCACCTCGGTCGCCCGCTCCATGGCGAAGCCGCCGGTCTGCAGCGCGGCGAAGAACAGCCCGGCGCAGACCGCACCGACCGGCTCGCCCATCGCCAGCAGCGCCGCCATCAGCCCGGACCAGGTGTAGGCCGGCGACAGCAGCGCGTTGTCGGTGAAGCGGAACTGGTCGCCCAGCACCAGCATGGCGCCGACCAGCCCGGCCACGGCGCCGCTGGCGAACAGGGTGCGCACGGTCTGGCGGCCGAGATCGACCCCGCCATAGGCGACGAAGCGCGGATTGAGGCCGCGCAGCCGCAGCTCGTAGCCGGCGGCGCCGCGCCGGTCGGTGAACACCACCACGGCGATCACCAGCAGCAGCAGGACCAGGCCCCAGGTGATCGGCGTGCCCGGCACCAGCACCGGCAGCCGCGCCGCCTCCTCGACCCGATAGGTCTCGGGCATGCCGGTCGACGGGTCGCGCAGCGGGAACCGCGCCAGGTAGGAGCTGACGCCCCGGGCCGGATAGCTGAGCAGCAGGGTCGAGATCAAGAGCGGCACGCCGAACCGCACCTCGCCCCAGGCCGCCAGCGCGGCGTAGGCGCCGGAGACGGCCATGGCCGCCAGGATCGCGGCCGCCAGCCGGACCTCGCCGGGCGCCGGCAGGTACAGTGCCACCACCGCCGCCATCAGCCCGCCCAGCACCAGCTGGCCGTCGCCGCCGAGATTGACCATGCCGCCGCGCAGCGGGATCGCCGCCACCAGCGTCATGCCGACCAGCGGCACCGCGCGGGCCACGGTCTCCGCCAGGTTCGGCCCGACCAGGGCGCCGGCCAGGATCTCGCCATAGACCGCGACTGGGTCGTGCCCGGCGGCCAGGGTGATCAGCGCCCCGATCACGAGCCCGCCGAGGATCGCCCACAGCACCGAGGAGGTCGCGGCGCCGCGCAGGGCGGTGGCGGCGGCGGTCATGCCGCCTGCCCCGTTACCCCGGCCATCAGCAGGCCGAGGCCGGTCTCGGTGGCCTCGGCGCCGGGCACCTCGGCGATCACCCGGCCCTCATACATGACCAGCACCCGGTCGGAGAGGGCGAGGATCTCGCCGAGTTCGGCCGAGACTAGCAGCACGGCGCGGCCGCGGTCGCGCTCCGCCACCAGCCGGGCGTGGATGAACTCGATCGCGCCGACATCGACGCCACGGGTCGGCTGCTCGGCGATCAGCACCGGCGCCTCATGGTCCAGCTCGCGCGCCACCACCACCTTCTGCAGGTTGCCGCCGGACAGGGTGCCGACGGCCGTGCCCTCGCCCGGGATCCTGATGCCGAAGCGGGCGATCAGGCCGCGCGCCCGCTCCCGCATCGCCGCGCGATCGAGCACGCCGCGGCGCGACAGCGGCGCCCGTCGGTGGAAGCCCATGGCGAGATTGTCGGCGGCGCTGGCCCGCAGGGCCGTGCCGGTGCGGGCCCGGTCCTCGGGCACATAGGCGATGCCGGCGGCGCGACGGCCGGCGACCCCGGCGGCGGTGACGTCGCGCCCGTCGACCCGGATGGTCCCGGCATCCGCGGCCCGCAGCCCGGCCAGGATCTCGATCAGCTCGGTCTGGCCGTTGCCGGCGACCCCGGCGATGCCGACGATCTCGCCCGCCCGCACGGCGAAGGAGACGCCGTCGACCGCCGGCTTCCCCGGCGCCGCCAGGGTCAGGCCTTCGACCTCCAGCAGCGGCTTGCCCGGCTGCGCCGCCGCCTTGTCGACCTTCAGCGAGACGTTGCGGCCGGTCATCGCCCGGATGATCGCCTGCGGGTCGGTCTCGGCCGTCACCATGCGGTCGGCGTTGCGGCCGTCGCGCAGCACGGTGATGCGGTCGGTCACCGCCATCACCTCATGGATCTTGTGGGTGACGAACAGGATGGTCCGCCCGTCCGCCGCCAGGCCGCGCATCACCTGGAACAGCCCGTCGCGCTCGCCCGGGGTCAGCACCGCCGTCGGCTCGTCCAGGATCAGGATGCGGGCGTCGCGGTACAGCGCCTTCAGGATCTCGATCCGCTGCTTGACCCCGACCGGCAGCGTGCCGACACGGGCGTCGGGATCGACCGGCAGCCCGTGGCGGGCGGCCAGCGCCGCCACCGTGCGGCGGGCGGCGGCGCGGTCGATGAACGGCCCGCGCCGCGGCTCGACCCGGTAGACCACGTTCTCCCACACCGTCAGGCTGTCGAACAGCTTGAAGGCCTGGTGCACCATGCCGAGGCCGGCGGCGATGGCGTCGGTCGGCGACCGGAACGGCCGGGGCCGGCCGTCGATCACGATCTCGCCCCCGTCCGGCTGCACCAGCCCGTAGAGGATGCCCATCAGGGTCGACTTGCCGGCCCCGTTCTCGCCCATCACCGCATGGATCTCGCCGGCCTCGACCGACAGGTCGATCCGGTCATTGGCCAGCACCCCGGGGTAGCGCTTGACGATGCCGCGCATCTCAAGGAATGCCATGCCCCGGCCCCTCTGCGCCGGTTACTGGCCGGCCGTCAGCGGGTCGGCCACCGTCACCGTGCCGGCGGCGATGGCGTCGCGCAGCTCGCGCACCTTGGTGATGACGTCGGGATGCCCGGCGATCAGGCATTTCGAATTGGCGACGTCGTCGCCGAGCCCGGTCAGGGTGATGCCGCCCTCCTTCACGCCATAGGAGGTGAGCGGCGCCTGGGTGCCGGCGAGGATGCCCTTCACCGCCTCGACCAGGGCGACATCGACCTTCTTCTCGATGTTGTCCATCACCACGCCCGGCGCCAGCGGGCACTGGTTGACGTCGACGCCGAAGGCCAGCGTGCCCGGCGTCGCCTCCGCCGCCTTGAAGATGCCGCCATTGCCGCCGGAGGTGGCGGCCAGCACCCGGTCGGCGCCCTCACTGATCAGCGACACCGCCTGCTGCTGCGCCCGCACCGGGTCGGAGAACGGGTGGTCGCCGCCGACCCAGACGGTCGGGCTGACCACGATCTCGTCGTTCACCGCCTTGGCGCCGGCGGCGAAGCCGTCGGTGAAGCGATGCAGGAACGGGATGTCCAGCGCGCCGATCGACCCGATGGTGCCGCTGTCCGAGGTCAGCGCCGCCTCGGCGCCGGCCAGATACGCGCCCTCATGCTCGCGGAACACGGCGCAATAGACATTCGGCATCGGCTTCTGGATGCACTGGTCGACGATCAGGAACTTGATGTCCGGGAACTTGGCCGCCGCGTCCGGCACGATGTCGCCGAACTCGAAGCCGATCACGATCACCACCGCCGCGCCCTCGCGCGCCGCCGCCTCGACATTCTGGCGGCGGGTGGCGGGATCGGTGCTCTCGTAGATCTTGGCCTCGCCGCCGATCGCGGCCGCCGCCTGCTCCGCGCCCTTGCGGCCGAGCTTGAGGAACTCGTTCACGCCGAGCGGGTCGGGCGAGATGAAGACCAGCTTGCCGCCCGCCGCCTGGGCCGGCAGCACGGCACCGAGGGAGAGGGCCGCCGCCGCGATCGAACCGATGAGATGCCGTCGCCCATGGATGCGCATGATCTTTCCCCTGTGTCTTCGCGATCGCCGCCCCGCGGAGCGCCCGGCGGTTCACCTTTGGCGGCTGTCGTTCGATTCGTCAATCGGCGCGGGTTGCCCGCGACTCGGCTCTATCCGGCTGGACAGGCCAAGGAGATTGCAGTTTACTAAAATTGTATTTAATTGATTTGCCTTCCGCCCTGGAAATGATTCCGGCTCTAATCGGCGGAGGCCATCGGGCCATTCGTTCGACCGGGAGATGACGCGGAAGCCATGAGCGGCAGAGTAGCGACCGTCCAGCCGCGGCTTGTGGCGATCCGGGCCTCCTTCCGGTCGGGGCTGACTGTCCCGGCCCGATGACCGATTCCGCTTCCCCACCCCTGATCGCGCTGGAACGCGACGCCCTGCAGTCCCTGGTCGACGGCGACCCAATCGACGCCGTGCTGCGCGGTGTCGCCCAGGCAATGGGCCGCCTGCAGGATCCCGGCATCGGCGTCGCCTTTCTGCGGCTCGACGAAAGCGGTGCCAGCCTGTCGCTGCTGGCGCAGAGCGGGCTGCAGGGCCCGCTGCTGGACGCGCTGGGAACGATCCGAGTCGGCCTCTCCGGCTCGCCCCCAGGTGTTGCCGTGTTCACCAATGCCCCGGCCGCCGGTCCCCTGGGCTTGGCCGAGGCACCGGCGATCGTCCTTGCCGAGCCGCTGACCGATGATGACGGCCGGATCGCCGGCGCCCTGGTGCTGGCCGGCCCGTCCCAACCGAAAGAGATGCCGGAGCCGCTGCGCCAGACCATCGGCCGGCTGTTCGCCATGGCGCTGCGGCGCGACCTGCGGGACCGCGAGGTGCAGGACCTGATCTATCGCGACCCGCTGACCGGCCTGCCCAACCGCCGCTGCTTCGAGGAACGGCTGGCCGAGACCTTCGCCCGCGGGGTGGATGCGGCCTGCCCGGTCTCGGTCCTGTTCATGGATCTGGACGAATTCAAGAAGGTCAACGATACCCTGGGCCATGAGGTCGGCGACTTGCTGCTGGCGATCGTCGGCAGCCGGCTGCGCCGCGCTTTGTCGACAGAAGCCTTCGTGGCCCGGCTGGGCGGCGACGAGTTCGCCGCCATCGTCGCCGCCGATGCCGGCACGGCGACGGCCGCCGCCGGCCGGATCACCCGGGCGCTGAAGGAGCCGGCGATGCTGCGCGGCTACCGACTGCCGATCTATTGCAGCATCGGCATCGCCACCTGCCCGGACCATGAATCCGACCCGGCGCTGCTGAAGCGCCTGGCCGATATGGCGATGTACTACGCCAAGCAGTCGGCCACCGGCATCGCCTCGGCCGCCACGCCGGAGGTGCGCCGGGCGATGTCGATCTCGGCGGTCGAATTCGACATACCGGCGGCGCTGCAAACCAACCAGATCGGCCTGGTGTTCCAGCCGCGGGTGAATCTGGTCAGCGGCCGGGTCACCGGTTTCGAGGCGCTGGCCCGCTGGAACCATCCGACCCTCGGCGTGCTGTCGCCCAGCCACTTCATTCCCTGGGTCGAACGCCGTCCCGACCTGGCGCTGAAATACACCGAGTGGCTGCTGCAGTCTCTGGCCGACACGCTGATCCAGCTGCCGCGCGACGCGCTGGTGCCGATCTCGATCAACATTCCGGTCGCGGTGATGCAGTCCGACGCCGTGTTCACCGCCATGCTGAGCCGCATGAGCGAGGCGGGGCTGCCGCTGAGCCTGCTGCAGATCGAGATCGTCGAACGGGCCCTGACCCGCATGCCGGCCGAGGTCGAGGCGGTGGTGGAGCGCATGGTCGGGCTGGGCATCGCCTTCGAGCTGGACGATTTCGGCAGCGGCGAGGCCAATCTGGCGGCGCTGTCGCGGCTGCCCTTCTCCGCCATCAAGATCGCCGGCGAGATCGTGCAGACCGTGGCGACCGACCCGCGCTGCGAAAGGCTGATCGACGGCGTCGCCCGCTTCGCCGAGACCTTCGGCGTTTCACTGTGCGCCGAGCATGTCGAGAGCCCGGCGCAGCGGGACATCCTGCGGCGGCTCGGCGTCGGGCAGGGACAGGGCTATCTGTTCGGCCAGCCCGTGCCAGCCAGCGCGCTCGCCGCCGCGGTCCGCACCGATCATCGGGGCGCATAGCGTGGCGAATCGAAGGATGGTAACGTTCACATGGGCCACCCGGAACCATTTGCCATCGCATTGATTATCTGCAATTCCTCGCCGGCCGGGATGGCCGGCCCTCAGCATGGGCGGGGCATGCCGACCACGGACAGCGGAGCAGCAGCGGGAAATGCGTCATGTCGGAAGCCGCCGGCCTTATCCCCGGGCGAGGCGTTGCCCGTGATCCGGCGGGCATCTCGGCCGTGACCGGGCAGGCCGGGCCGATGAAGATCCTCCTCGTCGACGACGACGAGTTGTTCCTGGAATTCGCCGCCGCGATGCTGCGGGCCGACGGCGTCACCGTCGAGACCTGCGCCAGCGCCGCCGAGGCGATGGCCGCGCTGCATCTCGAGGATGGCGGCCAGCCGGCGGCGGATTTCGACGCCGTGCTGATCGACATCGTCATGCCGGAGGTCTCCGGCACCGAGCTGTGCTCGCTGATCCGCGGCCATGGCGGCTATGGCGACCTGCCGGTGATCATGATCAGCGCCACCCGCGACATGAGCCTGATCGACCAGGCTCTGACCGCCGGCGGCTCCTCCTACATCCAGAAGCCGATCCAGGCCGCGACCTTCGCCGACGAGATCCGGCAGAAAGTGGCGGAGGCACAGAATTAAGGGCCAACGGCCGCTGCTTCTGCCATCAAGCCATCAGCAGCCATCTTGATGGCAGCGCCCCGGCGACCTATCATTCTCCTGAATGGAGGATGCCATGGCGGAACCTCAACTCTCCGTTCGCAGCGCCAAGGCCCGGGATCTCGCCCACCGCCTCGCCCGCCGCGAAAACCGATCGATTGCCGACGTCGTGGAGCGTGCGCTGGAGGCGTATGAAATTCGCGAAGCCGGCCGCGAGCCCGCAGCTTCGTTCTATGCCCGGCTGGCAAAGGACCGCGACACGGATATCGATCTCGAAGCGGTGATCCGCAGCGCTCGTCGTGTCGATCCAGGTCCGGACCTTTGATCTTCCTCGACACCAACGTCGTTTCCGAGACCCTGCGCAAAGCGCCCGATCCCGCCGTGATCGACTGGCTGATCCGGCATGACGCCGAACTGGCGCTGCCGACGGTGGTGATCGCGGAAATCGCCTTCGGCATCCAGAAGATCCAGCCGGATCGGCGCGCGGCCCGTCTGGAGCGGGAACTTTCGGATTGGCGGCGCCGGTTTGCCGACAGGATCTTCGGCCTGACCGAAGAGGCCGCGCTGG
>NZ_JBCNNF010000178.1:0-13753 GCF_039594555.1 Inquilinus sp.
TGTTCTCGCTCGTGGCCGACGACCTGGCGGCGGGCCGGCTGGTGCGGCCGCTCGACCTTTCGGTGCCGAGCGCCGCCAGCTACCATTTCGTCACCACGACGCGGTCGATGCGCCGGCCGATGGTGCGAGCCTTCCGCGACTGGATCGTCGCCGCCGCGGCCGGCACCACCCGGGTGCCGCGGGAGCCGGACATGTCGTCGCGCCCGGCGGATTGAGCGCAGGCCGGCCTTGCCGGGCCCCGCCGGCCGGGCCATCTGCCGTCCGTGGCAACGACCGGAGGACAGGCGCGTGATCGACCCGAAGAAGCTGTTCGAGGATTTCCTGGGCGGCGGCAAGCAGCCCGGCGGCAAGACCTCCGGCTTGTCCGGCAATCTCGGCACGCTGGCCACCGGCGCCGTCGGCGGCGGGTTGATCGGCCTCCTCCTCGGTTCGAAGAAGGTCAGGAAGTTCGGCGGCTCGATGCTCGGCTATGGCGGCGCCGCGGTGCTCGGCGGCCTGGCCTACAAGGCGTGGCAGGACTGGTCGGCCAACCGGGCGCCGGCCCCGGCCCAGCCCCCGGCGCAGCAGCCGATCCCACTGCCGCCGCCGCGCAGCCCGTTCGACCTGGAGACGCAGAGCGCCGCCGGCGGCGGCGACGCGCGGATCGCGGTGGTGCGGGCGATGATCGCCGCGGCCAAGGCCGACGGCCATATCGACGCGACCGAGCAGAAGGCGCTGTTCGACCGCATCGGCCAGCTCGGCCTCGGCACCGAGGAGAAGGCCTTCGTCATGGACGAGCTGGCCAAGCCGCTCGACATCGCCGCGATCGCGGCCCTGGCGGCGACGCCGGAACAGGCGGCGGAGATCTGGCTGGCCTCACGGCTGGCGATCGACGCGGACGACCCGCGCGAGAAGGCCTATCTCGACGACCTGGCGGCGCGGCTGAAGCTGCCCGACGGGCTCACGGCCCATCTCGAGGCGCAGGCGGCCGCGGCGGTGTGAGAGGCCATAAACACATCCGTCATGGCGAGGCGCGCAGCGCCGTGGCCATCCAGGGGCCGATGCGAGCGGCCCTGGATGGCCACGCCCCTTCGGGGCTCGCCATGACGGAGGGATAGGCTGCGAACGCGGGCCGCCTCAGGCGACGACGTCGATCGTGTAGCTCTCGGTGACCGGGTTGGCCAGCAGCTTGCGGCACATCTCGTCCAGGCGCGCCTTGGCCTGGGCGGCGTCGGCGGCGGCGATCTCGACCTCGATCACCTTGCCCTGCCGCACCTCGCCGACCTCGTCGAAGCCGAGGCCCTGCAGGGAATGACCGATCGCCTTGCCCTGGGTGTCCAGGACACCGGGCTTCAGCATGACGTGGATGCGGGCTTTCATGGGGCGACCTGGTTCTCGCGGATGTCGACGACACTTCCTTCCGGCAGGATGCCGAGGCGCCGGGCCACTTCCTGATAGGCCTCGAGGACGCCGCCGAGATCCTGGCGGAAGCGATCCTTATCGAATTTCTCGTTGGTCTGCACGTCCCACAGGCGGCAGTTGTCCGGGCTGATCTCGTCGGCCAGGACGATCCGCATCTCATCGTTCTCGTCGTACAGGCGGCCGAATTCGAGCTTGAAGTCGACGAGCTTGAGGCCGATGCCGAGGAACAGGCCGGTGAGGTAGTCGTTCACCCGCAACGACAGCGACACGATGTCGTCCAGGTCCTGGGCGTTGGCCCAGCCGAAGGCGGTGATGTGCTCCTCCGACACCATCGGGTCGTTGAGCTCGTCCGACTTCAGGTAGTACTCGATGATCGAGCGCGGCAGCGGCGTGCCCTCGGGCACGTTGAAGCGCTTCGAGAACGATCCCGCGGCGATGTTCCGCACCACCACCTCGAGCGGGATGATCTCGACCTCGTGGATCAGCTGCTCGCGCATGTTCAGGCGGCGCATGAAATGCGTCGGCACGCCGATCTCGGACAGGCGGGTCATCAGGTACTCGGAGATGCGGTTGTTCAGCACCCCCTTGCCCGAGATCACCGCCTTCTTCGTCCCGTTATGCGCCGTCGCATCGTCCTTGAAGTACTGGACGATCGTGCCGGGCTCCGGTCCTTCGTAGAGGACCTTGGCCTTGCCCTCGTAGATGCGCCTGCGGCGGCTCATGTCGAAACGTCCACGGTGATGCCAACAAAAAAGGTCGGGACGTCCCGGCAGGACGTCCGCGTCCGCGCACATATAGCAAGCGCACGTCTGCTAAACAATTGCACGCTCCCTGTTGCCTCGGGGGTGACCGCGGCGCGCAGAGTCGCTATATCCTGCGCCATGATGCGACGTGCGCCCGCGGCCGCGGGCAGGTGGAAGGACACGGCATGACGACGTTCGACTCGCGGGGGCAGGCTTTCGAGGCGGAGTTCCAGCACGACCAGGAGCTCCTGTTCCGGATCCAGAATCGGCGCAACAAGCTGCTGGGGCTGTGGGCGGCCGAGCTGCTGGGCAAGACCGGCGCCGACGCCGAGGCCTATGCGAAGGAGGTCATCATGTCCGACTTCGAGAAGCAGACCGACGAGGACGTCCACGACAAGGTCTATGCCGACTTGAAGATCCACGACGTCGACCTGTCCGACCACCGGCTGCGCAAGAAGATGGATGCGTTGCTGGCGGTGGCGCGGCAGCAAATCATGACCGAGGCGACGCCGAAGTAGCATCGGCGGCAGTCCGGACGGGAAGGGCGGCTTCGGCCGCCCTTTTTCGTTCGATCGGCCGCGGGCGTTGCCCGCAGTTTGAGATTGGAAATTTCACACAAGAGAAATAACATTCCGGTCGGGTGCAATTTTTAAGGCCCCGCCTCGTTGCCCTGATGCATTTAAGAAAGGAAATTTCATGTGCGACCAGCATTGTCCTGCTGAAGCGGAGCGGCCGGCGCTCCCGGTCTCACGCCGCGGCCTGCTCGTCGGCGGCGCGGCTCTCCTCTCGGCCGGCGCGGCCCTCTCCGCCTGCGGCGCGGCCGAGGCCAAGGGCAAGGGGCCGGCGGCGACGGCCCCGGTCTCCCCCGACGAAGCCCTGCAGCGGCTGATGGACGGCAACGCCCGCTATGTCGCCAACGCGCCGGCGCAGAAGGACTATTCGGCCGGCCGCGCCGCCCGGGTGGCCGCCCAGTACCCCTTCGCCTCGATCCTGAGCTGCGCCGATTCCCGCGTCGCGCCGGAGCTGGCCTTCGACCAGGGGCCGGGCGATCTGTTCGTGGTCCGGGTCGCCGGCAACTTCCTGAACGATGACGGGCTGGCCAGCCTCGAATACGGGGCGCTGGTCCTGAACATCCCGCTGATCCTGGTGCTCGGCCACAGCAATTGCGGGGCGGTCGACGCGACCATCAAGGTGCTGAAGGACGGCACAAAGCTGCCCGGCCATCTTCCCGAGCTGGTCAATTCGATCAAGCCGGCGGTCGAGGCGGCGAAGGCGAAGGGCGGGGCGGATCTCCTCGCCGACGCCACCGTCGAGAATGTCCGCCGCAACGTCCAGCTCCTGGTCACCGGCGACCCGGTCGTCTCGGGGCTGGTCAAGCAGGGCAAGGTCAAGGTCGTCGGCGGCGTCTACGACCTAGCGTCCGGCCGGGTCGCCGCGGTCTGACCCTGGCAGGGCGGGGAAGGCTCAGCCCTTCACCGCCCCCGCCGTCAGCCCGCTGGTCATGGCGTTGCGGAAGACGTAGTAGATCACGGCCGGCGGCACGGCGTAGATCAGCCCGGTCGCCATCAGCAGGTTCCACGGCGAATCGTCGGCCGACAGGAACAGTCCCAGCCCGACCGACAGCGGCGCCGCCTTCTCGCTCGACAGCAGCAGGAAGGCGTAGAGGTACTCGTTCCAGGCCAGCAGCAGCGCGTAGATGCCGATCGCCACCAGGGTCGGGCGCATCAGCGGCAGATAGACCATGCGGAAGATCTGCAGCGGCTTGGCCCCGTCCATGATCGCCGCCTCGTCCAGCTCGCGCGGCAGCTTGTCCGAGGCCTGCTTCAGCACCCAGATGGCGTAGGGCGAGGCCAGGGCGATCATCGCCAGGATCAGCGCGGTCTGGGTGTCCAGCAGCCCGTAGGAGCCCATGGTCTTGTACATCGGCACCGCCAGGAAGGCGGCAGGGATCAGGTAGGTGGTCAGCGCCAGGTTCATCACGTGGCGGCCGCCCGGCACACGCAGCCGGCTGATGGCGAAGGCGGCGCAGGTGGCGACGAACAGGGTCGCCACCCCGGTGGTGACGGCGATGAAGAAGCTGTTGCCGAGCTGCAGCCAGAAGTTGCTGAGATAGTAGTGCTGCTGCCGGAACACGGTGAGGAAGTTGGAGAAGGTCGGATGCTCCGGCCACAGCGTGCCGGCCAGCACCGCGTCCTGCGGCGAGATCGCCAGGATGAACAGGTGGTACAGCGGCACCACCGTCCACAGCACCACCGGGATGGCGATCGCGATCAGCGCCGCCTCGTTGAGAAAGCGCTTCATGCCTCGCCTCCCTTGGACAGGCGCTTCACCATGACGAAGACCAGCGGCAGGATCAGCGGCATGGCGACGATGATCGAGGCGACGCCGAGGTCGAGGGCGTTGTTGCGCAGGTAGCGGATGCCCAGCGTGGCCAGCACCTGGGTGCTGTCGTTCGGGCCGCCGCCGGTCAGCAGATAGACGCTGTTGAAGTCGCCCAGCGTCCAGATCGTCGACAGGATGGTCGAGGTGACGTAGAGCGCCGCCACCGACGGCCAGGTGACGAAGCGGAAGCGCTGCCAGCGCGAGGCGCCGTCGACCGAAGCGGCCTCGTACAGGTCGCGGGCGATGGCCAGGCGGCCGGTCAAGAGGATCAGGGTCCAGAACGGCAGCGACTTCCAGATATGGACCACGACGGCGCCGAAGAAGGCCAGCCAGGGATCGGTCAGCCAGGGCGGCCCCTCGAAGATGTCGAACAGATGGAACAGCTGCTGGTTGATCATGCCCGTCTCGGGATTGAGCATGACCCGGAAGGACAGGATGGTCGGGATCGACGGCACCGCCCAGGGCAGGATGAACAACACCAGCAGCAGCCGGATCCACCAGCGCGGCACGGCGAAGAAGCCGGACAGGCCGAGCGCGATCACCATCTTCACATTCACCGCGATCAGCAGGAACAGGATGGTGTTGACCGCCGCGGTCAGGAAGATCGGGTCGGCGAACAGCCGGCGGTAGCTGGCCGGGTTGGCGCCGAGATAGAGGCCGTAGCCGACCGGATAGGCCACCAGCACCAGGAACACGGCGATGTAGGGTATCAGCAGGATCGCGCCCCAGGTCGCCCAGGTGCGGCGGTGGCTGCCGCGGGCGGCGGCCGGGGGCGCATGGATCGTGGTCGCGGTCATCGGCTGGATCCTCTCTGAGCAGGGGCTGCGGCCCGGCCTGCGCAGCGTTGCGCGCAGGCCGGGCCGGCAGGCCGGTCCTAGCCAGCGATTTCCTTGATCCGGGCGATCATCTCATCGACTGCCTGGTCGGGCGAGACCCCATCCTGCGTCACGCGGTTCAGCGCCTTGGCCCAGACATTCTCCGCATTCACCGTGGTGAAGTGGTAGTTGTAGACGAAGGGGAAGGGCACGGTGCCATCGGTGAACTGCTTCGACACCACGGCGCGGTGCGGGTCGGTGCCGTCGGTCCAGAACGGCCGGGCGGCGCCGGACTTGGTCACCGGGTACCAGCGGCCGACCGAGCCCTCGACGAAGGGCGTCAGGTTCTCGTCCTTCATCATGAAGGCCATGAACTCCTTGGCCCGGGCCTTGTTCTTGGCGTCGGCGAAGATCACCGCGGTCTTGGTCGCGGCCAGGTTCGGCAGGGTGCCGCCATCCGGCTTCTTCGGGAACAGGGTGGTGCGGATGTTCTCCGTGTAGTTCTTCTTCGCCTGGGCCCGCTGCTCCTCGGTCAGCGACGGGTTGGTCGAATCGTCCAGGTGCTTGCCGGGGATCGAGATCGTGGCGTTGTCGGTCAGCACCGTCGTCTTGTTGTGGAAATTGACGTTGTTGTCGGTGTCGAGCCAGTTGACCGAGGAGGGCGGAGTGCAGCCGCGGGTGAAGATCGAGCTGTAGCTCTTCACCGCCTCGATCATCGCCGCCCGGTTCTCCGGCTGGTCAAGCACGATCTTGCCGGTCTCGTCGACGATCTTGACGTTGTAGGCGTTGGCCCAGGTCAGGAAGCTGAAGAAGGTGTCCGACGCGGCGACGCTCATCGGCTGGCCGATGCCGTAGATCCGCTTGCCTTTCTTGCGCAGGGCGCCCTGCACCTTGTCGCACCAGAAGTCCCAGTACTCGTTCCAGGTGCCGGGGATGTCGGCCTCGCCGAAGCCGGCGTCCTGCAGCATGTCCTTCCAGTAGAAGATGTGCATGGTCTGGCGCTCGATCGGGAAGGCGTAATAGGCCTTCTGCCCGGTCTTGCCATTGGTCAGGAAGGTGGTGGCCAGCGCGTCGGGCTGGAAGCTGTCCTTGATCGGGGCGATGACGTCGCTGACATCCTCCAGCCGGCCCTCATAGGCCCATTGGCCGGTGGTGCGGAAATCATAGGTGGTGCAGTAGCCGACATCGGGCGGCGTGCCGGCCTCGACCGCCGCGACCGACTTCACGATGCAGTCCTCGGTCGAGTACAGCGACAGCTCGACCTTCACGCCGGTGGCCTTCTGGTACCGGTCGATCAGGGCCAGCAGGGCGTCGTCCTCGCCCTTGTAGAAGCCCTTGGTGAACCAGACGGTGAGCGTGTCCTGCGCCTGGGCGGGCGCGACAGCGGCGAGGCCGAGGGCCAGGGCACAACCCGCCGTGAGATGGCGGAGACCGATCTTGGGCATGGAACTTCTCCCAGAGCTGAGGATGGGGCGCGGCTTCCGCCGTCTTGATGGTGGCCTCCGGAGGACCGGAAGCGGGAAGGATCAGGCGCGGCCGGGCCTCCTGGCCGTCGAGCCGCGCTCGACGATCTCGAAGCCGACATCGATCACCCGGGGCGGCGCCGGCGCGCCGTCCCGGGGCTCGAGGACGTGCAGCAGCAGCTCGCCGACCCGGCGGCCGATGTCTTCGGCATCGATTCGCACGGTCGACAGCGCCGGCACGCATTGCCCGCCGATCTCGAAATCACCGAAGCCGAGGATCGACACCTGCTCCGGCACGGCGATGCCGCGGCGATGGCACTCCATCAGCGCGCCCACGGCGGCGAGATCCGACACGGCGAAGATCGCCTCGACCGGCTCATCGGCGTCGAGCAGCTGGGCCATGGCGGATGCGCCGCCGGCGAAGGACACCGGCACCTGGCCGCGCTGGACCACGGCATCGGCCGGCAGCCCGGCCTGGCGCAGCACCTGGGTGAAGCCGGCCAGCCGCGCCTCGCCGCGGAAATCGTGGCTGGCGCCGCCGATCGCCGGGCCGATCGCGCCGATCCGGCGATGCCCCAGCGCGATCAGGTGCCGCGCCGCGGCCCGGCCGGCCTCGATGTTGGAGAAGCCGACGGCGCGGTCGATCGGCTCGGCCGCGCCGCAATCCCAGATCTCGACCACCGGAATGCCGGCGCTGCGCAGCATCGTGCGCGCCGCCTCGGTGTGATGCATGCCGGCCAGCACGATCGCCTCCGGCCGGCGCTCCAGCATCGCCCGGACCAGCGCCTCCTCCTCGCTCATGCGGTAGAGGGTGTAGCCGATCAGCAGCTGGTAGCCGGTCTGGCGCAGCGCCTCGGTCAGGCCGTGCGCGGTGTCGGCGAAGTTGGAGTTGGTGATGGTCGGCACCAGCGTGGCGATAAAGCCGGTGCGGCGCGACGACAGGGCGGCGGCCACTTTGTCGTCGACATAGCCGAGCTGTGCGATCGCCTGACGGATGCGATCGCGCGTCTCCGGCGCCACCCGGCTGCTACCGGCCTGCACCCGGGACACGGTCATCGGCGAGACCCCGGCGAGACGGGCGACGTCCCGCATGGTCGGCCGGAGGGAACGCTTGGGCATGGCGGAGCTTTCGGTCGGCCGTCTCGCCCGGGCTCGCGGTGGGGATCGCCGATCCCGGCGCCTCCTGTCGGCGGTTCCGGGGCGGATGGGGCAGGGCCGCGCTGGGGCGCGGCAGGCCATGCGGCGCGTCATCGGCAGGGCCGGAGGCGCGGGACGGTCGGGCGAAAGCGATCGACGGCAAGCACGATGTCGGCCCTCCCCATGGCCAGGATTGATTTGTCATTCTTATTGATGTGACCGGTAACATGGATGGTTACGGCCGTGCAAGCGATCGTGTCTCGGGCCGAGTCATCGACCGGATCGGCCACAGTCCCACATGGTAAATTCCTGGCGGTTCGACCGGTCGGAAGGAGAGGAGCGCATACCAATCGGGCGCCATGCCCCCTATAACCAGTCCGAAGCACTGTTTTCGGGGAGGCCCGCATGAATGAGCATCCGGAAGCGTCTCGCATATCCACGGGCAGCGCCGGGCTGGATGACATCCTCGGCGGCGGGCTCGACCCCGACCGGCTCTACCTGTACGAAGGCCGGCCCGGCACCGGCAAGACGACGATCGCGCTGCAATTCCTCCTCGCAGGCGTCGCCAGGGGGGAGCGCGTGCTGTTCGTCACGCTGTCGGAGACGGAGCGCGAGCTCGACCTAGTGGCGCGGCGCCACGGCTGGTCGCTCGAAGGGGTCGACATCTTCGAACTGGTGCCGGCGGAGACCACACTCGACCCCGCGCAGCAGGTCACCGTGTTCCACCCGGCCGAGATGGAGCTGAGCGAGACCATCAACCAGATCTTCGCGCGTGTGGAGCAGGTCAACCCGGCCCGCGTCGTGATCGACAGCCTCTCCGAACTGCGGCTGCTGGCGCAGAATCCGCTGCGCTACCGGCGCCAGGTGCTGGCGCTGAAGCATTTCTTCGCCAAGCGCCGCTGCACGGTGATCCTGCTCGACGACTTGACCGCGGCCCAGGACGACCTGCAGCTGCACTCGATCTCCCACGGCGTCGTGCTGCTCGAGCAGCTGGCGATCGACTATGGCGCCGAGCGGCGGCGCCTGCGCGTGGTCAAGATGCGGGGCATCCGGTTCCGGGGCGGCTATCACGATTTCACGATCGAGCCCGGCGGCCTGCGGATCTTCCCGCGCCTGATCGCGGCCGAGCACCACACGCCGTTCCCCGCGGGTGTGGCGCCCAGCGGCAATGCCGAGCTGGATGCGCTGCTCGGCGGCGGCCTGGACCGTGGCACCAACGCCCTGATCATCGGCTCCGCCGGCGTCGGCAAGTCGTCGCTGGCGATCACCTTCGCCATCGCGGCGGCGCAGCGCGGCGAACATGCGGTGTTCTTCGGCTTCGACGAGGGGCGCGGCACGGTCGAGGCGCGGGCCCGGACGCTCGGCTTGCCGCTCGACGAAGTCCTTGCTTCGGGGCTGGTCGAATTCCGCCAGGTCGACCCGGCCGAGCTGTCGCCGGGTGAATTCGCGATGGCGGTCCGTGAGGCCGTCGAGAAGAACGGCGCCAGGCTGGTCGTGATCGACAGCCTGAACGGCTATCTCAACGCGATGCCGGATGAGCGCTTTCTCATCCTGCAGATGCACGAGCTGCTGAGCTATCTCAACCAGCAGGGGGTGCTGACGCTGCTGCTGCTGGCGCAGCACGGGCTGGTGGGGCCGCAGGAGACGCCGGTCGACATCAGCTATCTCAGCGACGCGGTCCTGATGGTCCGGTACTTCGAAGCCGACGGGGCCGTGCGCCGGGCCTTGTCGGTGGTCAAGAAGCGCACGGGAATGCACGAGCACACGATCCGGGAATTCCGCCTGACCAGCCAGGGCATCCATATCGGGCCGCCGCTCTCGGAGTTCCGCGGGGTCCTGACCGGGACGCCGGAATATGTCGGAACCGCCGATCCGCTGCTGTCGTCCGGTGGGCCGAATGGGGCCTGATCCCAGCAGCCTGCGGGTGCTGGTCTGCGCGCCGATCGGCCGCGACGGAGCGGCCTCGGCGGAGATCCTGGTGCGGGCGGGGCTGGCGGCGACGGTGTGCCCCGGCCTCGACCGGCTGGTCGAGGAGCTGGAGGCCGGCGCCGGCGCGGCCTTCGTCGCCGAGGAGGCGCTGCTGGGACACGACATCACCGGCCTGCTCGCATGGGTCGATGCCCAGCCGCCCTGGTCGGACCTGCCCTTCGTCCTTCTCACCAGCCATCGAGAGCAGACTGGGGTCGCCGCCTGGCGCGTGGACATCATCCAGCGTCTGCGGAACGTCACCCTGGTCGAGCGGCCGGTGCAGCCGATCAGCCTGACCAGCACGCTGCGGGCGGCGCTGCGCAGCCGCTCCCGGCAATACGACGTGCGCGGCTTCATCGCGGCGCAGGAGCAGGCGGCCCAGCGGCTCGAGGCGCTGGTCGCCGCCCGGACGGCGGAACTGAACGCCAGCAATGCCCAGCTGCGCGAGGAGATGGCGGAGCGCGCGCGAAGCGAGGAGCAGTTCCGCCTGTTGATCCAGGGCGTGACCGACTACGCCATCTACATGCTCGATCCCGAAGGCAGGATCAGCAGCTGGAACGCCGGCGCCGAGCGCATCAAGGGCTACAGCCCGGCGGAGATCATCGGCGAGCATTTCTCCCGCTTCTACACGGATGAGGACCGGGCCGCCGGATTGCCGGCCATCGGCCTCGCGGCCGCGGCGAGGGACGGCCGGTTCGAGAGGGAAGGATGGCGCGTCCGCAAGGACGGGACGCGCTTCTGGGCGAATGTGGTGATCGATGCCATCCGCGATCCCGCCGGAAACCTGACCGGCTTCGCCAAGGTGACGCGGGACATCACCGAGCGCCTGGAATCGCAGCGGCAGCTGGAGCAGGCCAGGGAAGCGCTGTTCCAGTCGCAGAAGCTGGAGGCGATCGGCCAGCTGACCGGCGGCGTGGCCCACGACTTCAACAATCTGCTGATGATCATCCTCAGCAGCCTGGAGCTGGTGCGCAAGCGGCTGCCGCCGGATCCCGCCGCGGCCCTGCCCCTTCTCGACAACGCCGTCCAGGCCGCCCAGCGCGGGGCGACGCTGACCAAGCGGATGCTGGCCTTCGCGCGCCGGCAGGAGCTGACGATCGAAGCGGTCGACATCGCCGAGCTGGTGCGCGGCATGACCGATCTGCTGCGGCGCTCGCTCGGGCCGTCGATCGCGATCGAGACCCGGTTTCCCGCGGACCTTCCCAAGACGTTGACGGATGCCAACCAGCTGGAGACCGCGCTGCTGAACATTGCCGTCAACGCCAGGGACGCGATGCCCGGCGGAGGGTCGATCACGATCGCGGCGCATGTCGTCTCGGCCAACGAGCCGTCCCCGGGCCGCTATGTCTGCCTGTCGGTGACGGACACCGGCGACGGCATGGACCCCGAGACGCTTGCCCGGGCGACCGAACCATTCTTCACCACCAAGGGCGTCGGCAAGGGCACGGGCCTCGGCCTGTCCATGGTGCACGGGCTGATGGAGCAGTCCCATGGCCGCATGGTGCTGGCCAGCCGGAAGGGAATCGGCACGACGATCGAGCTCTGGATGCCCGTGGCCGCGCCCGGCGCCGCATCGTCACCTGTGACGGATGCCGTGACGGCCACAGCGGCGGACACTTCGCCGAAGCGCCTCCGGATCATGGCCGTGGACGATGACGGCCTGGTGCTGCTGAACACGATCACGATGCTGGAGGAGCTGGGCCATGCGGCCGTCGGGGCGACGACGGCGGAACAGGCGCTGGACGCCCTCCGCCGCGAGGCCGCGGACCTCGTCATCACCGACCATGCGATGCCGCGGACGACCGGCGCCGAGCTGGCGGGCCACATCGCACGGGAATGGCCGGGCATCCCGGTGATCCTGGCCACCGGATATGCCGAGCTGCCGGCCGGCGTGGGGGCGGACCTGCCGAGGCTCGGCAAGCCCTTCTCCCTGGAAGAGCTGGACGCCGCCATCAGATCCGCGATGTCCAATGCAGCCGAGGCGGATGGTACCGGTCCCTAGGCCTCACTGCTGCCGCAGGATCACGGCCGACAGCGGCGGCAGCGACAGCACCAGCCGGGGGGAATCCGCCGGGTCGACGACCGGCGGGGCCGCGCCGATGATCCCGCCGCCGCCATAGATCCGGTCGTCCGTGTTCAGGAGCGTCTGCCATTGCGTCCGCTCCGGCACGGGGATGCGGTAGTCCAGCCGGGGCACCGGGGTGAAGTTGCAGGCGATCAGGATCGATGGATCGCCGTCCCGGCCGTGCCTGAGATAGGCGAAGACGCTGGCCTCCCCGTCATCGGGCACGAGCCAGGTGAAGCCGGACGATTCGGCGTCGCGGCGGTGCAGCGCCGGCTCGGCCCGGTAGATCCGGTTCAGGTCGCGCACCAGGCGCTGCATGCCGCGATGCAGCGGGTCGTCCAGCAGATGCCAGTCCAGCTGGGCATCGTGATTCCATTCCCGCTCCTGGCCGAACTCGCCGCCCATGAACAGCAGCTTCTTACCCGGCGAGCTCCACATGAAGCCGAAATAGGCGCGCAGATTGGCGAAGCGCTGCCAGGTGTCGCCGGGCATGCGGCCCAGCAGCGAGCCTTTGCCGTACACCACCTCGTCATGCGACAGCGGCAGCACGAAGCGCTCGCTGAAGGCATAGAGCAGCCCGAAGGTCATCGCATGGTGGTGGTATTTGCGGTGGATCGGGTCCTGCGCCATGTAGCCGAGCGTGTCGTGCATCCAGCCCATGTTCCATTTGAAGGAGAAGCCGAGGCCGCCCTCCGATACCGGCGCGGTCACGCCCGGCCAGGCGGTCGATTCCTCGGCGATCACCGCGGCGCCGGGATACTTTTCGGCCACCAGCGTGTTCAGCCGCCGCAGGAAGGCGATCGATTCCAGGTTCTCGCGCCCGCCATGAATGTTCGGGATCCACTCGCCCGGGCGGCGGCTGTAGTCGCGGTAGAGCATGGAGGCCACGGCATCCACACGCAGCCCGTCGATGTGATAGCGGTCCAGCCATTCCAGCGCGCTGGCCAGCAGGAAGGCGACCACCTCGGTGCGGCCGAGATTGTAGATCCAGGTGTTCCAGTCGCGGTGGAAGCCTTCGCGATCGTCGCCGTGCTCGTAGAGCGCGGTGCCATCGAAGCGGTGCAGCCCGTGGGCGTCGCCGGGGAAATGCGCCGGCACCCAGTCCAGCAGCACGCCGATGCCGGCGCGGTGGCAGGCATCGACGAAGCGGGCGAAGGCCTCCGGCGGGCCGAAGCGTGCGGTCGGGGCGAACAGGCCCAGCGGCTGGTAGCCCCAGCTGCCGGCGAAGGGGTGCTCGGTGATCGGCATCAGCTCGAGATGGGTGAAGCCCATGCCGGCGACATAGGGCACCAGCCGCTCCGCCAGCCCGTCCCAGCCCAGCGGCTGCCCGTCCTCGTCGCGCAGCCAGGACCCGGCATGCAGCTCGTAGATCGAGATCGGGGCGGAGGCGGATTGCCGCTCCGCCCGGCCCTGCAGCCACGCCTCGTCGGTCCAGCGGAAGGGCAGGGGCAGCGGCACCACCGAGGCGGTGTGCGGCGGCAGCTCGGTCTCGCGCGCCAGTGGGTCGGCGCGCTGCGGCAGCAGGTTGCCGTGCCGGTCCAGCAGCTCGAACTTGTAGAGGGCGCCGTCGGCGACGCGGGGGATGAACATCTCCCATATCCCGCCGTGATGGCGCAGCCGCATCGGGTGGCGGCGCCCGTCCCAGCTGTTGAACTCGCCGACCACCGAGGCGCGGCTGGCATTCGGCGCCCAGACGGCGAAGCGCGTGCCCTCGACCCCGTCGATCGTCACCACCCGGCTGCCCAGGCAGCGCCGCACCGCCTCCGGGTCGCCCGCGGC
>NZ_JBCNNF010000179.1:0-13748 GCF_039594555.1 Inquilinus sp.
GACCGGCACGGATTCGCCGCTGGTACCCTACAGCGACGTGGCGTTGGTGGCCGAGACGCTGGAGAACACCAGCGTCTACACCCCGACCATCTCGCGCATCGCCGCGCTGGTGGTGATCGACATCCTGTCCACCGCTGTGGCCCTGCGCCGCAACGACGCCCATTTCCAGCGCTTCCAGACCATGAAGCGGCGACTGAACGAGCTGCGGTTCAACGAGAGGCTGTGAGGGGCCAGGCCTCGCCTTCCTCCACCGTCATTGCCAGCCCCGAAGGGACGTGGCAATCCATGGGGTGGGACCGCTGGATTGCCACGTCGCTTCGCTCCTCGCGATGACAAGGTAGGGGCAGGCGGCGGAGCCCTTCACCCCAGCTTCTTGATCAGCGCCATCGCCGCGGCCGGGGCTTTCGGCTTGAAGCCGTTGATCATGTAGACGAAGACGTCGCGCGACTTCGGCGGCTTCTTCTCCGGCGCCCCGACCGGCTTCAGGTCGTCCGGCGCCCCACCGTCGGCCCAGGCCTTGGCCCGCTTGGCCCATTGGTCCAGCGCCTTCGGGGTGTAGCCGGTCTCGACCTCCTCCGAGGCGCGCTGCAGCCGGGCATAGACGAAGGGGGCGGTGACGTCCGGGATCTCCGGGAAGCCCTCCTTGTCGGTCAGCACCACCGCCACCTTGTGGGCGCGCAGCAGGTCGATGAATTCCGCGTTCCGGAAGCTGTCGTGCCGGACCTCGACCACATGACGCAGCGCATGGCCGTCGACCTCATGCGGCAGCAGCTTCAGGAAGGCCTCAAAATCCTTCGGGTCGAACTGCTTGGTCGGCAGGAACTGCCAGTTGATCGGACCCAGCTTTTCCTTCAGCTCGGTGATGCCGCTGGTGACGAAGCGGTCGATCGACTCGCCGGCCTCGGCCAGTACCCGCCGGTTGGTGGTGAAGCGGGTGCCCTTGAGCGAGAAGACGAAACCCTCCGGCGTCTCCTCGCGCCATTTGGCGAAGCTCTCCGGCTTCTGCGAGCCGTAATAGGTGCCGTTGATCTCGATCGAGGTGACCTGGCGCGAGGCGTATTCCAGCTCGCGCTTCTGTGCCAGGCCCTTGGGGTAGAAGGTCTCGCGCCAGGGCTCGAAGGTCCAGCCGCCGATGCCGACGCGAATCCCGGTTGCACCCTTCGAAGCCATGGCGTCCTCCCCCTTGATCAGGATGCCATCGGAACATATGGCGAACGAGGAATCAAGCGCCGGCCGCTCGGGCCGGCGACTTCGCGATTACAGCTTGATCTGCAGCTTCACATCCGCCGGCCGGCCCTCAGCGGCGCGCTCGAACGCCTTGATGCTGTCCTCGAAGCTATAGGTATCGGTGACCAGCGGCTTCAGGTCGACCTTGCCCGACGCGATCATGGCGATGGCGCGGTCATAGACATTGGCGTAGCGGAACACGGTCTCGATCCGCACCTCCTTGGCCGCGGCGGCGACCAGGTCGACCGCCACCGGCTCGACCGGCATCCCGATGACCACCAGGCAGCCGCCGGGCCGCACGGCGTCGAAGATGCCGGGATAGGCGCGCGGGCTGCCGCTGGCCTCGAACACCACATCGGCGCCCCAGCCATTCGTCGCCGCGGCCACCGCGTCGGCCAGCTTGGTCTCGCGGATGTTGACGCCGGTGATGCCGGGATAGCGCTCGGCGATCGCCAGCTTCTCCGGCAGCAGGTCGGAGATCAGCACCCGGCTGCAGCCGCCGGCCAGGGCGGCCAGCGCCGCCATGATGCCGATCGGGCCGGCGCCGATCACCACGGCGAAGTCGCCGGGCTGGATCCGCGCCTTCACCGCCGCCTGCAGGCCGACGGCGAAGGGCTCGACCATCGCGCCCTCGGCGAAGGAGACATTGTCCGGCAGCTTGAAGGTGAAGCCGGCGGGGTGCACCACCTCGGGCGTCAGGCAGCCATGCACCGGCGGGGTGGCCCAGAACACGACGCTGGGGTCGACATTGTAGAGGCCGAGCTTCGACGCCTTGGAGGTCAGGTCGGGGATGCCCGGCTCCATGCACACCCGGTCGCCCACCTTCAGGCTGGTAACGCCGGGGCCGACCTCGCTGACGGTGCCGGCGGCCTCATGGCCCAGCACCATCGGTTCCTTGACCACGAAGGGCCCGATCCGGCCATGGGTATAGTAGTGCACGTCGCTGCCGCAGACGCCGACGGTGTCGATCTTGATCCGAACGTCGCCCGGCCCAAGGGTCCGGGGCAGGTCGATCTCGCGCAGCGACAATTCCCTCTGCCGCTCCAGGACCAGGGCACGCATGCTGGCTTCCTCCCGAATTCGGGCCGGACGCGCGGCCGGCCTCACCCCTCCTTGGTACGACTTTTGCCGGGAGCGGGGAAGGCGTCTCTGCACAAATGTCTTTTGCTAGATACGAAAGTTCACGCCAAGCGACGGGCGGTATACTGCCACCCCTTCCACGTCATTCCCGCGAAAGCGGGAATCTTCCGCCGGTGAAGCTGTGGCGAGATCCCCGCTTTCGCGGGGATGACGCCATAAGGATGTCGCGAAGAGACCTCAACCCACCAGCGCCAGATAGTCCCGCTTGCCGATCTCCACGCCCTGGTGGCGCAGGATGTCGTAGGTGGTCACGACGTGAAAATAGAAGTTCGGCAGCACCATCTTGAGCGCGTAGCTGCGGCCGGTGAAGTCGACCTTGCGGTCGCGCAGCGTGAGGGTGACGGTCTCCTCCTCGCGGCCGTCGACCTGGTCCGGGCCGACGCTCTCGAGATAGGCGATGGTCTTGGCCAGACGCTCCTTGAGCTGAGCCAGGGTGGTCTCGGTGTCCTCGAAGGCCGGCGGGGTCAGGCCGGCCAAACGAGCGGCGCCGAATTTGGCGGCATCGCTGACGCGCTGGATCTGGCCCGACAGCGGATACATGTCGGGCGCCAGGCGTGCCTCGACCAGCGTGGCCGGGTCGATCCCGGCAGCCTCGGCATGGGCCGCGGCCTTGTCCAGCAGCGTCGACAGCATGCGCAGCTTCGGCAGCATCACGCCGACCGAGATCTCGTGCAGGGAGAGGGGCAAGGGAGTGCTCCGATGAAAGACGGGCGCCGCATCGGCCCGGGCGTTCGGCGGCTGGGAACCCTCCGCTCTCGACTCGCTTGCGGTCAAGAGTCGCACGGGCCAGCTTGACCGCCTACACCATCCTCTGTACCAATCGGTACAGTCAGTTCCGTTCGGTACAATCCCAATCGAGGAGAGCCGCCATGACCGCCGACCGTCCGCCGCTTCCGCCCTTCACCCGCGAGACCGCGATCCAGAAGGTGCGCGCGGCCGAGGATGGCTGGAACAGTTGCGACCCGCAGCGCGTCGCCCTGGCCTATACCGAGGACAGCCGCTGGCGGAACCGGGCCGAGTTCCCGCAGGGCCGCGCCCAGATCGTCGAGTTCCTGACCCGGAAATGGGCGCGCGAGCTGGACTACCGGCTGATCAAGGAGCTCTGGGCCTTCGACGGCAACCGCATCGCCGTCCGCTTCGCCTATGAGTGGCGCGACGATTCCGGCCAGTGGTACCGCTCCTACGGCAACGAGAACTGGGAGTTCGACGAGCACGGGCTGATGCGCGCCCGCCACGCCTCGATCAACGACCGGCCGATCGCGGAGTCCGAGCGCAAGTTCCACTGGGAGCGGTCGGGTCCGCGGCCGGCGGACCATCCGGGGCTCAGCGACCTCGGGCTGTAGCCTTGCCCAGGATGGTGGCGGAGCGGGCGGATGTGCTGCCCGCCTTGGCGGAGGTGTTCCGCGAGCACGGCTTCGAAGGCGCCAGCCTCGCCCTGATCGGTCAGCGCACCGGCCTGGGCAAAGGCAGCCTCTACCACTTCTTCCCGGGCGGGAAGGAGGAGATGGCGGCGGCGGTGCTGGCCGAGATCGACGGCTGGTTCGAGCAACACATCTTCCGCCCGCTGCGGGAGGAAGAGCCGCGCCGTGCTGTGGCAGAGATGATCCGCGCGGTCGACGGCTATTTCCGTTCCGGCCGCCGGGTCTGCCTGGTCGGCGCCTTCGCCCTCGGGGATGTCCGCGACCGCTTCGGCGCCGCCATCCGCGGCTATTTCGCCGCCTGGACCGACGCGCTGGCGCAGGGGCTCGAGCGCGGCGGCCTGGCCGAGGTGGAGGCCCGCGACCGGGCGGAGGAGGCGGTGGCGGCGATCCAGGGCGCCCTGGTCCTGGCCCGGGCCCTGGACGACCCCGCCGCCTTCCGCCGCTCGATGGCCCGGATCGAGGCCCGGCTCACGGCGGGGTAGGGTGGGGGCCGATCAGTTTAACGGCGTGGCCGGCTCTCCCCCTCACCCTCCCGTCGCTTCGCGCCGGGCCCTCCCTCTCCCTAAGGAGAGGGAATAAGAGCTGTGGCCCGGCGCCTTTAACCTCTCCCCAAGGGAGAGGTCGAAATCGCGGAGCGATTTCGGGTGAGGGGGTGGCTCCGGCCTATCCGTTCACGCGCGAATCCCGATCCTCGCCCAGGAACCCGATCAGCGCCTCGGCGACCTCCCCCGGGCGCTCCTCCTGCAGCGCGTGGCCGCAGGGCAGGGCGCGGCCGCGGACATTCGTGGCCTTGTCGCGCCAAGTTTCCAAAACGTCATAGAGCTCGCCGACCACACCCTTGGCGCCCCACAGCGCCAGTAGCGGCGCCTCGACGCGGCGACCGGCATCGGCGGCGTCATGCTCCAGGTCGATCGTCGCAGCGGCGCGATAGTCCTCGCAGATGGCATGGACCGCGCCGGGCTGGCGGTAGCAGCGCAGATACTCTTGCACCAGCTCCTCCCGCGGCACGCCGGGCGTCCGGCTCTGCCCGGCCAGATGGTGGCGCAGGTAGAATTCCGGGTCGGCCTCGATCAGCCGCTCCGGCAGCGGCGCCGGCTGGATCAGGAAGAACCACCAGAAATAGCGGGTGGCGAAGTCCCGGTTGGTGAGGGCGTACATCGTCGCCGTCGGCGCGATGTCCAGCAGCGCGAGCCGTTGGACCGCCTCCGGATGGTCCAGCGCCATGCGGTGGGCGACGCGGCCGCCGCGGTCATGACCCACGACCGCGAAGCGCTTGTGCCCCAGGGCGCGCATCACGGCCACCTGGTCCGCCGCCATCGCCCGCTTCGAGTAGGCGACGTGGTTCTCGCCGCCCTTCGGCCGGGAGCTGTCGCCATAGCCGCGCAGATCGGCGGCGACCACCGAATATCCGGCCGCGACCAGGCGCGGCGCCACCGCGTGCCAGGTGGCATGGGTCTGCGGGTGGCCGTGCAGCAGCAGCACCGGCGGCCCGTCCCCGGCACGCACACCATGGATGCGCAGGCCGGGCGCGACCTCGATGTCGAAGGGCGTGAAGCCGGGCATCAGCGGGGCGGTCATCGCACTGCCTCCATCGACGCGCCGGGCCGGCGCCGCGGCTCAGTGCGGCCGGTCGGCGGGGGGCTGGGAGAGGCGATCGACCAGGGCGATGCCGATCGCCGACAGGATGAAGACGCTGTGGATCACCGTCTGCAGGATGATCCCCATCTCGGTGTAGCTGGTGTTGTCCGGCGACCCGACATTGCCGGCGCCGATGAAGGTGCGCAGCAGGTGGATCGAGGAGATGCCGATGATCGCCATGGCGAGCTTCACCTTGAGGATGCTCGCATTGACGTGGTCCAGCCATTCCGGCTGGTCGGGATGGCCGCTCAGGCCCAGGCGGGAGACGAAGGTCTCGTAGCCGCCGACGATCACCATCATCAGCAGGTTCGAGATCATCACCACGTCGATCAGCCCCAGCACCACCAGCATGATCTGCTGCTCGCTGAGCTCGGGCGTGTGGACGACCAGGTGCCACAGCTCCTTCAGGAACAGGAAGGCGTAGACGCCCTGGGCCACGATCAGCCCGAGATAGAGCGGCAGCTGCAGCCAGCGCGACCCGAAGATCAGGGCCGGCAGCGGCCGCAGGCGGGGCGAGGTCGGGGAGGTCTCCTGCGGCATGTCCGGCTCCGGTGGCAAAGATCGGCGACCTTATACGGCGCGGCGAGGCCGGCCGGAACGGGATTTGCCGGAACCCCGCCCTGCGCCTCGATTCGCGGGGGCTGCCATTCTTTCGACAAACATGATAGGTTTGAATGGCTTGTCGTTGGTCCCTGTGATCACGATGTAAGACAGGGCGCTTATGCCCGGGGGAGTCTGGAGGGGGCCGCCATGGCCGGTTCGGGACACTGGCTGAGGACCGTGGCGCTGCTCGGTCTCGTCGCCGGAATCATCGCCGGGTGCGGCAGTGACAAGCCTCGGCCGTCCGGCAGCAACGTCGCCTATTGGGAGCCGCAGATCCAGAAGGCGTCGAAGCGCTTCAACGTGCCGCCGGAATGGATCCGCGAGGTGATGCGGATCGAGAGCGGCGGCCGGGCGACCTGGAAGGGCGGCCAGCCGATCACCAGCTCCGCCGGCGCCCAGGGCCTGATGCAGGTGATGCCGGCGACCTATGAGGAGTTGCGCCAGAAGCACGGGCTGGGCCGCGACCCCTATGACCCCGAGAACAACATCATGGCCGGCACGGCCTATATCCGCGAGCTGTACGAGATGTACGGCTCGCCCGGATTTCTCGGCGCCTACAACGCCGGACCCGGCCGCTACCGGCAATATGTCGAGAACGGCCGCAGCCTGCCGCCGGAGACCCGGCGTTATATGGACATCGTCGGCACCCAGATCGCCGGGATCGAGCCGGGCTCCAGCCAGCCCGACCGGATGACGCAGTATGCCGAGACGCAGATCCAGCAGCGGGTCGACGGCGCCATCCAGGCCCGCACCGGGCAGCCGGGCAGCCGGTCGCCGGTGGTGATGGCGATGGCGCCGATCCCCGACCGGCTGTCGCCGGAGGAGCAGGGCACCGCGGCCCGGGTCGATGCCGCCATCGCCGCCCGCACCGGCCAGCCGCTGGCGGCGCAGCCGATCCCGGCCCAGCCGGCGATGGTGGCGATGCAGCCGATCCCAGACCGCGTCGCGCCCTCCCGGCCCGTGGTCGCGATGGCGCCGATCCCGGACCGCGTGGCGCCGATGCCGGCGCCGGTCCGCCAGGCGGCGGTGCAGCCCGCGCCCATCCGCATGGCGCCGATCCCGGACCGGCCGCAGGTGGCGCCGGTCGATGACGTGCTGCTGGCCATGGCTGCCTCGCAGCCGGAGCGGCCGAGCCCGGCCCCGGTCACGCCGCGCGCGGTCGCCCAGCCGCAGGTGCGGCAGGTCGAGGCTCGGCCCGCGCCCGCCCCGGCGGCGATCGCGCCGACCCGGGTGGCGCGGTCCGCCCCGGCCGCTGTGGCCGGCCCGGCCCCGGTCCGGCGCCAGGCCGACGGCCTGCCCAAGGGCTGGTACGTGCCCTCGGCACCAGGGGGCTAGCCGGCTCGGAGCGGGTTAGAATCCAGCCAGCACCAGCTTCCCCACGGTCCGACCGCTCTCGATCAGGGCGTGCGCCTTCCGCAGATTGGCGGCGGTGATCGGGCCCACCACCTCGCCCAGCGTGGTCTGCACCAGCCCGGCATCGACCAGCCCGGCCAGCTCGGTCAGCAGCTTGTGCTGCTGCACCATGTCCAGGGTGCGGTGCATCGACCGGGCGAACATGAACTCGATATGCACGGCCCCGGCCTTGCCCTTGATCTTCATGATGTCGAGGGCCTCGGGGTCGTCGATGAAGCAGATCTCGCCCTGCGGCGCCAGGGCCGCGGCGATCTCGTCCCAATGCCGGTCGGTGTGGGTCAGCGACAGGATGTAGCGCACCTGCGGCCGGCCGATCCGCGCCAGCTCCTCGGACAAGGGCTTGGTGTGGTCGATCACGGCGTCGGCGCCCAGACCCGCCACCCAGGCCTGGCTCTCGGGGCGCGAGGCGGTGCCGATCACGGTCAGGTTGGTCAGCCTGCGGGCGAGCTGCACCGCGATCGACCCGACCCCGCCGGCGGCGCCGATGATCAGGATCGCGTCGTCGGTCGGCGCCTTGCCGACCGGCAGGCGGAAGCGGTCGAACAGCGCCTCCCAGGCGGTGATCGCGGTCAGCGGCAGCGCCGCGGCCTGGGCGAAGGACAGGCTCTGCGGCTTGCGGCCGGCGATGCGCTCGTCGACCAGCCCGTATTCGGCGTTGGTGCCGGGCCGGGTCAGATCGCCGGCGTAGTAGACCGCGTCGCCCGGCCGGAACAGGGTCACGTCCGCGCCGACGGCGACCACGGTGCCGGCGGCGTCCCAGCCCAGGATCACCGGCGCTTCTGCGCTGCCCTGGCGGCGCATCCGCACCTTGGTGTCGACGGGGTTGACCGACACCGCCTCGATCCTCACCAGCAGGTCGTGCGGGCCCGGAATGGGCCTCGGCGTCTCGAACTCATACAGCGACCGCTCATCCTCGATCGGCAGGCTGTCGATATACCCGATGGCTTTCATGATCCTCGTCTCCCGAAGGGCTCGCTCCGAAGGTTTCGCGGTGAAGATGAGGTGGCGGCATCGATCGCGGAAATGAATAGTTGAGATTTTTGCGATCGCGATCCTAAATGGGTGGCCATGAGCCTGCCCGATCTCGACATCGACGCGCTGCGCGCCTTCACCGCCATCGTCGATTCCGGCGGCTTCACCGCCGCGGGCGGCCGCCTGGGCCGCACCCAGTCGGCGGTCAGCGTCAAGATCAAGCGGCTGGAGGCGCAGCTGGGCCGCCAGCTGTTCGAGCGCACCAGCCGGTCGCTGGCCCTGACCCGCGACGGCGAACTGCTGCTGGGCTATGCCCGGCGCCTGCTGGAGCTGAACGACGAGACGGTGCAGCGCTTCGCCGAGCCGGGGGCGGAGGGGGAGCTACGCCTCGGCATCGCCGAGTATTTCGTGCCGCAACACCTGCCCGGCGTGCTGTCGCGCTTCGCCCGGGTGTACCCGCGCATCCATATCGAGGTGCGGGTCGGCATGAGCAGCGGCCTGATCGAAGCTTTCGACCGGCACGAACTGGACGTGGTCATCGCCAAGCGCGACGACGGGGTGACGCGCGGCCGGGTGATCCACCGCGAGCGCCTGGCCTGGCTGCGCGCACCGGGGCTGGAGCTTGCGCCGGGCGAGCCGCTGCCGCTATGCGCCCTGCCGCCGCCCTGCGTGTTCCGCAGCCGGACGCTGGAGGCGCTGAAGGCGCGAGGGCAGGCCTGGCGGGTGCTGTACACCAGCGAGAGCGTGATGGGCGTGATCGCCGCCGCCCGCGCCGGCCTGGGCGTCGCCGTGACGGTCGAGAGCGCACTGCCGGAGGATGTCGAGCGGCTGACGCCGGCCATGGGCTTCCCCGATCTGGGGGAGGTCGAGCTGGCGGTGTTCGGTGAGGGAACCGGCCGACGCGAGGTCAAGGCCACACTGGTCGGCTTCATCGAGGACAGTCTGATCAGGCTGCCAGCGGTCCGCCACACAACCTGAGCCCGCGTGGCGATTGGCGCATGCAAGAAAGCTTGTCCTGGTCGTTAGGAAGCGGCGTTGCATATGTCTTTATGGGTATTCGCATAGATATTTTGGGTAAAAATGCGAAAAATTACTCTCAATTGAGACAATAAGCGTCCCGAGTGGTCAAAGAAGATGGAATTGCACACAATGATGTGCCGCTCCGCAGAAGAAGACCTCCCGTGCCGACGAACAGGCTTGATGCGGGCGGCATCAACCGAAGGAGCACGAGATGAATCCCGGCATTGTCATTCCCGACCCCGTCCAGCCGCTGTCGCCGGTCTTCGGACGTCCGTCCCATATCTCCAGGGAGCGCGAGCCCGCCCATATCGAGGTCGCCCGCAGCCATTACCGCAACCTGAAGGTTGAACTCGACCCGGCCGACCGGACCTATTGGTGCTTCATGCAGCCGGAGGGGCGGCCGAGCTTCACGCCGGAGCTGCTGCAGGACATCACCGACATGCAGCTCTCGATTCAGCGCATGTTCGTCGAGCGGGCGGATGAGGAGCCGCCGATCCGCTATTTCGTCTTCGCCTCGGGCCTGCCGGGGATCTACAGCATGGGCGGCGATCTGGGGCTGTTCATCGAGAAGATCCGGGTCGGGGACCGCGCCGCGCTGCGCCGCTACGCCCATGCCGCGATCGAGCCGATCTACCGCAACCACATCGCCTTCGGCGCCCCGATCATCACCATGGGGCTGATCCAGGGCGATGCGCTGGGCGGGGGCTTCGAATGCGCCCTGTCGCTCGACATGATCGTGGCCGAGCGGAGCTCGAAGATGGGTCTGCCCGAGATCCTGTTCAACCTGTTCCCGGGCATGGGCGCGTACAGCTTCCTGTCCCGCCGCGTCGGCGCGCTGGTCACGGAGAAGATGATCACCAGCGGGCGGATCTACACCGCAGAGGAGCTGCACGAGATGGGCATCGTCGACGTGCTCGCCGAAGACGGCAAGGGCGCCGAGACGGTGCGCGAATATGTCGCCGAGCATGGGCGCAAATACAATGCGCATCGCGCCCTGATCCAGGCCCGGCGCCGGGTCAATCCGATCACGCTGGGTGAGCTGCGGGACGTGGTCGATATCTGGGCCGATGCCTGCCTCGGCCTCGGTGAATCCGACCTCCGCAAGATGGCGCGCCTGACCGCGGCGCAGGATCGTCGGCGTGCCGCAATCATGCCGATCGCGGCGGAGTGAGGTCAGATCTCGTGGTCCGAGGGGCAGCTGAGGCGACGGGCGGGGGAGCCGGTCGCCTCATTTTCCCGGCCCCGGTCAGCCGTTCCGCGCTGGCCGGGCCGCGGCGCCGCGCCGCCGTAGCAGGATGGGGCGCAGGCGCTCCATTTCGGCCGCCAGACGCCGCAGATAAGTCTGGCCGTTGCGGGCGAGATCCGCCTCGCTGATGCCTTGCCAGTCCTGGCAGAGGTCGGACAGGCCGCGCGCCCCGATATTTGCGGTGGCGCTGCGCAGGGCATGGGCGTTCGCCCGGAACAGCACGGCGTCGCCCCTCTGCACCGAGATCCTCATATCCTCGGCGATCGTCTCGATATCCGCCAGGAAATCGTCGATCAGCTCGACCAGGAACTCGTTGCCGCCCAGGGCCTCCAGGCGATCGATGACGCGCATGTCGACGGCGGCGGGGCCGGCCTGCGGCAGCGTCGTGACGTTGTCCGGCAGCGGTTGCGGCGGCGGCGTCCCGGCGACATGGTCCCCCAGCACATCGTCGATCGCGGCGAACAGCTGCTCGGGCTCGATCGGCTTGGTCAGGCAGGCGTCCATGCCGGCCTCGGCGCAGCGCTCCGCGACACCCGGCGTGGCATCGGCGGTCAAGGCGATGATCGGCACATGCGGTCGGTCCAGCGCGGTGAAACGGAACAGCTTCGTGGCCTCGATGCCGTTCATTACCGGCATGTTGATGTCCATCAGGACGACGTCGAAAGTCGTCACGTCGAGTGCGTCGAGGGCCTCCTCGCCATTCGCCGCCAGCTGGACCTGATGGCCGGCCCGCACCAGGATCTCGCGCAGGACCTTCTGGTTGATGCGGTTGTCGTCCGCGACCAGGACAGACAGGCTGCGCCCCGTCGCAGGGTCGCTGTGGATGGAAGCGGGCTTCGGCTTGCCCTGCGGGCGCCCGGCCCGCGCGATGCGTAGGGCAGCGCCGACGGCGCGGGCATCCGCCGTCGCGGGGATCGCGGTGACGAAGATCTCAGCCAAGTCGCGCGGCACCTCCTCCCCCGCGCCGGGATCGGCGAGCAGGATCGGGCGGACGGCCGATGCCGAACGGATCGCGGCAAGAACCGGTGCCCGCCGGACCGGATCGCCCGGCAGGGCGGCCCGGTCCACCACCAGGACCGCGGCCGCTTCGGCGGAGCGCAGGGCCCCCCAGGCCAGCATCGCGTCGATCGAGCCGAAGGTCTCGACCGTGCTAGCGGCCGGCGTCAGCAGCGGCATCAGCCGCCCGATCAGCGCCGCGTCCGCGGCGACGATGCCGAGATCGGGGATCGACTCGACGGCGGGCTGCGGTCCGGCATCGGCCGCCCGGTCGAAGGCCAGCGTGAACCAGAAGGTGCTGCCGACGCCCGGCGTGCTGTCGACCCCGATCTCGCCGCCCAGCAGGGTGACCAGCCGCCTGCAGATGGCCAGGCCCAGCCCGGTGCCGCCGAACCGGTCCATGATCGAGGCATCGGCCTGCCGGAAACTTTCGAAGATATGGACGGATGCCTCCGGCGCGATGCCGATGCCGGTGTCGGAGATCTCGAACCGCAGCGGCGCGCGGTCGCCGGCCTCCGCCCCGGGCCGGACCGCGATCACCACGCTGCCGGCCTCGGTGAATTTGACTGCGTTGCCGAGCAGGTTGAGGACGATCTCCTTGAGATGCCGTTCGCTGCCCCGCAACCGCAGCGGCACGCGATAGTCGATGTGGATGGCGAGGTGCAGGCCCTTGGCCTTCGCCTCGGTCAGGACCAACGCCCGCATTTCCGCCAGCACCGACGGCAGGTCGAAATCGGCGACCTGCACCGTCATCTGTCCGGCTTCGATGCGGGAGAAGTCGAGGATGTCGTTGATCAGCGTCAGCAGCTGCTGGCCGGCCGAGATGACGGTCTGGGTCATCTCCTGCTGCGACGGGTTCAGCCTGGTGTCGTGCAGCAGCGACCCCATGCCGATGATGGCGGTCAGCGGCGTCCGCAGCTCGTGGCTGACGCTGGCCAGGAACATGCTCTTCGCCTGGCTGGCCTCCTCAGCCTGCTGCTTGGCCCGAGACAGCTTGCGGATCAGCGTGGCGGCATAGGCCGGCAGCAGCACCATGCCGCCCAGCAGGCCGGCCGACAGGGCCCCGTGCTCGCGCCAGAACGCGGTCGTCGCCACGACCGCGCCGAACGAGGCCAAGCCCCCGGCGGTGGCGATCGCGAGAAACCCGATGCCGAAACGGAAGCCGTTGCCGAAGATGACCCAGAGATAGATCGGGAACAGGATCGTCGCGGCTTCGCCGCCGATCTGCATCTCCCAGAACATGGCGCCGAAATCGACCAGGATGGCGATGATCCGGCGGGGGCGGCAGACCGCCGGATGCACGGCAATATGGCACAAGATGGCGATGTTGGACGCGATGTAGCCGGCGAGGACGGCGACCGCCTCCAGGTCGTAGTGCCCGGTCGCCAGGACATAGACCAGGATGGCCAGGGCGAAGACGATGCCGTTGAGCCGCATCTCGTGCTCGCTGTCCGGCCGGTTCCGGAAGCGCTGCATCACGCGTCCGGCCAGAGACTTGAGTCTCGCCTGTGGTGGGTTGCCGGTCATTGATCGCCACTGCGCCCCGGGCCGGCGCCCCCGGGCAGATCCTCGATCAACTTCAGCAGGCTCTGGCCGGCCGACACCACCCGCCGGGCCATCTCCTGCTGCGCGGGGCTCAACCTCGTGTCCTGCAGCACCGATCCGGTGCCGATGATGGCGGTCAGCGGCGTCCGCAACTCATCGCTCATGCCGGCCAGCAGAGCGCCCTTCTCGCGATTCGCCGCCTCGGCCCTGTGCTTGTCCCGCGACAGCCTGCGGATCAGGGGCATGGCGCCGAGCGGCACCAGCAGCATCGCGCCGAACAGGCCGGCGGTCAGGGCGGCGTGCGCGCTCCAGAACGGTGTCGTCGCCGACACGACGCCGAACGCAGCCGAGCCGGCGGCCGTGGCCAAGGCCAGGAAGCCGAGCCCGAACCGGAAGCCGTTGCCCAGGATGATCCAGACATAGAGCGGGAACAGGATGGCCGTGGTCTCGCCGCCGATATGCATGACGCAGGACAGGGCGGCGACATCGCTGGCGATGGAGAAGACCCGCCGCGGCCGACAGATGCC
>NZ_JBCNNF010000018.1:0-34083 GCF_039594555.1 Inquilinus sp.
GCTTGGCATAGTTTGGCGCGACCATCGGATAGTCGGCCGGCAGGCCCCAGCGCTCCCGGTACTCGTCCGGGCTCATGTTGTAGGCGGCCTGGAGATGCCGCTTCAGCATCTTCAGCTTCTTGCCGTCCTCGAGGCAGACGATGTAGTCGGGCGTCACCGACTTGCGCACCGGCACCGCCGGCTCCGGCCGGGTCGGCGCCGCGACGGCCGGCTTACCGAGGCCGGTCAGGGCGCCGTAGACCTGCTCGATCAGCGCCGGCAGATCGTTCGGCGCGACGCTGTTGTGCGAGACATGGGCCGCCACGATCTGAACGGTGTGCTTGCGCACGTCATCTGACGAAGTCGGCTTCAAATCATCGGCGATGTCCGCACCCATCAAATCTCTCCTGTGAATGGATTGGACATAGATATCGCATTCCACACACACGTCCAGACATATCTGAGACAAAACCGCTCGAAGACTTCAGTTTCCTTGCCCGGATGGGCGAGCGTGAAAGCCGGGGCAATGGAGGTCGGCCCGGGATCTTCACTCGCGCGGCGGTAGGTAAGGTGAAAATCCCTCCATCCAAAAAAAGCGATGAAAAAGCCGGGAGCCGGGCGGGTCCCATGCCGTTTCCGGCGCCGGGATCGTGCGTGAAGACTTCAAGAAAGCGTCACTGGCGATCGGGATGCGGGAACTGGCGAGGTCGCGGGACGCCGGGTCACACGGGGTCGGCCGCGTCCCGCCCGATATGGATGCGGGCGCCCGCCACCTGGACGATCCGCGCCAGTTCGGCCGGCAACGGCCGGTCGACCACCAGATCGTCGATCGCGTCGAAGCCGCAGACCCGCTCGACCGCCGAGACGCCGAACTTGCTGGCATCCACCACCAGCATCGACCGGTCCGACTGCCGCAGCATGGCGCGCTTCACCGCCGCCTGGCCGGGGCTGACGTCACAAGGGCCGTTTTGGCCCAGCCCGGATGCCCCGATGATGGCGCGATGGGCGTTGAAGCGGGCCAGGTACTCGATCGTCTCCTCGCCGGTGACCAGCGCCTCCGACCCGTCATAGAGACCCGGGCACAGCCGGACCCTGAAGCCGGAATTCGCCGCGGCGGCAGCCGCGATGGCGGTCGAGTTGGTGATGATGGTCAGGTCCCGCGCCCGCTGCGCCAGGTGCCGTGCCACCTGGCAGGTGGTCGACCCTCCGTCGATCATCACCACCGCGCCGTCGGCCACCAGCCCTGCGGCCGTGCCGCCGATCAGGTTCCGCTCGGCCACCCGCACATTCTGCCGGACGGACAGCGCCGCCTCGCTGGTCACCGGCCGCACCGTGGCCCCGCCATAGGTCCGGCTGAGCAGGCCGCTGGCATTGAGCTCGGCGATGTCGCGCCGGATCGTCTCGCAGGTGACGCCGAGCTGCTCGGCCAGCAGCGAGATCCGGATCGACGCATGCTCGGCGATCTGCCGCAGGATCAGCTCGTGCCGGTCCTTCTTCTTCGGTTTCGCCAGCCCCATCGGGCCCCTCCTGGACCAGGGCCGGCTCACGCCCGCAGCGCCACCTCCGCGGCGATCACCACGGGGCTGTTGAGCGGCGTGGCCGTCACGCCGACGGCGGTGCGCGCGTGCCGGCCGGTCTCGGGGCCGAACAGGTCCACCAGCAGCTCGGAGGCGGCGGTGACCACGGTGGTGGCGCGGTCGAATCCAGCCGCGGTCAGCACGAAGCCCTCGAGCCTGAGCCAGGCGGCGATGCGGCCGAGATCCCCGATCTCGCGCTTCAGCGAGCCGAGCACGGCGAGCAGGGCCAGCCGCGCCGCCTGCCGCGCCTCGTCCGGCGATACCTCGATCCCGACCCTGCCGAAGGGACCGGCCGGGTTGCCGTCCGGCGCCTGCGGGCCGTGGCCGGAGACGTGCACCCGGTCGCCGAAGCGTCGCGCCCAGGCGAGGGGCATCGGCGCATCCGGCGGCAGCCGAAGCGGCGGCGGCAGGTACAGTCCGCGGGCCTGGATGCGGCTTTCGACCACCACGCCCCCATGGCGCAGCGGCAGCTGCGTGGTGACGGAGTGGTCGGAATACCCGGCAACGCTGCCGGCCCGGCCGGGCAGGGTTGTCATCGGCAGCCTCGTGCAGCTTCGGGCCGGCCCGTCGCGCCGGGCAGCATCTCGCGTCGCGTCACCACGTCTCTCCTGGCCAGAGCCGGGGGCCTCCGCCGCCGGCGGGAGGGACGCTAGCAGCGCCGGGACGGCCGAAAATCCCCCATTTGGGAGGTTCCACAAAAGATCGCCGGGCTCGGACATCGGCAGCTATGCGGCTGCGACGCCATGGCCCGGACCGCCGATGTCGCCGCCGCGGCAAAGCCGGCTACAATCGAAACGGACTGCCCGATACGAGAGGACCCGACGGATGGCACTGCACCGCCCGGCTCCCGCCCCCCGGCACCTCGCCGGCCTCGCGGCCGCGCTGCTGCTGGCCGGCCTGGCCGCGGCCCGGGCCGAACCCGCCTTCACCGATCCCTGGCCCGCGGTCGGCGACGCCGCCGGGCGGATCGTGGCCGTGCCGAGCCACAGCCCCTTCGTGCCGTCCGAAATCGGGCCCGACGCCCCGGCCACCCCGGCGCATGTCACCTACTACCCGCCCGCCGGCGCCGACGCCGCGCACAAGGCCCCGGCCGTGGTGATGCTGCACGGTGCCGCCGGCGTCGACGACAACCGCGAGCCGCACTATGCGCGGCAGCTGGCGGCAATGGGCATCGGCGCCGCCGTGGTCGACGTGTTCGGCGCCCGCCGCGACATCGCCACCAGCTTCACCGACCGGGTGATCCGGATCACCGAGACCATGGCCCTGGCCGACGCCTATGCCACCCTGGCCTGGCTGAAGGCGCGGCCGGAGATCGATGGCGGCCGGGTGGCGGTGTGGGGCTTTTCCTACGGCGCCATGGCCAGCATCGTCGCCACCAATGCCGCGATCGCCGACCGCTTCGCCGCCCTGTACCAGCTGGGCGACACGCGCTTCGCCGCCCATGTCGCCTTCTACGGCCCCTGCATCATCGGCTTCGAGGATCCGCACACCACCGGCGCCCCGGTGCTGATGGCCTGGGGCGACCGCGACGCGATCATGGACCCGGCCCGCTGCCAGGCCACCGCGGCCACGCTGCGCCAGGGCGGGTCGCAGGTGCGGACGATCGTCTATCCCGGCGCCGTCCATCAGTGGGACGGCAGCCGCCCGGGGCCGCGGCCGATCGGTCGGCTGCTGAACGATTGCGACTTTCAGGTCGAGCGCGACCTGACGGTGCATGACGGCAATCTCGGCATTACCATGGGCGGTACCTTCACCCGCAAGCTGATCCTGGCCAACTGCGTCGGCGGCGAACCGTACCTGATCGGCCGCGACGACGCGGTGCGGGCGCGGTCGGACCGCGACGTGGCCGCCTTCCTGTCGGCCGCCTTCGGGCTGGCCCAGCGCAGCTGATGTCCGCTTTGCATCGGCTGATCACGGCGCTGGCCCCGCTGGTGCCGGCGCTGCGCGCTGTAGCGCCGCGGCCGGTGACGGCGGCGGAGCGGCTGGCCGCCTTCCCGACGACCGGGCTGCCGCTCTCCCGTGCGGTCGACATCCGCTGGAACGGCCACCAGATCCCCTTCGTCGAGGCCGAGACCGATGGCGACCTGGCGGTGGCGCTGGGGCTGGTCCACGCCCATCTGCGCGGCGGCCAGATCGCGCTGATGAAGCGGGTGGCCCAGGGCCGGCTGTCGGAGCTCGCCGGGCCGGTGGCGCGCGACATCGACCATGCGCTGCGGATCCTGGACTATGGCCACGCCGCCGACACGGTGATCGACCGCATGCCGGCGGACAGCCGCGCCTTCGCCGAGGCCTTCGTCACCGGCGTCAACGCCTATCACGCGCTGGAGCAGGCGCCGCCGCCGGAATTCGCCCTGCTGAGGCTGCGGCACGAGCCCTACACGCTGCGCGACATGTGGTCGATCGGCCGGCTGGCCGGCAGCGACATCAACTGGGTGGCCTATTTCGGCTTGCTGCGGGAGCGCGGCACGCCCGGCTTCGCCGAGGCCTGGGCCCGCACGCTGAAGGCCGGCGCCAACGCCGTCACCAGCTTCACCACCGACAGCCGGCAGGCGGCACTGGCCACGCTGCTGACCGCGACCGGCCGCACCGGCAGCAACAGCGTCGCCGTCGCCGCGTCGCGCAGCGCCACCGGCGGCGCGATGATCGCCAGCGACCCGCATCTGTCGCTGGCGCTGCCCAACCTCTGGCTGGTCGCCGGCATGCAGTCGCCCGGCTATCACATGGCCGGGCTGATGGTGCCGGGCCTGCCCTTCGTCGCCGTCGGCCGCAGCCGGCATCTGGCCTGGGGCGGCACCAATATGCGGGCGGCGTCGAGCGACCTGTACGATGTCGGCAAGCTGCCCGAGGCGGAGATCGAGACCCGCGAGACGGTGATCCGCACCCGGTTCTGGCGACCGGCGCGGCGCAAGGTCAGGCGGACCCGCTTCGGCCCGATCGTCAGCGACGCCAAGGTGGCGCGCAGCCGGCCGGGCGATACCATCGCGCTGCGCTGGATCGGGCATGAGGCGACCGACGAGGTCACCGCCCTGCTGCGCGCCAGCCGCGCCACCACGCCGGAGGATTTCCGCGCCGCCTTCGCCGGCTTCGGCGTCTCGGCCCAGAACATGCTGGTGGCGGGGACGGACGGCCGGATCGGCCAGATCATGGCCGCGACCCTGCCGGTGCGCACCCGCTTCCCGCCGGCCGACCCGGTGCTGGATGCCGGCGACCCGGAGACGCACTGGCACGGCCTGGTCGACGCCCGAGGCCTGCCCTGGACCGCCGACCCGCCGGACGGGGTGCTGGCCACCGCCAACAACCGGCCGACCGACACCGCCTTGCCGGTCGGCTTCTTCTTCTCCGCCGACGAACGGGTGCGGCGCCTCTACGCCCTGCTGCGCGCCAAGGACCGGCTGGCACCGGAGGATCTGGTGGCGCTGCAGGCCGATACCGTGTCGCCGGATTCCGGCGCCTTGGCCCGGCATCTGGTGGACGCGATCCGGGACGCGGGTGTCGGCGCCGAACATGCCGCCTTCCTCGACCGGCTGGCCGGCTGGGACGGCGACTACTCTGCGGGCTCGGCCGGCCCCCCGGCCTTCGAGGCGCTGCTGCACCATCTGGTGCCGAGGGTCTATGGTGCCGAGACCATCGACGCCATGCCGCGGCTGATGGCGCAGTGGAACGCCATCACCGCCTTCCTGGCCGACGACCTGGCGGCGCTGGCGCCGGAGCGGCGGCGGCAGGTGCTGGCCGAGGCGGTCGGGCTGGCCGCGATCGACGCGGCGCCGATCGCGAGCTGGGGCGAGATGCACCGGATGCGGGTGGCGCATGTCCTAGCCAACCTGCCGGTGCTGGGCCGCTTCTTCGTGTTCGGCGACTACCCGACCGGCGGGTCGCGCGAGACGCCGATGAAGACGGCGCATGGGCTGGTGCGCGGTCGGCACAACGCCAGCTACGGCTCGATGGCCCGTCACGTGGCCGACATGTCCGATCTCGATGCCAGCTGGGTCACACTGTTCGGCGGCCAGGATGGCTGGCTGGGCAGCGAGGGGCTGACCGACCAGATCGCGCTGTGGCGCGAGCGCCGGTCGATCCGCCTGCCGCTGCGGCTGGAGACGGTGGCGCGGGAGTTCCCGACCCTGACGCGCCTGTCGCCGCGATGATGGACTTCACCCCGGGCTTCCGGCTGGCGGCGGCGCTGCGGCGCCGGCGGCTGCGGCGGCTGGACCCGGTGGAGAGCCAGCGCCGCACGCTGCTGCGGCTGCTGCGCCGCGCCGCCGGCACCCGCCTCGGCCGCGACCACGGTTTCGACCGCATTCCGGATGTCGCGGCGTTCCAGGCCGCCGTGCCGCTGCGCCGCTACGAGGAGATGTGGCGCGACTACTGGCAGCCGGCCTTCCCGGTGCTGCAAGATGTGTCCTGGCCCGGGCCGATCCGGTTCTTCGCCCTGTCCTCCGGCACCACCAGCGGCACGAGCAAATATGTGCCGGTCAGCGACGCGATGCGCCGGTCCAACACCCGCGCCGCCTTCGATCTGGCCGCCTGGCATCTCGGCGCCCGGCCGGGCAGCCGGATGTTCGGCGGCCGCAGCCTGATGCTGGGCGGCAGCACGACGCTGACTGAGCACGCCCCCGGCATCTTCAGCGGGGATCTGAGCGGCATCGCCGCCCGCACCCTGCCGCCCTGGGCCCGGCCCTTCGTCTTCCCCGGCCCGGACCTGGCCCTGCTGACCGACTGGGAGGAGAAGCTGGACCGCATCGCCCGCGGGTCGCTGGAGCTGCCGGTCCGCAGCGTCTCGGGCACCACCAGCTGGCTGCTGCCGCTCTTTGAGCGGGTGCGGGAGCTGCGCCGGGCCCGCGGCGACGCGCCCGACCCGCCCTATCCGTCGCTCGACCTGCTGGTGCCGGGCGGCGTCGCCCTGGCGCCCTACCGCCCGCGGCTGGAGCGGCTGATCGCCGGCACTGCGGCGGAGATCCGCGAGGCCTATGCCGCCAGCGAAGGCTTCATCGCGGTGCAGGACGGCGGGGTCGGCAACGGGCTGCGCCTGAGCCTCGACCAGGGGCTGTTCCTGGAGTTCGTGCCGGTGGAGGAGCTGGGATCGCCCCGGCCCACCCGGCACTGGATCGCCGATGCCGAGCCTGGGGTGAACTACGCGCTGGCCCTGACCACCTGCGCCGGCCTGTGGGCCTATGTGCTGGGCGACACGGTGCGGCTGGTCGGCCGCGACCCGCCGCGCATCCTGATCACCGGCCGCACCAGCTACGGCCTGTCGGCCTTCGGCGAGCACCTGATCGCGGAAGAGGTGGAGCGCGCCATCGCCGAGGCCGCTGCCGCGATCGGCGCCGATATAGCGGATTTCGCGGTCATGGCGGCCTTTCCGGACGAAGCCACGCCGGTCGGCCGGCACCGCTGGTTCGTGGAGTTCGCCGAGCGGCCCGACGCTGCTGCCACCGCGCGCTTTGCCGCGATCCTCGACGCAGGGCTGTCGGCGCTGAACGACGACTATGCAGCCCATCGCGCCGGCGGCACCGGCATGGGCGCGCCGGAGGTGGTGGCCGTGCCGCCCGGCCGCTTTGCCGCCTGGATGAAATCCCGCGGCCGGCTGGGGGGTCAGAACAAGGTGCCGCGGCTGGTCGCCGATCCCGAGCTGGCGGCCGAGCTGTCGGCATTCATGTCCGGCCCCTGAGGCCCGGCGACCGCACGGTCCATCAGCGTCGGGTCGTCGTTGCGGACGGCGTTGACCCTGGTCGAGACCGGATAGGCTTCCACCGGAAGGTCAGCCGGCGGCGCCAGCAGCGCCTGCAGCTGCGCCGGCGATGACGGCGTCTCGCCAAGCCAGGCCGGCCACTGCTCCGGCGCCAGCATTACCGGCATCCGGTGGTGGATCGGCCGCAGCCGCTCCACCGCGCCGGCGGTGACGATGGTGAAGGTCCGCACCCACTCCTCGGATTGCGGGTCCTTCCACCCCTCCCACAGCCCGGCGAAAACCATCGGCCGTCCATCCAGCCGGCGGACGAAATGCGGCGTGCGGTCCGGCGCCCATTCGTAGAAGCCGTCGACCGGGACCAGACAGCGCCGGGCCTGGAACGCCTTGGCGAAGCTGCGCTTCTGGGCCAGGGTCTCGGACCGGGCGTTGATCAGCTTGGCGCCGCCCTTCAAGTCCGGCTCCCAGCTCGGCACCAGGCCCCAGCGCAGCGGGTCGACCGACCGCCGCCCGGCCTTGGGGTTGAACCGGACCACCGCGATGTCCTGGGTCGGCGCCGCGTTGTAGCGCGCCGGGATGTTGGGCACCGGGCCTTCGGCGCCGAAGACCTCGACCAGCTCCTCCGCCGGCAGCTTCTGGACGAACCGGCCGCACATGATCAGGCCGGCATCGGCAGGATGTAGGGGCCGAGCAGCAGCCCGAGCAGCATCATCAGCACCACCAGCGTCACCAAGGTCAGGCCGAAATGGGCGCCGCGCTGCTCCTGCGGCACGCGCAGCACCAGGCCGGTGCCGCGGTAGAGGATCGTCAGGGCATAGCCGATCGCCAGCAGCACCAGCAGCACCGCGGCCGGGCCGGACAGCAGCAGCTGCACGCCCGGCCCCAGCATCTCGGCGACATAGACCGGCGTCATCGCCAACGCCACCAGGGTGAAGGCGGCGTCGAAGCTGGCGGTGGCGCCGAACATCCCGGCATAGAAACGGACCACCGCCGCCATGATGAACAGCCCCGCCAGGTTGACTGCCACCCGGACGGCCAGGAACAGCACCAGCAGGCCGATCGGCGTCTGGACGTTGGAGACCGACAGCAGCAGCGCCAGCAGCAGGAAGGCGCCGATCGAGGTCAGGACCAGCACCGGCAGCGCATGCTCGCGCACCACGATGCGCCAGTTCGGGGCCGGGACCCCATGGGCGGCCAGCGTCGCGTCGGGCTCGAACAGCATGCCGCGCACGCGGCCCACCACAGCGGCGAGATCCAAAACCGTCTCCTGCGCGTCGTCGCGGTCCCGCAGGACCGCCCCCCTATGGGAGGGGATATGGCCCTGCCCCCGGAGCGCATGCAACCCCGCGCCTTGCAAGGCCGGGCCGCGCATGCCATGCCTGCCACGATGAAGCGGCAGATGCGACGGAGCAAGCCCGCGGCCCCCGGGTCGCGGCGGGAAATCGAACTGGTGGTCGAGCGCCTGGGTGGCGGCGGCGACGGCATCGGCACGGTCGAGGAGCACCGTGTCTACGTGCCCTTCGCCGCGCCGGGCGACCGGGTGCGCGCGCGGCTGGGCCGGCCCGAGGGCCAGGCCTATCGCGGCGAGTTCATCGAGCTGGTGCAGCCCGGCCCGAATCACCGCGAGCCGCCCTGCCCGCATTTCGGGCCCTGCGGCGGCTGCCAGGTGCAGCATCTGGCGGCGCCGGTCTACACCGAGTGGAAGCACGGCCTGCTGGCCGGCGCTTTGGCCCGCAACGGGCTGGAGACTGAAGTCGCGCCCCTGGTCGAAACCCCGCCGCGCAGCCGCCGCCGCGCCAGCCTGGCGGCGCGGCGCGGCCGGGCCGGCGTGTTCCTGGGCTTCAACGAGGCGGGATCCAGCCGCATCGTCGACCTGACCGGCTGCGTGGTGCTGCGGCCGGAGATCACGGCCCTGCTGCCGCCACTGCGCGCGGTGCTGGCCCGGATCCTGCCCGAGAATGGCGGCGCCGATGTCGCCGTCACCCTGCTGGATGACGGCATCGACCTGGTGATCGTGGCCGAGACCGGGCTGGACTTGGCGCGAAGGGAGAGCCTGGCCGAGTTCGCCGCGGCGCAGGACTTGGCTCGCCTTTCCCGGCGCGGCGCCGACGGCTTCACCGACCCGGTGGCGCATCGCAGGGCCGGGGTGGTGCATTTCGACGAGGTGCCGGTGGCGGTGCCGCCCGGCGGCTTCCTGCAGGCCAGCGCCGAGGGCGAGGCGGCGCTGACCCGGCTGGTGCGCGAGGGCGTCGGCCAGGCCAAGCGCATCGCCGACCTGTTCTGCGGCGCCGGCACCTTCGCCCTGCCCATGGCGCGCGGCGCCCAGGTGACCGCGATCGATGGCGAGGGCCCGGCGGTGGAGGCACTGGCGGCGGCCGCCCGGCGCGGCGGAAGGGGCGAGCGGATCACGGCGCAGCGGCGCGACCTGTTCCGCCAGCCGCTGACGGCGGCGGAGCTGCGCGGCTTCGACGCGGTGGTGTTCGACCCGCCGCGGGCCGGCGCCCGCGACCAGGCCGAGGCGCTGGCCGCCTCCACCGTGCCGGTGGTGGTCGCCGTGTCCTGCAACCCGTCCAGCCTGGCGCGCGACGCCCGGACCCTGGTGGATGGCGGCTACAAGCTGGAGCGAGCGACGCCGGTCGACCAGTTCCTGTGGACGCCGCATCTGGAAGCGGTGGCGGTGTTTAGACGGTAGGAGCTGAGGGGACCTTCCCCTCATTGTCATTGCCGGGCTTGACCCGGCAATCCAGGGCCACCCGGAGCTGCCTCGGCATTCCTGGATGCCCGGGTCAAGCCCGGGCATGACACTGAGAAGGAGACGCGGCGAGCGGCTCAGCCGATCAGGCTGCGCAGCGGCACCAGCGGGCGCGGGCCGACATGGCTGATCACCTCGGCGGCGGCGATGCTGCCGATGCGGCCGCTCTCGGCCAGGCCCAGACCGCGGGTGAAGCCGTAGAGGAAGCCGGAGGCGTAGAGGTCGCCGGCGCCGGTGGTGTCGACCAGCTGGGCCAGCGGCGCCGCCTTGACCACGACGGTCTCGCCTTCGGTCACGATCACCGAGCCCTTCTCGCTGCGGGTGATCGCCGCGATCTCGCAGCGGCCGCGCACCGCGGCGACCGCGGCGTCGAAATCGTCCACCTGATACAGCGCCTTGATCTCCGCCTCATTGGCGAAGAGCAGGTCGACATGGCTGTCGATCAGCCCCAGGAAGCTGTCGCGGTGCCGTTCGACGCAGAAGCTGTCCGACAGGGTCAGCGACACCTTGCGGCCGGCGGCATGGGCCACCTGGGCGGCCTTGATGAAGGCCTCCTTCGCCGTCGGCCGGTCCCACAGATAGCCTTCGAGATAGGTCACCTGCGAGCCGGAGATCACCGCCTCGTCGACATCGTCGGGCGTCAGCTCGACGCAGGCGCCGAGATAGGTGTTCATCGTCCGCTGGGCGTCCGGCGTGACGATGATCAGGCTGCGCGCGGTCGGCGGCGTGCCCGGCACCGCGGGATCGAGCGGGCGGGAGTCGAAGTCGACGCCGACGGCGCGGATGTCGTGGCGGTAGACGGCGCCGAGCTGATCTGCCGTCACCTTGCCGATGAACGCCGCCTTGCCGCCCAGCGAGGCCAGCCCCGCCGCGGTGTTGCCGGCGGAGCCGCCCGACGCCTCGAGCCCAGGCCCCATGGCGGCATAAAGCGCCTCGGCCCGCTCCGCGTCGATCAGCGTCATCGCCCCCTTCACCAGGCCATGCGTGGTGATGAAGGCTTCGTCGTTCTTGGTGATGACATCGACGATGGCGTTGCCGATGCAGGTGGCGTCGTAGCGGGCGCTCATGGGTCTCGCTGATTGCGGCCAAGGGTGCGACCCGCAAGGGGCCTCAGACCCTCTAGGCTGCGGCCGCCGCCGAGTCAACCGGAGCCGGGTCTCGTGCGGGTGCCGTGGGATGGGGCAAGCCGTAGCGCTCGGCGATCCGGTCGATCCACAGCCCCGGCGTGCCGTGCGGCCGCTCATGCGGGGCGAAGGGGGTCAGCACGGCATCCAGCCGCGCCATCGCCGCCGTCACCTGCTCCGCCTCCGCCGGGGTCAGGGCCGACTTGGTGCCCTCCTCCGTCAAGGCGCGGATGCGGCTGCGCTCGACCAGCTTGGTCACCAGGTGCCGGCCGTCGAAGCGGCGGAGGCAGACGGCATAGGCGCCGCCCAGCCAGTTCTCCTCCCAGATCTCGTCGAGCGCCTCGGCGAAGGCGGCCTCATCGATCGCGCCGGCGGCATCGAACAGCTCGGTCCAGCCGAAGATGCGGCTTTCGGAGGCGAGCAGGGCCTGACGGAAATCGGCGGCGAAGTCATGCCGGAACTGCGCCGCCAGCTCGGGCAACGGCAGGGTTGAGTCCGCGGCCCGCCGGGCCCAGGGCGCCACGGCGGCGCCGAACCATTCCTCCGGCCGGGCCAGCACCTCGCTCCGGATGGCGCTGCGCACGGTCAGAGACGGGTCGAGGATGTAGGTCGGGCCCGGCAGGCAGCGGGCGGCGATCAGCGCGCGCAGCCGCTCCCCGGTCAGCCCAGCGGCTTCGGCCAGGGCCGCCGGCGTCAGGCAGCGGCGGCGGACATAGTCGAGAATGGCGAAGATGTCGATCATGCTCGGTCTCCTGTGTCGGTCGCCCCACTCCACATCCGCGGCCGGCTCTTGACCAGCGAAGACAAATCGATCACCATCGAAATATGAAGGAAGGTCTTGATCTCGCAAGCTTATCGTCGCTGATCGGTGATCCCAGCCGGGCGCTGATCCTGTCGGCCCTGTTCGGCGGGGAGGCGCTGCCGGCGGGCGAGCTGGCGTTCCGCGCCCGGGTCACACCGCAGACCGCCTCGAGCCACCTGGCCAAGCTGGCGGAAGCCGGCTTGGTCACCGTCCGGCGGCTGGGCCGGCACCGCTACTACGCCCTGGCAGGGGCTGAGATCGGGGCGCTGCTGGAGACGATGCTGACCCTGGCCTCGCCGCCGCCCGCCATCGCGGCCTCGCGCTCGAAGGTGCCCGCGCCGCTGCGCGACGGGCGCATGTGCTACGACCATCTCGCCGGCCGGCTTGGCGTCGCGATCACCAACGCGCTGGTGGCGCGGGGCGTGCTGCAGGCCGATGACCATGGTTTCGCCCTGTCCGACGCCGCGCCCGGCTGGCTGGCCACGCTCGACATCGATGTCGACCGGCTGCGCCAGGGGCGCCGCGCCGTCACCCGCCAGTGCCAGGACTGGAGCGAGCGGCGGCCGCATCTGGCCGGCGCGCTGGGCGCCGCCATCGCCGACCGGTTCCTCGAGCAGGGCTGGATCCGGCGCGACCGCGACAGCCGCGCCGTGGCCCTGACCGAGGATGGCCGCGCCGCTCTGGCCCGGATCTTCGGCCCGGACGTGCTGGAGCAGGCGACGGCCGCCTGACTCCCGCCGCAAGATCCGCAAAGACGCCACGGACGGCCCGGATATAGAACCAGTCTCTCGATCACTGGGGAGGCCGGAACGATGACGGAGAACGCCAAGCCTCTGACCGGCGGATGCGGCTGCGGCGCCGTGCGTTATGCGGTGTCGGGCCCGCCGCGCTGGGCCGCCGCCTGTCATTGCCGCGACTGCCGCCGGGCCACCGGCGCGCCCTATTCCGCCTATGCCGGCTTCGAGCGCGCGCGGGTGGCATGGAGCGGCGAGGCGCCGCGCCGCTTCGCCTCCTCGCCTGGCGCCGAGCGCTTCTTCTGCGGCCGCTGCGGCACGCCGCTGGCCTATGAGGGCGTGCGCTGGCCGGACGAGGTGCATCTGCTGGTGACGACGCTGGACGACCCCGGCGCGCTGCCGCCGCGCGGCCATGTCTATGTCGGCGAGAAACTGCCCTGGCTGCGCCTGGCCGACGGCCTGCCTCGCTATCGCACCACCGCCAACGAGGGCGGGCCGCTGACCGACGACGAGTAGGCGCGGCCCTTGCGCCGCCGGCCCCGCCGCCCCAGGTGAACGGCCGCGACCTCAACCGCCGAGCCCCGATGCCGAACGCCTTCCGCCTCGCCCTGCAGCAGATGACGTCCGACCCGGCGATCCGCCGCGTGCTGTGGGTCAGCTTCGCCGCCACCATCTTTCTGGTGCTGACCCTGCCGGGCCTGGCCGGCTGGGGCCTGTCCTTCGTGCAGATCGCCAACTGGTCCTGGGTCGATACCACCATCGACGTGCTGGGCGGCGTCGCCGTGCTGGCGCTGGGCATCCTGCTGTTCCCCGCCATCGTCGGCGCGGTAGCCAGCCTGTTCCTCGACGATGTCGCCCAGGCGGTCGAGGCCCGGCATTACCCCACCCTGCCGGCGCCGCGGCGGCAGCGGATCGGCGAGATGATCTGGGGCGGCCTCCGCTTCTTCCTGCTGCTGGTGGCGGTGAACCTGGTCGCCGTCGGCATCGTGCTGATCGTGCCCGGCGTCAACGTCCTGGTGTTCTGGCTGGTCAACGGCTACCTGCTGGGCCGCGAATATTTCGAGCTGGTGGCCGCCCGCCATGTCGAGCCGGCGGCGGCGCGGGCGCTGTGGCGCGAGCGCCAGGGCCGCTTCATCGTCGCCGGGCTGGTGTTGGCGGCGATCCTGCTGGTGCCGGTGGTCAACCTGGTGGTGCCGGTGCTGGGCGCCGCCTTCATGACCCATGTGTTCCACCGTGCCGTCGGCGGGCTCGCCCCGGCCGGGCGGGCTGCCGGATAATTCATTTGACCGAAATACGGCGGAATTGTTCCTGTCCGGGAACGGGGCCGACCGCCGTGGGTTGATCGGCGGTCAAGCATCCAGCTACAGTCCCGGCCCCATCCTTCGATGGGGCATCGACTCCGGAACCACAACAAGCAGGGGGACACCCGCGTGTTTCGTCGACGCAACCCCGCTGGCGGAGGATCGGATGGCGGCAACGAGCGGCCAGGCTATTCCCCCACCACGGACACGTCCGTAGTTCGGCCCACCGCCCCGATCGCGCCTCAAGGAGAGCCCATGTCGTCCACCCCCAAGCCGGCCACCGGCTACAAGACCGATCTGCCGCGCCGGATCGACCTGCCCGGGACCGGGGCTGGCGCTGCCGGCGCCGTGCGCCGGCCGGATTCCTCGGCGGCGGCGCCCGGCGGCCGCGAGTCGCCGCGCAAGCTGATCGTCGGCAGCGAGATCTCGCTGGCCGGCGAGATCACCGCCTGCGACCATCTGGTGGTCGAGGGCCGGATCGAGGCCAAGATCAAGGACTGCCAGACCATCGAGATCGCCGAGCAGGGCGTGTTCAAGGGGTCGGCGGAGATCAGCGACGGCGACATCGCCGGCCGGTTCGAGGGCGACCTGTCGGTCTCCGGCCTGCTGCGCCTGCGCGCCAGCGGCGTCGTCACCGGCACCATCAAGTATGGCGAGCTGCAGGTCGAGACCGGCGGCAAGCTGATCGGCACGCTGCAGCCGCTGGGTGGCGACACGGCCGCGACGGCCCCGGCTGCTGCTGCCGCGGCGCCGCAGCCCGCGCCGACGCCGCTGTTCGACGACAAGGCCGAGGCCGGCAGCGGGGCCTGATCCCGCGCGCGGCGGGCCAGCGGATCCATGCCTGCGAACGGCCGGGGCGACCCGGCCGTTTCGCTGTTCGCCCGGGCGACTCGGAAAGCCGGCTCCGTCGATCCGCGGACAGCCCAGGCGGAGCCCGGCGGCGCGTTCGGAAGCCCGGAAAGAAAAAGGGCCGCAGCGAACTGCGGCCCGAGTTTAGGGAGGAAACGCCCAAGAAGTGCGTTACGACAGCAGCATCGCTGCATGTCGCAATGCACAATTTAGGGTGTTCGCCCGACAAATCAAGAGGAAAATGAATTCCTCTTTTGGAACAGTCACTTAGAACCCATACGTGCCTAAGATATGTGCATTTAGCACTTCTTTTGTGCTGCGGCGCACAAATGAGGATCCCTTCCGGGCCGACTCGACGCCGCGACTCGCGGCCGGCGGCTCGACGCTTCGGACTTGCCCCCGGCCGCCGCATGAGGGAAGCATGGCCCTCCCGACACAGTTGGCCTGCCATGTCTGAGCCCCTCGCCCTCATCGCCGATCTCGGCGGTACCAACGCCCGCTTCGCCCTGGCGGACGCCAAGGGCACGCGCGACACCAAGATCCTGCACGGGGCGGATTACCCGACCCTGGCCGACGCCGCCCATGCCTATCTCGGCATGGTCAAGCCGACGGCCCCGCCCAAGCAGGCGGCGATCGACGTGGCCAGCCCGGTCACCGGCGACCAGGTGACCCTGACCAACGCCGCCTGGTCGTTCTCGATCTCGGCCCTCCAGAAGGATCTCGGGCTGGACCGGCTGGAGGTGATCAACGATTTCACCGCCGTCGCCCTCGCCGTGCCCTATCTGGAGGAGGGCGACCGCACGCCGATCGGCGGCGGCGAACCGGTGGCGAACGCGCCGATCGGCGTGCTCGGCCCCGGCACCGGACTCGGCGTCTCCGGCCTCGTGCCCAGCGGCGCGCGCTGGTCGGCTCTGGCCGGCGAGGGCGGGCATGTCACCATGGCGGCGGCGACCGAGCGCGAGGCCGCGGTGCTGGACCGGCTGCGCCACCGCCACCAGCATGTGTCGGCCGAGCGGGTGCTGTCCGGCATGGGGCTGGTCAATCTCTACGAGACGCTGGCGCAGCTGGACGGGGTCGACCCGGTGCAGCGCGACGCCGCCGCCGTCACCGAGGGCGCCAAGACCGGCGATCCGCATTGCGCCGAGGCTGTGTCCATCTTCGCCTCGATGCTCGGCACCGTCGCCGGCAACCTGGCGTTGACGCTGGGGTCGCGCGGCGGCGTCTACATCGCCGGGGGCATCGTGCCGAAGATGGGCGACCTGTTCGACGGCGCGCTGTTCCGCCAGCGCTTCGAGGCCAAGGGCCGGATGCGCAGCTTCGTCGCCGGCATCCCGACCTATCTCGTCACCCACCCGCTGCCGGCCTTCCTCGGGTTGCGCTCGGTGCTCCACCTGACCTGACCGCCGAAGGCCCCATGACGCTCGATCTCGACCGGCTGCGCGCCGACACGCCGGGCTGCGCCCGGGTGCTGCATCTCGACAATGCCGGCTCGGCGCTGCCGCCCGCCCCGGTGCTGGAGGCGATGCTGGCGCATCTGCGGCGGGAGGCGGAGATCGGCGGCTATGCGGCCGCGGCCGAGGCCGAGCCGCTTCTGGAGGGTGCCTATGCCTCGATCGCCCGGCTGATCGGGGCGCAGCCCGACGAGATCGCGATGATGGAGAACGCCACCCGCGCCTGGGACATGGTGTTCTACGGCCTGCCGTTCCGGCGGGGCGACCGGATTCTGACCGCCAAGGCCGAATACGCCTCCAACACCATCTCCTACCTGCAGGTGGCGCAGCGCACCGGGGCGGTGGTCGAGGTCGTGCCCGATGACGAGTCCGGCCAGCTCGACGTCGCGGCGCTGGAGCGGGCGGTGACAGCCGCCGATCGCGGGCCGGCGCGGCTGATCGCGGTCAGCCACATCCCGACCAATGGCGGGTTGGTCAATCCGGCGGCGGCGATCGGGAAGATCGCACGCGCGCATAGCATTCCCTATCTGCTGGACGCCTGCCAGTCGGTCGGCCAGATGCCGGTCGATGTCGAGGCGATCGGCTGCGACATGCTGTCGGCCACCGCCCGCAAGTTCCTGCGCGGGCCGCGCGCGGTCGGCTTCCTCTATGTGCGGCGGTCGATGCTGGAGCGGATCGACCCGCCCTTCCTCGACCTCCACGCGGCGGAGATGGTGGCGCCCGACCGCTATGTGGTGCGCCCGGACGCCCGCCGTTTCGAGAATTTCGAGCGCAACTTCGTCGGCATCATCGGCATGGCCGCGGCGGCGGACTACGCCCTTACCCTCGGCCTCGACGCCATCCGCGACCGCGCCCGGACCCTGGCGGACCGGCTGCGTGACGGGCTGTCGGCCCTGCCCGGCGTCACCGTGCGCGACAAGGGCGCCGAACGGTCGGCCATCGTCAGCTTCACCAAGGCGGGCGAGCCGGCCGAGACACTGCACCAGCGGCTGCGCGCGGCCGGCATCAACACCAGTGTCACCCGCCGCCGCTCGACCATGTTCGACATGACCGACCGCGGCCTGGACGCGATGCTGCGGGCCTCACCGCACTACTACAACAGCGAGGCCGAGATCGAGCGCTTCGTGGCGGCGGTCGGCGGCCGCGAAGGGTAGCGATCACCGGGACGTCGCGGGTAGCCCCCAAGAATCGGGGATTTCCTTCCTGGGCCTGGCCGCACATCCTGCCAGCCGATCCGGGCCCGGCCCGGCGATGACATCCGTCGCGACATGGCAGGCACCGACAAGGACTACCAACAGAACGTCGTCACCATCGCCGGCACCGGGGCGATGCTGGCGGCGCGGCTGTGCAACTTCGAGACCGCCCGGTCCTATATGCTGCGCGAGCATATGGACTTCCTGGACAGCCGGGTGCGGCCGCTACTGCGCAGCATGCAGGGCGCCTGGGTCGACATCATCGGCTATGCCAGCCATCGCGGCGGTGAAGGCTACAATCAGCGGCTGTCGGAGCAGCGCTGCCAGAAGGTCCGGGATTATCTCGACGCCCTGGACGACGTGAACTTCCAGATCGTCCGCGGCCTCGGCGAGACCCAGAGCGGCAGCGACGGCGAGGCGGACAATTACGGCTGGTGGCGGGCCGTGGGCATCTATGTCTACGCCACCAGGCCGCCGCGGGCGCCGGCCGATGACGGCCGGTCGACCGAGTTCAAGATCCGCGTGCTCGGCGGGGCATCGGCCTCGTATTACGCCCAGGCCGACGACTACACCTTCGAGATCGTCGACACCAAGCACGATGTCGGGGCGACGTTCCTCTACTACGGCTTCGGGGGCACCATCCCGCTGCCGCCACAGATCCCGAGCATCCCGTTCTCGCAGGTCCAGGCCGGCCCCTTCACGCCGTTCAGGACCACCGCGCCGGTCTATCTGTCGGATTTCGATGGCGCCGCGGAGCTGTACCAGGATCCCGGCATCGCCTACGGATGGGACTCGATGGGCGGCACCTACCGGCTGGTGATCGAGAGCACGAGCCTATACAAGGCCGGCGTCTCCGTCCGCCCGTCGATCATCCCGATCTCCGGCGGCTTCGGGCTGGCGACGCCATCGGCGGGGTCGGCCAGCTTCGGGCTGCTGAAGATGCGGCCGCCGGGGTCGCCCTGACGGCGGACGGCGGCGCTACTCTCCCAGCAGGTGCAGCACGATCTCCCGCCGGTGCGGCCGGCGGCGATGCTCGAACAGGTAGATCCCCTGCCAGGTGCCGAGCACCGGCCGGCCCGACGCGACCGGGATCGACAGCTGCACCTGGGTCAGCGCGGTGCGGAGATGGGCCGGCATGTCGTCCGGCCCCTCGGCATCGTGGATGTAGCCGTCACCCTCGGGCGCGATCCGCTCGAAATAGGCCTCGAGATCGGCCCGGACATCCGGGTCGGCATTCTCCTGGATCAGCAGCGAGGCCGAGGTGTGGCGGCAGAATACGGTCAGCAGGCCGGTGCCGATCCGCTGCGCCTCGACCCAGCGCCGGATCTCCGCCGTGATCTCGACCAAGCCCTTGCCGCGGGTGGCGACCTGGAGGGTGTGGAGGAACTGCTGCATGGAGCCATCATCCGAGTCGGTCAGCGGTGGGCCTCGATCAGCCGCACCCCGTACTGCCGGAACACCGGGTCGATCGTCATCAGTTCCAGCCCCTCGGCCTGTGCCTGGGCGATCAGCATGCGGTCGAACGGATCGCGATGATGCGGCGGCAGGCTCCCGGCCTGCTGGCCGTGAAACAGCGAGATCGGCAGCTTCGCAAACCCCTTCTCTTCCACCGCAGCCTCGATATCCACCGGTGCCGTCAGCTTTCCGATCTGACGCTTGATCGCAATCTCCCAGGTCGTCGCCGCGCTGACGAAGATCCGGTTCCGAGGTTCCCCGATCACCTCGCGCGCGGCGGGGCCGAGTGCGGAATCGTCGGTCAACCACCACAGGAAGGCATGGGTGTCGAGCAGAACCGACCGCATCAGCCGCCCTCAAAGAGGTCCGCGATCTCTATGTCTACCGCGTCGAAATCGGGGCCGATGACGATCCGCCCCTCATAGCCGCCGGGCTGGCGCCGCGCTCCGGCATAGGGCACCAGCTCGACCCAGGGCTCGCCGGCCCGCGCGATCACCACCTGCTCGCCGGCACGTGCCTTTTCCGCCAGCGACGACAGGTTGCTCTTGGCCTCATGCATGTTGACCCGGATCACGGTATATCTCCTTAGCCCGATTAGCTAAGATATCATCAATACCCATCGATTCCCAGAGCCGCCTTCCCCCTCCTTCGCCGATCGGCGAGAATGGCGGCATGGGCGAACCGATCGACGACTTCTATCCGCAGGTGCCGGTGTTCGACGGCTTCGCCAGGCTGACCGACGCCACGCTGTACCGGCCGCTGCCGGAGGATTGGGTGATCGGCCTGTCCGACGTCGTCGCCTCCACCGCCGCGATCCGGGCCGGCAAGTACAAAAGCGTCAACATCGCCGGCGCGGCGCTGATCGCCGCCGTGTCCAACGCCCTGGGCCAGCGCGACTATCCCTTCGCCTTCGGCGGCGACGGCGCCAGCTTCGCCCTGCCAGCGGCGGATGCCGAGACCGCCCGCACCGCCCTGGCCGCCACAGCCGCATGGGTGCGCGACGAGCTGGGCCTGACCCTGCGCGTGGCCCTGGTGCCGATGTCGGCGATCCGCACCGCCGGCTGGGATGTGCGCATCGCCCGCTACGCCCCTTCGCCGGACGTGACCTACGCCATGTTCATGGGCGGCGGTCTGGCCTGGGCCGGGCAGGAGCTGAAGGCCGGCGCCTTCGCGGTGGAGCCGGCGCCGCCCGGCACGCGGCCCGACCTGTCCGGACTGTTCTGCCGCTGGCAGGAGTTCCCGGCCCGGCACGGCGTGATCCTGTCGCTGATCGCCACCCCGGCCGTGGCCGAGAGCGAGGCTGCGTTCCAGGAGCTGGTCGGCGACATCCTGCGCATGACCGGGCGGGAGAGCGAGGCCCGGCATCCCCTGGCCGACCTGCGCAGCGGCATGGGCTGGCCACCGCCCGGCCTGGATGCGGAGGCCCGGGCGTCCCGCCAGCCCGGCCAGTCGCTGCTGTCGCGCAAGCTGCTGGTGGGGCTGAAGAGCCTGGCGTCCTGGGCGATCCTGCGCTTCCGCATCCCGGTCGGCCCGTTCCGGCCCGACCGCTATCTGGGCGAGCTGGTGGCCAATGCCGATTTCCGCAAATACGATGACGGGCTGCGGATGACGCTGGACTGCACTCCGGCGCTGGCGGACCGGCTGGAGGCCCGGCTGCTGGCGGCCGAGCAGGCGGGCATCGCCCGCTTCGGCCTGCACCGGCAGGACGCGGCGATCGTCACCTGTTACACGCCATCGGCGATGCGCAGCGACCATGTCCATTTCGTCGACGGCGCCGCCGGCGGCTATGCCGCCGCCGCTTCGCGGCTGAAGCTGCCGTGAAGGCCGGCAACCTGTTCGACGCGCTGCAGCCGGACGCGGCGGAGGAGCAATTCTCGACCCTGCTGGAGCAGGCCGGCTTCACGCTGGAGCGCATCGTCTCCACCGGTCAGGCCAGCCCGCCCGGCTTCTGGTACGACCAGGATCGGGCGGAATGGGTGGTGCTGCTGCGCGGCTCCGCCGGGCTGGAGGTCGAAGGCGAGGCGGAGCCCCGCACCCTGCGTCCCGGCGACTGGGTGCATATCCCCGCCCATGCCCGCCACCGCGTCGCCTGGACCGCCGCGGACGAGCCGACGGTCTGGCTGGCGCTGCATCACGGCTAAGCCGCGATCAGCTCGAACCGGTCGACATCCACGAGGCCCCGATCGGTGATCTTCAGGTGCGGGATCACCGGCAGCGGCAGGAAGGCGAGCTGGATGAAGGGCTCCGGCAGCGGGCAGCCCATCGCTTTCACCGCTCGGCGCAGCGCCCGCAGATCCTCCGCCACCCGCTCGAAGGGCTGCAGGCTCATCAGCCCGGCCAGGGGCAGGGCGATCTCGCCGGCGACCTGCCCGTTGCGAACCGCGACGAAGCCGCCCTGCAGCTCGATCAGCCGGTTCACCGCCGCGGCCATGTCGGCGTCGCTGTCGCCGACGACGCAGATGTTGTGGCTGTCATGCCCGACCGAGGAGGCCAGCGCGCCGCCGCGGAAGCCGAAACCGCGGACGAAGGCGCGGCCGATGTTGCGGTTCACTCCATGCCGGGCGAAGACGCAGATCTTGAGGATGTCCTGGTCCGGGTCCGGGTGGCGGCAGCCGTCGCGCCAGGGCAGCGTCGCCACCAGCGCCTCGGTGATGATCTTGCCCGGGATCAGCCCAATCACCGGGCCGGTCGGGCCCGAGGTCGGGGCACGGAAATCCTCCACCGCCACCGGGTCGAGCCTGACCGAGCCGAGGCCGACCGGTGCCGGTGCCGCGCGGCCGTCGAAGATCCCCGGCCCGACCACACGCCCGGCGCTGATCACCTGCGACACGACGCAGCTGTCGAGATCGTCCAGCAACACCAGGTCGGCGCGGCGTCCCGGCGCCACAATGCCACGGTCGCGCAGGCCAAAACCCTGGGCGGCCGACCAGGTGGCGGCGCGATAGACATGGGCCGTGGGCGCGCCACGGCGGATCGCCGACCGGATCAGATGATCGAGATGGCCCTCCTCGGCGATGTCGAGCGGGTTGCGGTCATCGGTGCACAGGCCGAGCAGCGGCGAGGTCTCGGCTGAGATGATCGGTGCCAAAGCGTGCACATCCTTGCTGACCGACCCGTCGCGGATCAGAATCTGCATGCCCTTGCGCAGCTTCTCCAGCGCCTCCTCCGGCCCCGTCGTCTCATGGCAGTTGCGGATGCCGCAGGCGAGATAGGCGTTGAGCGGCTTGCCGGTCAGCAGCGGCGAATGGCCGTCGATATGGCCGTCCTGGAAGGCCGCCAGCTTCTCCAGCACCGCCTCGTCCTTGGCCAGCAGGCCGGGGAAGTTCATGAACTCGGCCAGGCCGATCACCTTCGGATGGCCGCGATGCCGCACCAGCTCGGCGGCGTCGAGCCGGGCGCCGGCGGTCTCGAGCTCCGTCGCCGGCACGCAGGAAGAGAGCTGGACCCGCAGATCCATCGCCGTGCCCAGCGCGCCGTCGAGGAAATAGCGTAGCCCTGCTTCGCCCAGCACGTTGCAGATCTCGTGCGGGTCGCAGATCGCGGTGGTGGTGCCGCGCGGCAGCACGCAACGGTCGAACTCCGCCGGCGTCACCAGGGTCGATTCGCAATGCACATGGGTGTCGATGAAGCCGGGCACCACGACCTTGCCGCGGCCGTCGATCTCGACCGCCCCGCTATAGTCGTCGCAGGTGCCGACGATGCGGTCGCCGCAGACCGCCACGTCGCCGTCCAGCAGCGCGCCGCTGACCACGTCGAGGGTGCGCGCGCCCTTGATCACCAGATCGGCGGGCGCATGGCCCAGCGCCTGGTCGATTCTAGTCCTTAGGTCCGCCGTGCCGCTCATGCCTGTCCTCTCCAGCCGGAGTGACAGCCTAGCAGGATCGTCCGGGGTGATGCCCGCTCCAGAATTAGATAGAATTTTAGGATAATTATTTATAGCTTCCACCCGACGGCGACACCGACGCCGGTTTCGACTATCACCTGATCAGGGGGCCGCAAGCCGCCGGGGGACGATCGGGAGGCGCGTGGGGAATGGAGAAGTTTCTGGGCTCGGTTCGCTCGATCGTCCTGCTCGCGATCCTGGGCTTCCTGCTGTTCTTCGGCACGGCGGGGTGGCTGGGCAAGCAGTTCCTGGCCGACAACGCCCGGACGCAGGGCTGGGTCGACCACACCAATCTGGTGATCAACACGATCTACGAAGCCCGGCTGAACATCGCCCGGGCCCAGGCGCTGAGCCGCAGCTTCGTCATCACGGGCAACCAGCAGGACGCCGCGGTCGCGGAGGACAGCGCTCGGCTGGCCACCGACACGCTGCTGGACCTGCGCAACCTGACCGCCGACAACCCGGCGCAGATCCGACGCTTCGACGATGCCGCGGCCATTGCCGAGCAGATCCTGATCACCAATGACCGGATCGTCGCCGCGGTCCGGCGCGGCGATCTGGCAGGCGCCGGCACCATCGTCAAGGAGGCCGTCGACCAGGCGCCGGCCTTCCGCGCCAAGATCGACGAGGCGGTCCGCGCCGAGAAGGCGCTGCTGGCGGAGCGCCAGGCCGCCACCGAGGCGACGCTGCAGCGGATCATCTGGCTGCTGGCCGGCATCGGCGCGCTGGCCGCGCTGTGCGGGCTGCTCGCGGCCTGGGCGATGTCCCGCCAGGTGCGCACCGACCTGCAGCGCTATCGCGAGCTGGAGCGGGCAAAGCTGGAGAGCGATGCCGCCGCCCGGGCATTGGCCGAGAACCAGGCGCAGCTGCAGGCGGTGCTGGACAGCGCCCGCGACCCGATCCTGGTGGTCGGCCAGGACGGGGTGGTCGAGCTGGCCAACCGCGCCTGCGGCGAGGCGTTCGGCGTGGCGGGCGGCGAACTTGTCGGAACCGACATCTCCGAGCTGGTGCCCGCCCTGGCCGGCGGCGCCCAGCCGGCCGGAGAGATCACGGTGACCCGGCGCGACGGCAGCAGCTTCCCGGCCGAGATCTCGACCGGCGTGTTCGAGCGAGATGGCCGCAGCGCCTCGGTCTGCATCCTGCGCGATATGACCGAGCGGCACCGGCTGGACCAGCTGAAGAACGAGTTCGTGTCGACAGTGAGCCACGAGCTGCGCACGCCGCTGACCTCGATCCGCGGCTCGCTGGGCCTGATCGTGGCCGGGGCGGCGGGCGCGCTGCCCGACAAGGCCAGGTCGCTGCTGGAGATCGCACACAAGAACAGCGAGCGGCTGGTCGGGCTGGTCAACGACATCCTGGACATCGAGAAGATCGAATCCGGCCGCATGGAGTTCCGGCACGACCGGCTCGACGCGGCGACGCTGGTCGAACAGGCGGTCGAAGCCAACCACGCCTATGCCGCGCAGCACGAGGTCGAATACCGGATCGCGGCCCGCCCGGAGGCGCCGCTGCCGGTGCAGGGCGACGCCGACCGGCTGATCCAGGTGCTGACCAACCTGCTGTCCAACGCCGCCAAGTTCTCGCCGGCCGGCAGCACCATCGAGGTGGCGGTGGAAACAGTCGGCCGCCAGGCCCGGGTCAGCGTGCGCGACCGCGGCGCCGGCATCCCGGAGGAGTTCCGCAGCCGGATCTTCCAGCGCTTCGCCCAGGCCGACGCCAGCGACGTGCGCCGCAAGGGCGGCACCGGCCTCGGCCTGTCAATCGCCAAGGCCATCGTCGAGCGCCATGGCGGCCGCATCGGCTTCGAGCCCGCGGAAGGCGGCGGCACCTGCTTCTGGTTCACCCTGCCGCTGCTGGCCGAGGCGCCGGAGACGGTCGCCATGCCCGGCGATGCCCGGCGTCAGGTGCTGATCTGCGAGGATGACGCCGACGTTGCCACCCTGCTGGGCCTGATGATCGAGCAGGATGGCTGGCGGGTTGACTACGCCCGCGACGCCGAGACGGCGCTGGAGAAGGCGCGCACCGGCCAGTACGACGCGATGACCGTCGATCTGCTGCTGCCGGGCATGGACGGCATCACGCTGATCCGGCAGCTGCGGACCGACCCGGCCACGGCAGGCCTGCCGATCGTCGTCGTCTCCGCCACCGCCCAGGACGGCAAGCGCGAGCTGAACGGCGACGCCGTCAACATCGTCGACTGGCTGGACAAGCCGATCGAGCAGCTGCGGCTGCGCGCGGCGCTGCGCCAGGCCGGCTTGCGCAGCCGCAACGGCCGCGCCTGCATCCTGCATGTCGAGGATGATGACGACGTGATCGAGGTGGTCGGCGCCATCATCCGCGACGAGGCCGAGATCGTGCCCGCCCGGTCGCTGCAGGAGGGTCGCCAGAAGCTGGCGGAGCGGCGCTTCGACCTGGTCATCATCGATGTCGGCCTGCCCGACGGCTCCGGCCTAGACCTCCTGGAGACGATCAACGCCCGCACGCCGCGGGAGCCGGTGCTGATCTTCTCGGCCCAGGATTCCAGCGCCTCCTACGCCAGCGCGGTCTCGGCCTCCCTGGTCAAGAGCCGCACCGACAACGAGCAGTTGCACCAGACCATCACCGACCTGATCAACGGCCTGATCCAGGACAAGCAAGGGGCCCCCCGCTATGGCCGATGAGGCGCTGACCCGCATCCTCTATGTTGAGGATGATGCCGATATCCGATCGGTCGCCGGCTTCGCGCTGGAGGCGGTGGGCGGCTTCGTCCTGGCCGCCTGCGCCTCGGGTGAGGAGGCGCTGGCTCAGGCGCCCGGCTTCGCGCCACAACTGCTGCTGCTCGACGTCATGATGCCGGGCATGGACGGGCCGGAGACGCTGGCGGCGCTGCGCCAGTTGCCGGGGACGGCGGACACGCCGGCCGTGTTCATGACCGCCAAGGTGCAGCCGCAGGAGGTGGCGCGCTACCGCGCCCTCGGCGCCATCGACGTCATCTCCAAGCCGTTCGACCCGATGACGCTGTCCGACGAAATCCGCGCCATCTGGGCTCGCCACGGCGACCAGGGCGCGGCATCGTGAGCCAGGACGCGCTGCAGGCGCATCTCGACCGGCTGCGGGCCAAGTTCGCGGCCGAGCTGCCGCAGAAGCTGGCCGAGGCCGACGCCTTGCTGGCGGCACTGCGGGCCGGCGACGGCGAGGCGCTGAAAGGGCTGCGCTTCGTCGTGCACCGGCTGAACGGCACCGGCGGCACCATGGGCTTCGCCGCGCTGTCGCAGGCGGCAGCGCTGCTGGAGGCCCGGCTGGACGCCTGCCTCAAGGCTGGCGGCGCCGGGCCGGAAGACGTCGCGGCGATCGCGGTGGGGCTGGCGGCCGTGAAGGCGGCCGCCTGAGCCGACTCACGCCGTCTCGATCACCTCGATCTCGGCGGTGATCTCGGCCACCTTGCCGAGCATGATCGAGGCCGAGCAGTATTTCTCCTTCGACAGCGCCACGGCACGCTCGACCTTGGCGCGGTCCAGGCCGCGGCCGGAGACGATGTAGCGCAGATGGATTTTGGTGAAGACCTTCGGGTCGGTCTCGGCGCGCTCGGCCTCGACCTCGACCCGGCAGTCGGCCACCGGCTCGCGCCCCCGCTCCAGGATCATCACCACGTCGAAGGCGGTGCAGCCGCCGAGACCGAGCAGCAGCATCTCCATCGGCCGGACGCCGAGGTTGCGCCCGCCGCTTTCCGGCGCGCCGTCCATGACCACGGCATGGCCGCTGCCGGATTCGCCGACGAAGGTGCGGCCTTCGACCCAGGTGATGCGGGCTTTCATCTGATCTGCTCCAGGAACCGATTCGAACCGGCACCCTAGCAGCGCCGGCCGAGGCCGTCAGCCGGGCGGCGTCCGGTGGCCGCGCCCACCCCGAATCCGGGCTTTGCATTGCCGCCGCTTTGCAGTATGGTCCGCGCCGCTTCGGGTCTTCGGGCCCGAGTCCATGGCCTGCACTCGTAGCTCAGCTGGATAGAGCGCCGCCCTCCGGAGGCGGAGGTCACAGGTTCGAATCCTGTCGAGTGCGCCATCCTCCTTAGACATCTCGCACCATCTGTCGTGCGGTCCCCCTGACGGTGGGAACCCGCTCTCCGGCATGCCCATTGCCCAGGCATGGCGAAATGTCTCGACCCGCGCGACTGGACCGTCCTTCCTACCGGACACGGCACCGGAACGGTGTCCTGCGGCGAATTCCGCGGCTGGTATGCCCGGAACGCCCAGGGCCGGATGCAGATCACCTGGACCGACGGCCCGGATGAGAAACGGTCTTCGGAGATCTACCGCGCCGCGACCGCGGCCTGTGAACAAGCCGATGACGGCCGCCAGACCAGCAAGGCCGGCCGCATCGATGCCGGGGGCTAGCCATGGTGATGGGTCGTGAAGCGTCCGACTGGACGGTCGAGCACACCGGCACCGAGGGTACGGTGGCCTGCGCGGAGTATCTGGGCCGCTTCCGGGTCGATCAGGACGGCGCCGTTCGGATCACATGGTCGCCACCGCCCGGACCCGCATTGGACCGCGGGACGATCAGGCGGGCCGCCCAGGAGGCGATCGAAGCCGCCATCCGCCCGCGAGCCTAGCCCCGCCGACAATCTACGGGGGTGCTACCACCCCTTTCCTATATGTCGGACATGTGTCGCAATCCCCGGCAGCGCCAGGGGACAAACGGCGCTGAGGGCCCGGCCCGGATCTCTCCCCACCACGGTCCGGGCCGGGCTTTGCTCGCGCGCCGGCGCAGTTTCTCCAATGGATCATAGGGCGTAGTGCGCCCTCCAGGGGCGCGGCCATGCTCCGCCTCGCTCAGTTCTTCGAGTTCGGAATTATGATGCGCCGGATGTCGTCGGCGCTCCGCCCGTTGTCGTCGCGGTTCCGGTTTCGGTCCCCGTCGTCGTTCCGCCCTCGGTTGCTGTTGCCGTTGCCGTTGCCGTCGAGCCCGAACAGGCGGCGGGCCCGCTGCTCGGCGTCGCCGTCGGATCTTGATCGCCGCCGGTCGTGGTCCCGGTCGTCATCGTCGCGGTCGCGATCCCGATGGCGATAGCGGTACCGGTCGCGATCCCGGTCGTCGTCGCGATAGCGATATCGGTACCGGTCGCGGTCATAGCTCCGGTAGTAGCCGTCATCGTCGTCGTACCAGCTGGAATAGCTGTCGCCGTAGTAGCCGCCATTGTAATAGCCGGGCCCTGTCTGGCAAGACGCCATCAGCGGGGCCGAGGCCGCGATGGCGACCACCACCAACCCTGTCCGGAACAAACCTCTGCCGTGCACCACGACGCTCTCCCTCGTCGCCCATCCGAGCTGCGGATGGTCATAGGAGTCTATGTCGAAATGCGGGCACGCCAAGGGACCCGGCTCAGGCCCGGGCAGGCGGCGCCAGACAGCGAGGCTGCCCCGCGGACCGGCTGACCCATTCGGGTGATCCCGCCGGAAGGTGCGGTCTGGCATAGTACGCGCCATTCGAGACACGCCTTTTCGCCAATTCTCACGATTTGAGGTGACGATTGGAACGGCGGGCAGCCGCGGCAGGCGCCCCGCCCAGCCCGCCCTGCAATCGGCGGGACCACGTGCGGCCGGCGCCGCCTGCGGCCGGAACCGCACCCTTCACCGCCACCGCAGGCTTCGGGGGAGACATCCATGTCCGGCAGCTGGAGCCTGAATGTCGAGATCGATCGCTCGACCGGCACCTTCAACGTCCTGATCGACTATCACATCGACGCTTACATCGACCCGGAGACGTCCGAATATTTCGGCGACACCTCCTGGACGGCCGATTACTCGCTGGCCGGCGGCGGCTCGGTCGGGGGAGGATCCGGCTTCGGGGCGGAGAGCGCCCTGGCCTATCTCGGCCTCGGGCTGCTGTCCGGGAACTTCGTCCTCAACTTCAGCGCGATGAACACCTTCAGCGCAGAGAGCATCGCGGCCACCTGGAATGTGTTCAGCGTCTACGACGCCACCACGCCGCAGACCGTCGCCGGCAGCGCCATCGACGACATCATCATCGGCGGCGACGGCGCCGACATGCTGCGCGGTCTCGACGGCGCCGACCTGGTCGATGCCGGGGCCGGCGACGACATCGTCGACGGCGGTGCCGGCGACGACCGTCTGAACGGCCTTGATGGCGACGACATCCTGATCGGCGGCACCGGCGACGATATCCTGATGGTCGATTCCGCAGACGACATCGTGATCGAGCGGGCGGGCCAGGGCTATGACCGGGTGATCGCCCTCGCCAGCACCGTCCTGGCCGACAATGTGGAGGAGCTGACCCTCGACGGCATGGCCGACCTCAACGGCACCGGCAATGCCGGCAACAACCGGATCTTCGGCAATGACGGCGCCAATATTCTGACCGGCGGCGACGGCAACGACATCCTGAACGGAAATGGCGGCGACGACGTGCTGCGCGGCGGGGCCGGGGCCGATGAGCTCGCCGGCCGCGGCAACGGCACCGCCCTGGGCGATACCGCGACCTATAGCGACAGCAGCACCGGCATCGTCGCCAATCTGGCCAGCGGCCTGGGCTCCGGCGGCGCGGCCCAGGGCGACACCTATATCGAGGTCGAGAATCTCGAGGGCAGCCAGGGTAATGACGACCTGACCGGGAGCACCGGCGCCAATGTCCTGCGCGGCCTCGGCGGCAACGACGTGCTTCGCGGCGGTGCCGGGGCCGACACGCTCGACGGTGGCGCCGGCACCGACACCGTCAGCTACTACACCAGCGCGGCCGGGGTCTCGGTCAGCCTGGCCACGGGGGCCGGCAGCGGCGGTGACGCCCAAGGCGACGTCCTGACCGGCATCGAGGTGCTGTCCGGCAGCCAGGGCAACGACAAACTCACCGGCGATTCCGGCGCCAACACGCTGCAGGGCTGGAACGGCGCCGACGTCCTCGCCGGAGGCAACGGCAAGGACACGCTGACGGGGGGCGCCGGGGCCGACCGCTTCGCCTATGGCGGCACGGCCGAGAGCGCGGTCGGCGCCAATGCCGACCGGATCACCGATTTCAACCATGCCCAGGGCGACCGCATCGACCTGTCGGCGATCGACGCCAGCACCGCCCTGGCCGGCAACCAGGCGTTCAGCTTCATCGGCACCGGCCTGTACACCGGCGTCGCCGGCCAACTACGCTATGTCGTCAGCGGCGGGGTCACCACCATCGCCGGCGACGTCAATGGCGACAAGGTGTCGGACTTCCACATCCAGCTGACCGGCAGCATCGCCCTGGTGGCCGGTGACTTCGTGCTCTGACCTTGCGTGGCCGGGTCAGGCGGCGTGACGGGGGGCCGCCGCGCCGAACAGCCCGGCCACGACCTCCTCGGCGATGGCGAAGCTGGTGCTCATGCCCGTGCCGCTGGTGACCTGGACCACGCGGGTCGCCTCGTCCGGCGCCTCGGCGAAGGCCTCGGCCGGGCCGGAGGGATAGATGCCGACCCAGCGCTCGGTCACCACCGGCTGGGGCACCTCCAGTAGCTCGGCCATGTGGTGCAGGATCAGCCCCTCCACCGCCTGTGGCGCGAAGGGGTCGGGCGAGTCGTCGTAGTGATGCGAGTCGCCGACCACCAGCGACCCGTCGGCCGACTGCACCACGATCAGATGGATGCCGTTGGCCAGCGTCTCCGGCACCTCGGCCGCCAGCCGCGCCTTCAGCGGCGCCGCCTCCGGCAGGTCGGCGAAGCCGTGGTAGCGGCCGAGGCTGAGGTCGCCCATCACTGCCGCCGGCAGCCGCCAGCCCGGCGCCGCCAGCCGCAGCATCTGCAGCTTGCACAGGGTGGTGCGGCGGCGGGCCATGACCTCCGGGAACAGCGACTTCAGGTCCGGCCCGGGGCACACCACGATGCGGTCGGCCAGGATCGCGCCCTCGCTGGTCTCGACCCGAGGCGCGTGCACGGCGCGGACCTGGACGCCGCGGCGGACTGTGACGCCATGCACCGCCTCCAGCCAGGCGGCCAGGCGCGGGATCGCCTCGCGCGGCTCGATCCGCAGCTCATGCGGGCTCCACAGCCCGGCGCGCAGCCCCTCGGCCCGCGCCATCGGCAGCCGCGCCGCCATGCCGGCGGCCGGCAGCAGGTCGCAGCCCTTGCCCATCTCGCTGCGAGCGAAGGCCTCGAGCACCGCCTGCCCCTCGGGGGTGCGGGCCAGCAGCGCGGTGCCGCGATGCAGCACCGGGATGCCGGCCTGCGGCGCCACCTCGGCCCAGATGTCGCGGCTGCGCAGCGCCCGGCGCCAGGTCGCGCCGGCCGACTGGCCGCTGACGGTGACGAAGCCGAAATTGCGGATCGAGGCGCCGATGGCGCGCGCCTCGCGGTCGATCACCACCACCCGCAGCCCCTGCCGCGCGGCGGCGAGGGCATGGGCGAGGCCGAGGATGCCGGCGCCGACGACGGCGAAATCATAGTGGCTCACGGCACGTCCCCGGCGGTGATGCGGGCCTGGATCCGGTCCAGCGCGGCCGGGACGTCGGCGATGCCGTCCACCACCTCATGCGCGCCGGCGGCCTGCAGCTTTTCGGTCGCGATCCGGCGCAGCGCCGCCTGCCGCTCGGCCGGCAGGGCTGCCCATTCCGCCTCGGTCAGCCCGACCTCGTTGCCGGTGACGGCCAGGGCGATGGTCCACATCCCGGCATTCAGCCCCTCGCCCACATCGACCACGGTGTCGCCGATCTTGACCGCGGCCTGGACCGGATGGATGTCGAGTGCGATCAACGCCTTCAGCGCCATGGCCGGGCCGGGGCGGCCGGATGGGGTCTCGCCGGCGCAGACGATCACCTCCGGCGCGTAGCCCTGCCGGGCCGCCTCCGGGATCACCACCTCCATCACCGGGCGCGGGAAGCCGGTGGTGGTGCCGATGCGGATGCCGCGGGCCTGCAGCGCCGCCATGGCCTCGACCGTGCCGGGGATCAGCACCGCATGCCGCCGCACCGCCGCGACCTGCAGCGGCAGGAAGCGCTCGTAGATATCGTCGACATCGGCGATCACTGGCGCCCGGCCCTGCGCCTTCTCCCAGGCCGCCGCGACCTGCGGCATGTCGAGCAGCGCCCGGATATGGTCCCACTTGGCCATGCCCATCGGCAGCCGGGCGGTGGCCAGCGGCACCGCGACGCCCATCGCTGCGAAGGCGTCGACCAGCGAAGTGATCGGCGCCTGGCAGCCGAAATCGACCGTGGTGCCCGCCCAGTCGAAGATCGCGGCCCGGATCGGGCCGTCGTAGCGGCGGCGTTGGATGAAGCTCATGGCGCGCTCCCCGACATCGTGAATGGCGGGAGAAAACCAGAGAGGCTAATATTGATCCAATTCATATTATCCATATCGATCATTGATGAGCTCAACACTGGCAGTGCAGCTGCGCGCCTTCCATGCGGTGGCGGCGGAGGGCAGCTTCACCAAGGCGGCGCGGGCGATCGGCGTGTCGCAATCGACACTGTCGATCGAGGTGAAGGCGCTGGAGCAGCGCTACGGCGTGCAGCTGTTCCGCCGGTCCGGCCGCGCTATCGAGCTGACGCTGCTGGGCGCCGAGCTGATGACCTACACCAACCGCGTCTTCGCCGCGCAGGACGAGGCGGTGGAGCTGCTGCAGGGCACCAGCCGGGTGCCGACCGGCACGCTGCGCCTGGGCGCAGACGGGCCGTTCCACGCCATGCCGCTGATCGCCGCCTTCACCGCCCGGCATGACGGCGCGCGGGTGCGGATGACGGTCGGCAACGCCCAGCGGGTGCTGGCCGACCTCGTCGACATCCGCCTCGACGTCGCGGTGCTGGCGCGGGTGCCGGGCGACCCGCAGCTGCACGCCCTGCCGCTGTGGCACGACCCGGTCCATGTGCTGCTGCCGCGCGCCCATGCCCTGGCCCGGATGCGCGTGGTGCCGGCGCATCTGATCGCGCGGGAGCGGCTGGTGATGCGCGAGGCCGGGTCGATGACGCGGGAGACGGTGGAGCGCGCCTTCGCCGCGGTCGACCTGCCACTGACGCCCTGGATGGAGGTGGAGGGGCGGGAGGCGTCGCGTGAGGCGATCGCCGCCGGCCTGGGCATCGGCTTCATGTCGGCGGGCGAGCTGACGCCGGACCCGCGCCTGGCCAGCCGCCCGATCGGCGGCTGCCGGGTGGAGATGGACGAGTATGTGGTGTGCCTGCGCGAACGCCAGCGCCTGGCCATTGTCCGCGCCTTCCTCGACATCGCCGCCGAGGCCAGCCGGGCGCGGCGCGAGGCCGCGCCCGGTCCGGGTTAGGCTTGCTGACTGAAATCCGGCGGCGGGGTGCTGAAATCGACCAGCGGCCGCACCTCGACGAAACCGATCCGGGCCAGCGGGTGGCCGGCCGCGACCTCGGCCGCCTCGTCCAGGTCGCGCGCCTCGATCACGACGAAGCCGCCCAGGATCTCCTTGGTCTCCATGAACGGGCCGTCGACCGCCGAGGTCCTGCCCTCGCGCACCTTCACGGTGCGGGCGCCGTCCGGAAGCTCCAGCGCCTCGCCGGCCACGAAATGGCCGCTGGCCTTGAGCACCTCGTCATGGGTCGAGCATTGCTCCAGCACCGCCTGGGCCTCGGCGCTGCCGCCGAACAGGGTCTGCGGATCGTAGTAGATCAGGCAGGCATAGCGCATGAGGGGCTCCTTCTGCTTGCGCCGCGAATGCCCCTTATCGCCGGGCGCCGGCCGGATTCGACAGGCCTTCGACTGTTTTCTCCGGAGCGGAATGAAGCGAGGTCGGGTCGGTGCATCCGGGCAGGGGCTGATGCCGACGGGCTCTGCGCATTGGCGCGCGGACGCGCGCAGACCCCTCCCCCTACCCCCTCCCGCAAGGGGAGGGGGAGTGTGGAAGGCTGCGTTCGTTGATGCTGGAGGTGGGTGGAAGCGGTGAGTGCACGAACGGCTCACCCAGTATCCGGCGGCCGGGTCCTGCGATCGGCGACACCGGCCGAACCGGGCTTCGGCGCATCCTCGGGATCGTCCTCGCCATCCGCCGGCGGCAGGAAGCCGAGATGCTCCATGGCCTCGTCGGCCATCTCCAACCACTGCTCCACCCGCACCGGATAGCCCCAGCGCCGGCACAAAGCCGCCACCGCGACCGGCGCCGGGCTGGCCTCCACCAGCTCGGCCACCTCCGGCCGTTCCAGCCTTTCGCTCAGCTCGGCGGCACGGCGATCCTCCTCGCCGTCCTCGGACGACTCATAGACCGCCGCCATCATCGCCAGCGTCACCCGCAGCCCGTGTTGGTCCTCCCGGGCCGCCTCGCGCCGCGGCCTTGCGCCGCTCCGCCTCCTGCCGGGACAGCGTGTCCTTGAGCAGCAGGGTCAGGCGCACG
>NZ_JBCNNF010000180.1:0-13673 GCF_039594555.1 Inquilinus sp.
GCTCAACCCGCCGGCCGATGTCTCGACCGACACCGATGCCGGGGAGCGCGAGACGGTGCGCTGCATCCTGGCGGCGCTCGATGGCTGCGGGCTGGAGAAGGTGGTGGCCGCATCGGCCTATGGCGCGCAGCCGGGCGAGCGGGTCGGCGACCTCACCGTGCTGTACGGGCTCGAGCAGGGGCTGAAGGCGCAGCCGATCCCGGCGGTGATCCAGCGCGGCGGCTACTACATGAGCAACTGGGCGCCGTCGCTGGAGGCGGTGCGGGCGGGCGGTGTCCTGCCGAGCATGCTGCCGGCCAGGCTGAGGATCCCGATGGTGGCGCCCGAGGATCTCGGCAAGGCGGCCGCGCGCTGGCTGGCCGAGCCGGTGGAGCGGACCGGCCTGCATTATGTCGAGGGGCCGGAGCGCTATTCCGCCGCAGATGTGGCGGCCGCCTTCGCCGCGGCGCTCGGCCGACCGGTCGAGGTGCAGGAGATCCCGCGCGACAGGTGGGAGGAGACCTTTCGCGGCCTCGGCTTCTCCGAGCCCGCCGCGCGATCCTTTGCCCGTATGACCGCGGCCGGCGTCGACGGCGGCTTCGAGATGCCGGACGACCCCGTGCGCGGGTCGGTGACGCTGCGGGACTACATCGCCGCCCTGGTGCGCGGCCGGCCGCAGGATCGTTGACCCCGCGCTTCGCCTCGTAGACCCTCCGCCGGATGGATATGCCCGGCGCCATGATCGTCTTTGCCCAGGTCGTCGACAGCCGCAGCTTCTCGGCGGCGGCGGCGCGGCTGGGGCTGTCGAAATCCGCGGTCAGCAAGCAGATCGCCAAGCTGGAGGACCGGCTGGGCGCCCGCCTGCTGAACCGCACCACCCGCACCCTCAGCCCGACCGATGCCGGGCAGGATTTCTACGAGCGTTGCCGGCGCGTCGCCCGCGAGGTGGAGGAGGCGGAGCGGGCGATCACCCATCTCTCGGCCGAGCCGCGCGGCGTGCTGCGGCTGAACGCGCCGGCCAGCTTCGGCCGCGAATACCTGGCGCCGCTGGTGCCGGAAATGCTGGCGCGCTGGCCCGAGCTGCGGATCGAGGCGCTGTTCGAGGACCGCTTCGTCGATGTCGTGGCCGAGGGCTTCGACCTAGTGATCCGCATCACCCGGCTGCAGGATTCCAGCCTGGTGGCCCGGCGCATCGCGTCGTGCCGGCGGCTGCTCTGCGCAGCACCATCCTATCTCGAACGCCGCGGCGTGCCGCGAGTGCCGGCCGACCTGCTGCAGCATGACTGCATCCTCTACAGCTACGCCACCGACCAGAATGAGTGGGAGTTCGTCGGCCCGGACGGGCGGCTGGAGACGGTGCGGGTCGACGGCAGGCTGCGCGCCAACAGCGGCGAGGTGACGCTGGCGGCGCTGCGGGCCGGCGCCGGACTGGCGCTGTCGCCGGATTTCATCGTCGGGCCGGAGATCGCCGCCGGGCGGCTGGTGGCGCTGATGACCGAATACGAGAACCCGTTCGGCGCGATCTACGCCGTCTGGCCGCACAACCGCAACCTGGCGCCGAAGGTGCGGGCGGTGGTCGACTTCCTGGTCGAGCGCTTCGCCAGGGAGCCGATCTGGGAGCGGCGGCCTGGCCTCTAGGGACCGCCAGAAGGTCTTTGTGTTGCCTCTCCCGCCAGCGGGGCCTTTTCCGAATTCCAACCCCGTCATTGCGAGCGCAGCGAAGCAATCCATCGTGCCGCAAGAGCGGAGGCATGGATTGCTTCGTCGGCTTCGCCTCCTCGCAATGACGGCGAGGGAATGGGTGTTGTGAAAAGGTCCCGTAAGCGGGAGAGGCAACACGTTAGAGCTTTAGCCCGCCCCGCCCTCGGCGCCGCCATGCGTCTTGCTGCGCAGCGGGCGCTGCTCGACCCGCAGATAGGTCACGAGGCTCAGCGCGAACACCGCCGCCACCGCCGCGAACAGCACGGCGAAGGCGCGGGCGACATGGCCGCGCTCGGCCTCGTCCAACGGGCGGCGCACCAGCTCCTCCAGCCCCGAGACCGAGGCGACGGACGGGCTCCAGGCCACGATCAGACCCAGCACCAGGGCCGAGCCGGCGGCGACCAGGATGGCGCCGCCGAGGGCGCGGGAGAAGCCGACGGCGCCGGTCACCGCGCCCAGGTCGCGCACCGTCACCGCGTTCTGCGCCGCCACCATGCTGGCCGGGAAGATCGGGCCGACGCCGAGCCCGACGATCATCAGCAGGCCGGAGGCGACCAGCGGCGTGGCATGGGTCGCCAGCGCCGCCAGCACCAGCGCCGCCGCGATCGCCACCGGCAGGCCGATCACCGGCGGCCGGCGATAGGTGCCGGTGCGGGTGATGGAACGGCCGGACAGCGAGGCGGTGACGGTGGTCGAGATCATCAGCGGGATCATCATCAGCCCGACCTCGCCGGTGCCGGCCCGCAGCGCCACCTGCAGATAGGTCGGCGCCAGCACCGCCAGCACCAGATAGCCGCCGAAGGCGAGGAAGACCGACAGCAGCACCGGCCCGACCACGGCGTCACCCAGGAAGCGCGGCGGCAGGATCGGCTCGGCCACCCGGCCCTGGCGGCGGAAGAACAGCCAGCCGCCGAGCACCGCCAGCGCCACGGCGGCGACCACGGGCAGCGAGGCCCAGGGGAAGGCGGTTCCGCCCCAGGACAGGCCCAGCAGCAGGGCGGTGGTGCCGAGGGTGAGCAGGGCGATCGAGACGAAATCGATCCGCGCCTTGACCCGCGGCACCGGCAGCTTGCGCAGCGCCCGGTCGACGATGCCGAGCGCCAGCAGGCCGAGCGGCAGGTTGATCCAGAAGATCCAGGGCCAGCCGACATACTGGGTGAGGACGCCGCCCAGGGTCGGGCCGATCAGGGCGGAGCCGGCCCAGACCGTGGCGAAATAGGCGGCGTAGCGGCCGCGCTCCCGCGGCGCCACGACGTCGGCGATCACCGTCTGGGCCAGGGTCAGCAGGCCGCCGCCGCCCAGCCCCTGCAGGGCGCGGGAGGCGATCAGCATGGTCATCGAGCTGGACAGGGCGCACAGCGCCGAGGCGGCCAGGAACACCACCAGGCAGCCCAGCAGCATCAGCCGGCGGCCATACAGGTCGCTGAGCTTGCCGAGGATCGGCGTGGCGCAGGTCGAGGTCAGCAGATAGGCGGTGACGACCCAGGAGATCAGCTCGAAATCGCCGAGCTCGCGCCCGATCGACGGCAGGGCGGTGGCGACGATGGTCTGGTCGAGCGCCGACAGGAACAGCGCCAGCAGGGCGCCGAGCACGATGGTGTGGGTCTCGGACGGGGTCAGGGTCGTCATTCTTGCTGCTTCCTCCCGCCCCGCGCGAGTCGGGGCGGCCCATCCTAGCGGCTTGCGCCAGCGGGGAGGGCGGCGAAGCACCGGGAGCAGGGATGCGGACGGGACGGCCACCCGTCGGAAGGCGGCCGCGACGATGACCGGAGGCCGGGACGAGTTCGCTGGCGGATATAGGAATGAAAGCGGGCGCGGCTTCTGTCCGGTTCGCGATTGCTGTATGGATTCAAGAACTCCGCCGCGGCGGAGAAAAGGAATGTATTTGCGTCAATCGCAAAGATTTGGGGGGAACCATGGCCATTGTCGACAGGATCGCGCCGCTCCTGCGTCTCGCGGGGCGGGGCCGGCGCCTGATGGGCCTGGCACTTGCGATCGTCCCGGGCCTCGTGGCCTCCGTCGCGCAGGCGCAATCCGGTGCTGCGCCCCAGGCCACGCCGCCCTGGCCGACGACACCGCCGGCCGCGATCTGCGGCAATGCCGGCATCCTCAACGGGCCGGCGACGGCGCCGAGCGGCGCGGTGGTGGTGCCGGCGGGCAGCAACCGCACCTTCGACTTCAACCGTCCGGGCGCGACCTTCTGGTTCGCCCCCGGGGTGCACACCCTCGGGACCGGCCTCTACGACCAGATCATCGCCCGGACCAACACGAAATATGTCGGCGCGCCGGGGGCGATCATCGACGGGCACCACCGCAACCTCTATGCCTTCACCGGCAACGTCCGCGGCGTGACCGTCGCCTATCTCACCATCCGGAACTTCGGCCGCGGCCTCGACAACAAGGATGAGGGCGTCGTCAACCACGACGCCGGGTCGAACTGGACCGTCGAGCACAACACCATCATCGGCAATGACGGGGCCGGGGTGTTCATCGGCAGCGGCAATGTGGTGCGCTACAATTGCCTGAAGAACAACGGCCAGTACGGCTTCAGCATGTACAAGCCGCCGGTCAACGGCGATTCCTCGATCAAGAGCATCGTGCTCGATCACAATGAGATCACCGGCAACAACACCGACGACTGGGAGCGGCGGGACGACGGCTGCGGCTGCACCGGCGGCGGCAAGTTCTGGGACGTCAGGGGCGCCCGCGTCACCGCCAACTGGGTGCACGGCAACAAGAGCGTCGGCCTGTGGGCCGACACCAACAACATCGACTTCCTGTTCGAAGGCAACCTGATCGAGGCCAACACCGACGAGGGCCTCTGGTACGAGATCAGCTACAACGCGACCATCCGCGGCAACAGCTTCCGCCGGAACGCCTGGAAGAAGGGCCACGACAACCAGGGCTCTCCCGCGGCCGCAATCTACCTGTCGGAATCGGGCGGCGAGCCGCGCCTGGCCTCCGCCGTATCCGGCGCGGCGAAGATCCGGATCGCCAACAACTACTTCGAGGACAATTTCTCCGGCGTGTCGATCTATGAGAACGCCAACCGGTTCTGCAACTCGAACGGCAATACCAGCACGGAGTATTGCACGCCGCTGGTGTCCCCGACGGTGATCCCGGAGCCGCTCAACACCACCTATCCGAACCCGATCAACGCCAAGCATCCCTGCTACACGCAGATCGCCAAGGCCCCGTACCGCACCGACTGCCGCTGGCACAGCGCGAATATCGAGGTCAGCGGCAACGAATTCCGCTTCGACAGCCGCGTCGTGCCATGCTTCGGCACCTATTGCGGCGTCCAGGCCCTGATGGCGACCGGCGCCGACAACATCCGCTGGTCGCCCTACACCGTCGAGGGTGTCCAGAACGACGTGATGTTCCGCAACGGCAACCGCTTCTTCAACAACCGCTACACCGGCAACTGGCGGTTCGCCACAGCCTGGGGCGGCGACGACGACATCCTGACCTTCGCCCAATGGCGGGCCGCGCCCTTCGGCCAGGACAAGGGCAGCACGCGGACACCTTAGCCGCCGCCGGGTCAGCCCACCGCCGCGTCCTTCACCGGCAGCGTCACGGTCTGGACCAGGCCGCCGGCGGGGCGGTTGGCGATTTCGATCCGGCCGCCGCTGCGGTCGACGATCTCCTTGGCGATGGCCAGGCCCAGCCCGGCGCCTGGCACGGTCTGGCGCCGCGCCGGGTCGACCCGGAAGAACGGCTCGAACACCCGCGCCAGCAGCTCCGGAGGGATGCCGGGGCCGTGGTCGGTGATGACGATGCGGGCCTCGCCCATGCCTTCGCCCGGGGCCACGTCCAGCGCCACCTCGGCCCCGCGGCCATGGGTGGCGGCGTTGATCACCAGGTTGCGCAGCGCCCGCTTCAGCGCCAGCGGCCCGGCTTTGACCGAGACCGGCGCGGCCCGCAGCAGCGTCACCGGCAGCGACTGCTCGGCCAGCTCGGCGCAGACGGTCTCGACCAGCCGGTCCAGCCGCAGCGGCTCGGCGTCGCCGCCCTCGACCTCCTCGCGCACCAGCCGGATGGCGCTGTCGGCGATGCGGTCCAGCTCGTCGAGGTCGCGCAGCCAGGCCTCGCGCTCCTCATCCGGCAGGAACTCGGCGCGCAGCCGCATCCGCGTCATCGGCGTGCGCAGATCGTGGCCGGCAGCGGCGACCAGGCGCATCCGGCTCTCCATCGCCGCCCGCAGCCGGGCGGACAGGCGGTTCAGGGCCCGCGCGGCGGTCTTCATCTCGGCCGTGCCGGTCTCCGGCAGCTCCGGCAGCGCGCCGTCCGGCCCGATCCGGCCGATCGTGCCCTCCAGCAGCGCCAGCGGCCGAACCGCGCGGTCGGCGGCGACCGCGGCGATGCCGATGGCGCCCAGCACCAGCAGCAGCATCCAGCCGGCGAAGGCCAGCGGCACGCCTTGCGGGATCGGCAGGTCCGGCATCTTCAGCCACAGCCAGCGGCGCGGATCGATCTGCACCGACAGGGTCCCCGGCATGTCGGGCGACTGCCGGGTGATGACCAGCGGCAGCGCCGGCCCGCCCACATGCATCGCGTCCTCGAGCAGCTCGGTCCCGCGCGGGTCCCGCTCCCCCGGCGCCGGGTTCGGATGCAGCTCGAAATCCGCCGCCCGCCCGGGGTTGTCGGCCGGGCCGATGCCGTTCTCGACCAGGTCGGCGATCAGCCGGATGTGGCGGGCGAAGGGCTCGACCGTGCGGGCCGGCGACGGCTCGCGCAGCAGCAGCAGGGCGACGAAGCTGGCGATGCCGACCACGGCGATGATGGCCACCGCCAGCAGCAGGATGATGCGCGCGCGCAGCGTGTTCACGCGGGGTCCCTCGTCTGCTCGACCGCGACCGCCAGCTGGTAGCCGCCGTTGCGCACCGTCTTGAAGATCTGGAACCGGCCGCCGTCGCCCAGCTTGCGGCGCAGCCGGCTGACCAGCACGTCGATCGACCGGTCCAGCGGCTCCGCCTCGCGCCCCTGGGTCAGGTCCAGCAGCTGGTCGCGCGACAGCACCCGGCCGGGCCGTTCCAGGAAGGCCAGCAGCAGCTCGAACTCCGCGCCGGTCAGGATCACCTGCTCGCCGGTGTCGTCGACGATGCGGCGGGTGGCGGGGTCGGCGACGAATCCGGCGAAGCGGTAGTGGCCCAGCTGGGGCGCCTCATCCGGCGCGGCCGATCCCGTCCGCCGCAGCACGGCGCGGATCCGCGCCACCAGCTCGCGCGGGTTGAACGGCTTGCCCAGATAGTCGTCGGCGCCGATCTCGAGACCGATGATGCGATCGACATCCTCCTTCAGCGCGGTCAGCAGGATCACCGGCAGATGCGGCTTGCGGCGGCTGAGCTCGCGGCAGATCTCGAGCCCCGAGCCGTCCGGCAGCATGACGTCGAGCACCAGCAGGTCGATCCGGCCCGCCGCCAGCCGCTCCTCGCATTCGCGCCGGTCGGCGGCCAGGGTGACCCGGAAGTTCTGGCCGTCGAGATAGCGGCCCAGCAGACGACGGATCTCGGGATCGTCGTCGACGACAAGGATATGGGGAGAATTCTGCATCGGTCGGGCAATCGCCAAGTCTGTTGTCGTGATCTTTACGGCGCCGAAGACAGGCGGCGATGGGTTTTGTGCAACGGAGTATTGCCGGCGGCCGGCTGGCAACGTTGGGCAACCAATTTCCTCTGGCGGTTCACATTCGGCAATGGGCGGACGAAGGGCGGAAACACGGCGGTCCTAGCTTCGCCTCGTTCACAGCAACAGGAGCGAGGCTGTCGATGAAATCCACTGTCGCCATCATCGGTGTTGCGACGGCCGGTGTCATCGGTCTCACCCTCGGCACGGTGATGAGCCCCGGCGGCACCGCCCTGGCCGACCCGGTCAACGTCAACACGATTCAGGCCGCCGCGCCGGATGCCCCGCCGCCGGGGCCGGACGGGTTCGGCCCGGCCCGGCCCGGCGACGGGCCTGCCTGGCGCCGCGGCCCGGATCTCCGCCCGGATTTCCGCATGAAGCTCGCCCAGGACCTCGCCGGCCTCGAGACCATCGCCGGCATCCGCGCCGACCAGCTCGACGCCTGGCGCGACTACACCAGCGCGCTGCTGGCCCTGATGGCGCCGCCCCGGCCGCCCGCCGACGGCGACCGGCAGCCCGACGCCTTCGGCCGCTCCGAGCACCTGGCCGATACCGTGATCGACCGCGCCCAGACCGCCGAGCGGCTCAAATCCGCGATCGCCACGCTGCGCCGGACGCTGACGCCGGAGCAGATCGCCCTGCTGCAGCAGGCCGAAGGCCACATGGGGCCGCCTCGTCCTCTTCCTGGTCCCGGTCCGCAGGACCAGCGCTTCGCCCCTCCGGCCGAGCGCCCGGCGCCCGACGCCGGCTGACGGACCGGTCGGGCCGGCCCGGTGTTCCCCCCACGCACCCGGGCCGGCCCGATGGTTTCTGCCCGTTTCCGAGACTGACGATCATCGTGAAGACTCATCTGCTGCGGGGCGTTGCATCGCTCACCGCCCTGATCCTGGCGGGCTGCGCGGTCGGCCCCGATTTCCAGCGTCCGGCCGCGCCGGGCGTCGGCCAGTACACGCCCGGGACCCCGCTGGCGCAGACCGCCTCGGCCAATGTGCCGGGCGGCGGCGCGCAGCGCATCCAGAACGGCCGGGACATCCCGGGCGACTGGTGGCGCGTGTTCAAGTCGGACACGCTGAATCGGCTGGTGGCGGAGGCGCTGAAGGCCAACCCCGACATCCAGTCGGCCCAGGCGACGCTGCGCCAGGCGCAGGAGAATGTCGCGGCCGGGCAGGGGGCGCTGTTCCCGACCGTCAGCGGCTCGACCTCCGGCACGCGGGAGCAGAGCAACAGCACCGGGGCGACGGCGACCGGCGGCACCCGCACCGTGACCTCGGTCTACAACGTCTATAACGCCTCGGTGGACGTGTCCTACGACCTCGACGTCTGGGGCGGCACGCGGCGCAACATCGAATCGCTGCAGGCCACGGCCGATTACGAGCGCTTCCAGCTCGAGGCCAGCTACCTGACCATCGCCAGCAACGTGGTGACGGCGGCGATCCAGGAGGCCTCGCTCAGGGCACAGATCGCAGCGACCGAGGAGATCATCAGGACCGAGCGGTCCTTCCTCGGCATCCTGCAGCAGCAGTTCGCCCTCGGCGGCATCTCGCAGGCCGACGTCGCGGCGCAGCAGGCCACCGTGGCGCAGGACGAGGCGCTGCTGCCGCCGCTGCAGAAGCAGCTGGCACAGCAGCGCAACCAGCTGGCGGTCTATCTCGGCCGCTTCCCCAGCGAGATCTCGGGCGACGATTTCGAACTGAAGTCCTTGACCCTGCCGGCCGACCTGCCGCTCAGCCTGCCGTCGCAGCTGGTCGAGCAGCGGCCGGACATCCGGTCGTCTGAATCGCAGCTGCACAGCGCCAGCGCCAAGATCGGCGTCGCCATCGCCAACATGCTGCCGCAGATCACGCTCAGCGCCAGCTACGGCAGCAGCGCCAGCAGCTTCGGCGACCTGTTCTCGCCCGGCACCGTGGCCTGGAACATCGCCGGCAAGGTGGTGCAGACGATCTTCGACGGCGGCACGCTGCTGAGCGACAAGCGCGCGGCCGAAGCCGGCTTCGACATCGCCGCCGCGCAGTATCGCAGCACCGTGCTGTCGGCCTTCCAGGACGTGGCCGACGCGCTGCACGCGATCCAGTACGACGCCGACACGCTGAAGGCGCAGCTGGCGGCGGAGCAGGCGGCCCAGCGCAGCCTCAATATCGCCCGCAGCCAGTACCAGGCCGGCGCCACCACCTACACCACCGTGCTGACCGCGCAGACCGCCCTGCTGAACGCCCGGATCAGCCGGATCCAGGCCCAGGCGGCGCGGCTCAGCGACACCGCGGCGCTGTACCAGGCGCTGGGCGGCGGCTGGTGGAACCGCAGCGACGTCCCGACGGACCGCAAGCAGCCCACGCCTAGCCTGCCCGATTGATCGACGGATAGAGACATGGCCAAGAGCAGAACGGCTTCGCTGATCCTCCGCATGGTGGTCATGCTGATCGTGATCGGCGTGATCCTGGGCGGGATCTTCGGGTTCCAGGCCTTCAAGGGCAAGATGATCGCGCAGGCGATCGCCGCCCTCAGCAACCCGCCGCAGACGGTGTCGACCATCCAGGCCGCGGCCAGCGACTGGCAGGAGACACTGGAGGCGGTGGGCAGCTTCCGGGCGGTGAACGGCGCCGACCTGTCCTCCGAGGTCTCCGGCATCGTCGAATCCTTCAGCTTCCAGGACGGCCAGGACGTCGCCGCCGGCGCGCCGCTGGTGCAGCTGCGGGCGGAGGAGGATATCGCCACGCTGCGCCAGTACCAGGCGGCCGCGGACAACGCCCAGCTCACCTATGACCGCGACCTGCGGCAGCTGAAGGCCCAGGGCGTCAGCCAGGCCACGGTCGACAGCGACCTGGCGACGCTGAAGAGCAACCAGGCCCAGGTGGCGGCGCAGCAGGCGCTGATCGACAAGAAGACGGTCAAGGCGCCCTTCGCCGGCCGGCTGGGCACGCGCCAGGTCGATCTCGGCCAGTATCTCGCCGCCGGCACCGCCATGGTGACGCTGCAGTCGCTGGACCCGATCCTGCTCGACTTCACCCTGCCGCAGCAGGCGCTGGCCAAGCTGAAGCCGGGGCAGGCGGTGACGGCGACGCTGGACGGCTATCCCGGCCGTGGCTTCGGCGGCACCATCACCGCGATCAGCCCGCTGGTCGACAGCAGCACCCGCAGCCTGACGGTGCGGGCCAGCTTCGCCAACCCGGACCATCTGCTGCTGCCCGGCATGTTCGCCAAGGCGTCGGTGCAGGTCGGCGCGCCGCAGCGCTACGTCACCCTGCCGGCGACGGCGATCGTCACCAACCCCTATGGCGACATCGCCTACATCGTCTCCGGCACCGCGCCGCACCAGACGGTGCAGCAGACCTTCGTCGTCACCGGCGGCGCCCGCGGCGACCAGGTGGCGGTGACCAAGGGGGTGAAGGAGGGCGACACCGTCGTCACCTCCGGCCAGTTGAAGCTCCAGAACGGCTCGCCGGTCACGATCAACAACGCGGTGATGCCGCCGAACGACCCCTACCCGCCCGTGGCGGACCCGAGCTGAGAGCGCCGCCGTCATGAAATTCACCGACCTCTTCATCCGGCGCCCGGTGCTGGCGCTGGTGGTCAGCGCGCTGATCGTCGTCCTCGGCTACCAGTCGTACAAGTCGCTGGCGGTGCGACAGTATCCGAAGACCGAGAACGCCGTCGTCACCGTGACCACGACCTATTACGGCGCCGACCCGGACGTGGTCGCCGGCTTCATCACCACGCCGCTGGAGAACGCCATCGCCCAGGCGAACGGCATCGACTACATGACGTCATCCTCGACCAGCGGCGTCTCGACCATCACCGTCAACCTGCGGCTGAACTACAACTCCGACGCCGCTGTCACCGAGATCAACACCAAGGTCAATTCGGTGATCAACCAGCTGCCCTCGGCGGCGCAGCAGCCGACCATCACGCTCTCGGTCGGCCAGACCATCGACGCCATGTATATCGGCTTCTACTCCGACGTGCTGGCGGCGAACCAGATCACCGACTACCTGACCCGCGTCGTCCAGCCCAAGCTGCAGGCGGTGCAGGGGGTGCAGACAGCGGAGCTGCTGGGGTCGAAGGTGTTCGCGCTCCGCGTCTGGCTCGACCCCGACAAGCTGGCCGGCTACGGCCTCACCGCCACCGACGTCTACACCGCGCTCAGCAACAACAACTACATCTCCGGCGTCGGCACCACCAAGGGCCGGATGACCGAGATCACGCTGACCGCCTCGACCGACCTGCACGATGTCGAGCAGTTCAAGAACCTGGTGGTCAAGCAGGCGAACGGCGCGGTGATCCGGCTGAAGGACCTCGGCAACGTCGTGCTCGGCGCCCAGGATTATGAGGGCCGGTCGACGGTGGACGGCAACACCGGCGTCTTCGTCGGCATCCAGGTGGCGCCGACCGCCAACCTGCTGGACGTCGTCGCCGGGGTTAAGGCGGCGATGCCCGGGATCCAGGCGCAGCTGCCGAACGGGCTGCGCGCCAGCGTGATCTACGATTCCAGCGCCTTCGTCACCAGCTCGATCAGCGAGGTCGTGTCCAGCCTGGTCGAGGCGCTGGCGATCGTCGTGCTGGTGGTGTTCCTGTTCCTCGGCTCGCCGCGCTCGGTCTTCATCCCGGCGGTGGCGATCCCGCTATCGCTGGTCGGCACCTTCGCGATGATGCTGGCCTTCGGCTTCTCCATCAACCTCTTGACCCTGCTGGCGCTGGTGCTGGCGATCGGCCTGGTGGTCGACGACGCGATCATCGTGGTCGAGAACGTCAACCGCCATATCGAGGAGGGGGCGACGCCGCTGCAGGCGGCGATCGACGCGGCGCGCGAGCTGGTCGGGCCGATCATCGCCATGACCGTGGTGCTGGTCGCCGTCTACGTCCCGATCGGCTTCCAGGGCGGGCTGACCGGCGCGCTGTTCACCGAATTCGCCTTCACCCTCGTCGGCGCCGTCACCGTGTCGATGATCGTGGCGCTGACCCTGACGCCGATGATGTGCTCGCGCATCCTGAAGCCGCATCTGACCGACCGCAGCGGCTGGGAGGAGCGGCTGACCGACTTCATCGACCGGCGCTTCGAGGGCATCCGGCGGCCCTATCAGCGGATGCTGCATGGCAGCCTGAACACCGTGCCGGTGACGCTGGTCTTCGCCGCCATCGTGCTGGGCAGCATCTATTTCCTCTATGCCGGCGCGTCGACCGAGCTGGCGCCGAACGAGGACCAGGGCGCGGTGCTGGTCTCGACCACCAACCCGCCCCAGGCCTCGCTGGACCAGAAGGCGTCGAGCTCCGACCAGGTGGCGAAGGCGATGCGCGCCTATCCCGAGACCGACCACACGCTCGGCATCGACAGCAGTTCGACCTCGATCGCGGTGCAGGTGCTGAAGCCCTGGGACGAGCGCGAGCGCACCGCCGGCACGATCCAGGGCCTGCTGCAGCAGGACATCGCCAGGATCGCCGCGGCCCAGAGCGTCGCCTTCCAGCCGGCGCCGCTGCCGGGCAGCAATGGCCTGCCGATCCAGTTCGCGATCGGCACCACCGGCGGCTTCCAGGAGCTGAACGACGTCGCCAACACCTTCCAGCAGGCGGCGCAGAAGACCGGCCTGTTCATCTTCCTGACCCGCGACCTGCAGATCGACAAGCCGCAGGCCGAGATCGTGATCGACCGCGACAAGGCGGCCCAGCTGGGCCTGACCATGAACACTGTCGGCAGCGCGCTGGCGGCGATCCTCGGCGGCGGCTACGTCAACTACTTCAGCATCGAGGGCCGGTCCTACCAGGTGATCCCGCAGGTGCAGCAGGTCTCGCGCCTGACCACCCGGCAGATCCTGGACTATCCGATCACCGCGGTGGACGGCACGCAGATCCCGCTCTCCGCCATCGCCACGATCAGGACCGAGGCGGCGCCGCGGGCGATCTCGCATTTCCAGCAGCTCAACTCGGCCACCATCTCGGGCGTGCCGGCGCCGGGTGTGTCGACCGGCCAGGCGCTGGCGGCGCTGAACGACCTCGCGGCCAAGACGCTGCCGCCGGGCTACTCGGTCGATTACGGCGGCCAGTCGCGCCAGGCGGTGCAGGAATCGAGCGGCCTGGTGCAGATGTTCGCCCTGGCGCTGGTCATCATCTTCCTGGCGCTGTCGGCCCAGTTCAACAGCTTCCGCGACCCGCTGATCATCCTGGTGTCGGTGCCGATGTCGATCGCCGGCGCGCTGGCCTTCATCAGCGTCGGCGTCGGCGGCGCCTCGATGAACATCTACACCCAGGTCGGCCTGGTGACGCTGATGGGGCTGATCAGCAAGCACGGCATCCTGATCGTCGAGGTCGCCAACGGCCTGCAGCAGGCGGGCAGGAGCAAGCGCGAGGCGATCGAGGGCGCCGCCTCGATCCGGCTGCGG
>NZ_JBCNNF010000181.1:0-13637 GCF_039594555.1 Inquilinus sp.
GTGGATGCCCTCGGGGCCGGCGATGGCATCGCCCGCGGCCACGGCGCAGGCGGCTTCAAGCGTGAAATCGCCGGCGAACACGGCCAGGCGGCACAGGATCGCGCGCTCGTCCTCCGGCAGCAGCCCGTAGCTCCAGTCGAGCGTCGCGGCCATGGTCTGCTGCCGCGCCGGAGCGGTCCTTCGCCCCCGGCTCCGGAGCCGGAACCCGTCATCGAGGAGGGCCGAGAGCTCACGGATGCCGAAGGCGTCGACGCGGGCGGCCGCGAGTTCGATCGCCAGCGCGATGCCGTCCAGCCTCCGGCAGATCTCGGCCACAACGGGCGCCTCGGCATCGCCGAACGCGAAATCCTCCCGGCTTGCCGTCGCGCGCTCGACGAAGAGCTGCACGGCCGGAAAGCTGAGCGCCTCCGCCGCCGTCGGGTCGGACCGGCCGGGTGGGCTGGTCAGTGGCGGCAGGCGGTGGACATGCTCCTCCCGCAGCCGCAGCGGTTCCCGGCTGGTCGCCAGGACGTGCACGCCCGGGGCGCCGGCGATGAGCCGCTCCGCCACCGCAGCCGCGGCGCCGATGACGTGCTCGCAATTGTCGAGCAGGATCAGCAGCCGCTTGTTGCGCAGATCGGCCGTCAGCCCGCCGGTGACGTCCTGTGAGCGGGCGGTCAGCCCGAGCGCGAAAGCCACGGTGCCCGGCACCAGCTGCGGGTCGCGCAGCGGCGCCAGGTCGACGAACCAGATCCCGTCCTCATAGGCCGCGAACAGTGCGTCCGCCGCGGCCAGCGCGACGGTGGTCTTGCCGATGCCCCCGGGCCCGACGATGGAAACGATGCGATGCCGCGGCAGCTGCTGCAGCACCGCGCCGAGGGCGTCCGCGCGGCCGATAGCCCGCATCGAGGACAACGGCAGGTTGTGCAGGCGCGGCGCGGCGGGATGGTGCACCGCCGGTTCGCTGCGCTCCACCGGCGCGACGAAGCGATAGCCGCGGCCGGACACGCTGGCGACATAGCGGTGCCCGTGCCGGCCTTCGCCGAGCGCCTTGCGCAGCGCGGTCATCTGGACCCGGAGATTGCCCTCCTCAACGACGACGCCGGGCCAGGCGCGGGCCATCAGCTCAGCCTTGGTGACCAGCTCGCCCGAGCGTTCGACCAGCGCGGTCAGGAGCTCCAGCGACCGATGACCCAGGCGCACCGGCCTGTCCTCTTCCAGCAGGAGCTGCCGGGACGGGAGCAGGCGAAATGGGCCGAATGAAAAGGCGCGTTCGCGCGCGGCGGACGCGTCGACCACAACGGTTTAACCTCTTTTTGCAATCTCTAACTTGACAGAGTATGGGCGCCCTTCCGGCTTGTCCATCGTGTCGCTACGCGCCGCCCATCAGCCAGCGGCCATCGCCTCACGTTCCGGATTCAGAAGCCGACAGCCGCGAGCGAACGCAATCTCGGAACTCGAGGAGCCTTGAGCGCGGCCAAGGCCCTCCGGCAAGCCTGGAAAGACCCATTGCAAGCGATCCATGCAGAATGACGGCCGACAGGCTGTCGCCAACCTCGCTCCTGAGGTCGTCGACCACGGCCTCAATAAAGATGCGGAGCTCCTAGCCGGCGGTGTTCAAACAAACTCCGGACATGACTGCAACATACCTCTGATCCGGTGCCGCATGGCGAATGCTCGCCGACAGCTCACCCAGGAGACCGCTCGACCGCTAAGGGCGCCTGCATCAAGCCTGTCGGCCGCTTGTAGCGTTGTCGAGCACTGCTCGCTACCCTGTACCGCCCGACCATGTTGCCAGGACGGAGCACCAGGCATGGACGAGAACAGGGTCCGGGAGGCGCTCGATCGACACTGGGCCGCCTCCGACGCCAGCGACTTCGACGCCGAGCACGCGATCTACCACGACGACGCGCTGCTCGAATATCCGCAGTCGGGCGAGCGCATCCGCGGCCGGCACAACATCCAGGCCTCCCGCGCCGCGCAGCCGAACACCAAGCGCTTCAGGGTGCGCCGCATCATCGGCGCGGGCGATCTGTGGCTGACGGAATTCATCCTCGACTATGATGGCCGGCCGTCCTTCACCGTAAGCGTCATGGAGTTCCGGGACGGCAAGGTCGCGCGCGAGACCCAGTATTTCGCCGACCCGTTCGAGCCCGGCCCCTCCCGCGCGCAATGGGTCGAGCGCATGGGCTGACCCGGCTCGCCGGCCCCGTCACCCGGACAGACCGGCCATGGCCCGCCGGACATGTGAGCGTCTGGTGCTTGTGCTTTGTAATGTCGGGGGCTGGCCGCTGGGCTAGCATGGCCCCACACTGCCTGGCTTGGAGACATCGCCATGAAACTGCTCCCGGCAGCGGGCCTGCTGCTGCTCCTGACCGGCGCGGCCCATGCGCAGTATGACGCCGGCGCCACGGTGGGCCTCGGCCAGGGCATGATGCTCAACAACTCGGCCATCGGCTCCGCTGTGATGGGCGACGTGATCCTGCAGCAAGGGCGCCGGACTGCCGGCCCCGGTGCCGGCGGTTCGCGCGACCGCAGCGCGGTGAGCGAGGCCAGCCTCGCGGCCCTGCGGTTCCATCCCTCCGACGAGGTGAGCCAGGCCGTGCTGGACCGCATCGCCAGGCAGTTCGGCGGCCGCCAGCCGGACAGCTACCGGCGGGCGCTGGTCCGCGACGGCGTGCTGGCAAAGTTCGCCAACCTGCTGCAGCAGCTTGGCTACGACAGCCACGATGTGGCCGACGCCTATACCGCCTATCTGGTGCTGTCGTGGGAGGTGGCGAATGATGGCGACGCCATGCAATACCGCTCCGGCATCGATGCCTCGCGCCGCAGCATGAGGCTGGCGCTGGCCCGCAATCCACGCTTCACCTCGATGCCGGATGCGCAGAAGCAGGAGATGGCCGAGACCTTCGGCTATCTGGCGATGATTGCCGTGGCCACGCGCGACGAGCTGCGGCGCAAGGACGACCAGACGGGCCTCTCCAGGTTGCGGGACGGGGTCAACAGCATGGCGCAGAGAATGGGCGTGAATCTGCGTGCCATCAAAATGACGCCGCAAGGCTTCGTGGCGCTCTGACGGCACCGGCTGGCCTCGCCATGGCCCGATCATGGCCGTCGTCGCGTTCATGTCGCAGATTTGCCATGGTGCGCGACCGGCTGTGTGCAAGCCTTGCCGCCAGTCCAGCGGTTGCCCGGATGACCGACGCGGACAAGCAGCGGGCGGCCGAGACGATGGCTGTCCTTGCCATGCTGGCGGCCGTCAGCCGCGACGGTTTGAGCCGCAGCGGCGATGCCGGCCGACTGCAGCAGCTTCAGGAGGCCGCGCTGCGGTTCGGAGTGGATCTCAGCCGGCTGGCCTTCACCGATCGGGGTTTCGTGCCGCGTTAAGAGCGAGCCGCGAGGGGCGGCGGTTTCGACGCCGAGAGGCAAGGCCGAGCTCGGGGCATCGTGGAACTGGCGGGATCGGTCAGGGCGCAGTTGAAAGCGCCGATCTCGCCCCTGTCGCTGGTGTCGGACAGCAGCCAGACATTGTTGTCGTCCAGGATCCCGGGTCACGGCAGGGCGTAGGCGATGACATAGTCGCCGGTGCGGGTGCCCAGCCCGCTGTGGCCGCCTGCCGCGATCGCGACATACTGCTTGCCGTTCACCGCATAGGACATCGGCGTCGCCTGGCCGCCGGCGGGCAGCCGCGCCTGCCACAGCACCTCGCCCGTCGCCTCGTCGATCGCGCGGAGATAGTCGTCGGCGGTGGCGCCGATGAAGATCACCCCGCCCGCCGTGACCATGTTGCCGCCGATGTTGAAGATGCCGGTGGGCAGCGGCAGGTTGGCGTGCAGCCCGAAGGGACCGGTGTCGCGGGTGGTGCCGATCGGGTGCTGCCAGACGATCCGGCGCGTCGTCAGGTCGATCGCGGTCAGCGTGCCCCAGGGCGGCGGGTTGCAGGGCACGCCGAGGATGTTCAGCCAGGGATGGACCCGGCCGACATAGGGCGTGCCGTATTGCGGCGCCAGCTCGCCGCCGATCTTGGGCTCGTCGCCCTGGCCGTTCCAGGGCGGCACCATGCCGTTCTTCTCGAACGGCTCCCGCGGCAGCAGCGAGATCATGAAAGGGATGTAGTTGGCATTGGCGATCAGCAGCTTGCGCTCCGGGTCGATCGCGGCGCCGTGCCAGTCGATCACACCGTCGAAGGCCGGATAGACGATGGTGTCGCGCAGCTGCGGCGGCGTGAACTGGCCTTGATAGGCGGCGCGGCGGAAGGCGATGCGGCAGGCCAGCTGGTCGACCGGCGTGGCGCCCCACATCGAGGCCTCAGTCAGGTCGGCCGGGGTCAGCGACGGCAAGCCGGTGGCATAGGGCTGGGTCGGCGACAGGCGCTCGCCCGGCACGCCGTCCTGCGGCACCGGCTTCTCGGCGACCGCGGTGACCGGCATGCCGGTGCGGCGGTCGAGCATGAAGAACTCGCCGCGCTTGGTGCTCTGGACCAGTGCCGGCACGGTTCCGCCCTTGCCGTCCGGGACGTCGACCAGCGACGGGCCGACCGGCAGGTCCATGTCCCAGACGTCGTGATGCGCGGTCTGGAAATGCCAGCGCGGCGCACCGCTCTCGATGTCGAGGGCGACGATCGAGCTGGAATATGCGTCGTCGAACGGCCGCCGGTTGCCGCCGAAATAGTCCGGCGTGGCGTTGCCGAGCGGCAGGTAGACCAGGCCGAGGTCCGGGTCGGCCGTGTAGGCGCCCCAGGCGTTGGGCGTGCCGCGGGTCAGGACGCCATCCGGGCCGGGCTTGAACGCCTGCTGCCCCTCCGGCCGGCCGAGATCCCAGGCCCAGGCGATCGTGCCGGTGACCGGGTCGAAGGCGCGCACCGCGCCGGACGGCTCGCCCTCCGCCTGGTTGTCGTAGACCCAGCCGCCAAGGATCACCCGGTCCTTCAGCACCAGCGGCGGCGAGGTCACGAAGTGGAACCCGCGCGGCACATGGCCGAGATACTGGGTCAGCGAGATAAAGCCGTGCTGGCCGAAATCCTCGCAGGGCCTGCCGGTCTCGGCATTCAGCGCCATCAGCCGGGCGTCGAGCACCGGGGCGATGATGCGCCGGGGACAGTCGGTGGCGGTGCCCGCCGGCGCCTCGTAATAGGCGACGCCGCGGCAGGCCAGGTAGACGTCGGACTCGGTGTCGGCCTTGGGATCGAAGCTCCACCTCTTCTGCCCGGTGGCGGCGTCGAAGGCGACGACCCAGCTGTGGCCGGTGCAGACATAGAGCGTGTCGCCGACCTTCAGCGGCGTGTCCTCGAAGTTGAACTCGTGGCCGGCATCGGTGCCACCCTTATCCTCGCCCGGCCGCATCGTGTCGCCCGTCTCGGCCGTCCAGGCCACCTTCAGGTTCTTGACCGTCTGCGGCGTGATCTGGTCGAGGGGCGAGAAGCGGTCGCCCTTCGGTGTCCGGCCATAGAAGCGCCAATCCTCGGCCGCCACGCTGGTATCGGCGGCGCCGGCGTCGCGTTGCGCCCGGGATGCGCCATCGATCCCGACCGGACGGGTGAAGGCATAGCCGGTGACGCCGAGGGTGACCACGACCGCCAGCGCCAGGGTCGCCGTCGCCATTCCTCTCGCCGGCCGCAGTCGCCTGGTGATCCAGGGCATCAGCAGCCAGAGGCCGAGCACCAGGGGCGCCACCACCCGCGGCTCCAGCTGCCAGCCGACCAGGCCGACCTCGGACACCGACCAGGCCCCTGTCCCGATCAGGACCAGGCCGTAGAGCCACAGCGCGGCGGCGGACCGGCGCAGCAGCAGAAGCCCCGTCAGCCCCAGCCCGATCCCGGCGGCGAGATAGTACCAGGAGCCGCCCAGGGCGATCAGCCAGCCGCCGCCGGCAATGAAGCCGAGGCCGAGGATGATGAACACGATACCGGTCACCAGGGGGCGGCGGTGTGCGGTCATGGCGGAGGGTCTTTCGTCGGGCATGCGTCCTCCCTGGGACAACTGGCCGAGGACGGAAGGAGTTCATCGGGTCAGGATGTCGGTGACGGCCAGTCCCATCAGCACCGCCAGCCAGGCGATCGCGCCCAGGGCGAAGATCCGCATCAGTCCGCCGCGTTCCCGCAGATGCATGAACACCCAAAGGATCAGCCCGGCCTTGACCGCGGCGATCGCCATGTTGGCGACCGGTTTCACCGATCCGATCGGCGCGAAGCTGGCGGCGATGGTGATCGCCAGCAGCGCCAGCAGGCCGGCCCAGGTCAGGAGGAGGGGGCGAAGCTCGCTCCACATGCCGTCACCGCACCAAATAGAGAACGGGGTAGAGGAACACCCAGACGATGTCGACGAAGTGCCAGTACAGGCCGGTCAGCTCCGCCGTCATCGCCTGCGCCGGCCGGCGCCGTGCGATCCGGCCGGCGAGCCACAGCACCAGCCCGATGCCGATCGTCAGATGGACCGCATGCAGCCCCGTCGCCGTCAGATAGAGGTTCAGGAACAGGGCCTGGGCCGGATCGGTCGGCACGGCCGGGGGCGCCAGGACCGGTATCAGCCCCTCGGCAGTGTCCTGGGCATATTCCAGTCCCTTCAGGCCGAGGAAGGCCAGCCCCAGCGCCGCGGTGGCCAGCAGGGCGGCGAGGGTGGCTTTTCGCCGGCCCTGGCGTGCGGCGACGGTCGCGATGGCCATGGCGAGGCTGGAGGTCAGCAGCACCACAGTGTTGATCGCCCCGAGCCACAGGTCGAGGCGGCTGGAGGCGGCGATCACCGCATCGGGGTGCTCGATGCGGTCGACCAGGGCGACGGCCAGGATGCCGCCGAACAGCATCACCTCCGTGCCGAGGAAGACGAACATCCCCATCCGGTCGGCCGCGGCCTGCTGCGCCGCGTCGGTGAAGGGTTCGCGCAGGCGCAGGCGCTCAGCCATCGTCGCCCCGCCGCTCGACCGGATAGGCGTAGGCGTTCTCCGTGACCATCGGGATCCGCTCGAAATTGTGCTTCGGCGGCGGCGACGGCACGGTCCATTCCAGCCCCTTGGCCTGCCAGGGGTTCGGGCCCGCCGGCGCGCCGTGGCGCAGCGAGTACAGCAGATAGGCGAAGGGCAGGATATAGGCGATGCCGAGCACGCTGGCCCCGGCAGTCGACAGCACGTGCAGCACCTGGAAGGCCGGGTCATAGACATGGTAGCGCCGTGGCATGCCGAGATAACCCAGCAGGAACTGCGGGAAGAAGGTCAGGTTGAAGCCGAGGAAGATGAAGATCGCCGTCAGCCGGCCCCAGATCCGCGAATAGGTGCGGCCGGTGATCTTCGGCCACCAGTAGTGCAGCGCCCCGAAGAAGGCGGAGACGGTGCCGCCGACCATGATGTAGTGGAAATGGGCGATGACGAAGGTGGTGTCGTGCACATGCACGTCGACCGCCAGCAGTGCCAGCATCAGCCCGGTCAGCCCGCCGATGACGAACAGGCCGATGAACGACATGGCGAAGAGAAACGGCGGCTCCAGCGAGATGTGGCCTTTGTAGAGCGTCGCCGTCCAGTTGTAGACCTTGATCGCCGACGGCACCGCGACGGCCAGGCTGAGGAAGGAGAACACGGCGCTGGCATACATCGACTGGCCGGCCACGAACATGTGGTGGCCCCAGACCAGGAAGCCGATCACCGCGATGGCGAGCGAGGAGAAGGCGACGAACCAGTAGCCGAACACCGGCTTGTGTGCCGCCGCCGCCACCAGCTCGCTGACCACGCCCATCGCCGGAAGGATCATGATGTAGACGGCCGGGTGGCTGTAGAACCAGAACAGGTGTTGGTACAGCAGCGGGTCGCCGCCCAACGCCGGGTCGAAGATGCCGATGCCGAACAGCCGCTCCGCCGCGATCAGCACCAGCGTCACCGACAGCACTGGTGTGGCCAGCACCAGCACCAGCGACGTCGCGTAATGCGACCAGACGAACAGCGGCAGCCGGCCCCAGCCCATGCCCGGCGCGCGCAGCGTGTGCACGGTGACGATGAAGTTCAGCCCGGTCAGGATCGAGGAGAAGCCGACGATGAACACGGCGGCGGCCGCGGCCACGACATGGCCGTTGGCGAACATGCTCGACAGCGGGGTGTAGAAGGTCCAGCCGGTGTCGACGCCGCCGGTCACCAGGACATAGATCGTGACCATGCCGCCCAGCACATAGATGTACCAGCTCAGCAGGTTCAGCCGCGGGAAGGCCAGGTCGCGCGCCCCGATCATCAGCGGGATCAGGAAGTTGCCGAAGGTGCTGGGGATCGACGGGATCAGGAAGAACCACACCATGATCACGCCATGGATGGTGAAGGCACGGTTGTAGCCCTCGTTGCTCAGCAGGTCACCCTGCGGCGTCAGCAGGTCCAGGCGGATCGCCGCCGCCGCGGCACCGCCGATGAAGAAGAAGGCGGTGATCGCGATCAGGTACAGGATGGCGATGCGCTTGTGGTCGGTGGTCAGCAGCCAGGACCGCAGGCTGTGCCCCGCCCGCAGATAGCTGGCTCGCTCCGCCTCCGTCGCGGCATGGACGCCGGTGGCGGGCAGATCGGCCTGGGTGTGCGTCATGGCGGAGGGCTCCCGGGCTGCGGGCCCAGCGACTTGATGTAGGCCACCAGCTGCTGCACCCCGCCCTCGTCCACCACGTTGCGGAAGGTCGGCATGATCGGCGGGTAGCCGGCGGCGACCTGGCTGTTGGGCTCGAGGATGCTGTCGCGGATGTACTGCTCGTCCGCGGTGACGATGCTGCCGTCCTGCAGCGGCACCGGCCGGCCGAACAGCCCCTCCAGCCGCGGCGCGTGGACGGTGGCGCCGGCGTCGTGGCAGCCGCTGCAGCCGAGCGACCGGAACAGCGCCTTGCCCTCCGCCGCCAGCGTGTCGCCACCCTGCGTGCCGGCCAGCCAGCTTGCATAGTCCTGGCCGGCCATCACCACCAGGCGGCCGCGCATCAGCGAATGGTCGGTGCCGCAGAACTGGGTGCATTCCAGCGGATAGCTGCCGGGCCGGTCGGCGTTGAACCACAGGGTCGTGTACCGGCCGGGCAGCACGTCCTGCTTCACCCGCAGCGCCGGCACGAATAGGCTGTGGATCACGTCCTCCGACGTCATGGTCAGCTTCACCGGCTGCCCGGCGGGGACGTGCAGGTCGTCGATCTCGCGCTGACCCTCGGGGTGCTGGAACTTCCACATCCAGCGCTTGGCGACGACATCGATCTCCATCGCATTCGCCGGCGGGCGGTGCAGGTCGAAATACAGCCAGGCGGCCCAGACGAAGAAGATGAGGGTCAGCAGGAACGGGATCGCCGCCCAGGACACCTCCAGCCAGACGTTGCGGTTGACCGGATGGGACCGGTCCGCCGCCTTGCCGCGGCGGTAGCGCACCGCGAAGACAACGATCAGGATGAAGACCGGCGCGGTCAGCGCCACCATCAGCACGGTGAAGGCGATCACCAGCAGGTCGACCTGACCGGCATGGGCCGAGGCCGCGTCGGGCCACAGCGGGATGAAGCCGCTCATGGCCGGCCGCCCCCGCGGCGGCGCTCGCGCCGCACCGCGAGGCCGACGAAGCCGCCCAGGGCCAGCACCGTGGCGCCGCCGCCGAGCTGCAGGAGCAGCCAGATCACCGAGGAATAGCGGCCCGTGGTCGGGTCGTAGTGGTAGCAGAGCAGCAGCAGCTGGTCGCCGAAGCTGCCGATAGCGCCCTGGCCGGCCTCGGTCAGGGCCAGGCGCAGATCGGTCGGGTCCGGCGCGACGCCGTACAGCCAGCGGGCCAGCCTTCCGTCCGGCGTCAGCACCGCGACGGCGGCGACATGGGCATACTGGCCGATGCCGGGATCGAAGGCATAGCGGTAGCCCAGCGCATCGGTCACCGCCCGGACATGGGCCTCCGTCCCGGTCAGGGCATGGATGCCTTCGGTCCCGCCGTTGCGCTGGTCGAGCGCCCGGACGGTCTTTTGCGCATCCCGCGGGCCTTCGGCCGGGTCGATGCCGAAGGCGATGACGGCGAAGTCCTGGCCCGGGCGATAGGGCTGGGCCGCCACGGCGCTCATCAGCCCGCCCAGCGTGACGCCGCAGATGTTCGGGCAGTTGTGCAGCACCGGCGCCAGCACGATCGGCTTGCCGCCGCCGAGCTGTCGCAGCGTCGCAGGCGCGCCGTTTTCGTCCATGAAGGTGAGGTCGACCGGCAGCTGCGCCCCCGGCTTCGGGTCGATGCCGGCGCCGGCGAAGGGGTCGAAGGCCATCGCGGCGGAGGCCGCGGCGAGCAGCAGGGTCAAGGCGGGCAGGAGCCGGATCATGGCGGATCCTCCGGCCCGGCCCAGCCGCGCTGCGCCTGCAGCCGCATCGCCTGCTCGATCGGGATGCGCACGCGCCCGGCGGCGCGGTCCACCCGGGCGGTGCCCTGCAGCTCTGCCAGCGCCCGGTTTTCAGCCGCGATGCGGTCCGCGGGCGGATTCGCCTGCAGGCGCGGCGGGGCCGGCACCGGCTGCGGCGGCGCCTCGGCGACTGGCCGGGCGTGCTGGAAGGTGCCGAGCATCGCCGCGACCAGCCCGGCGGAAAGCAGCAGGCCGACGAACAGGGCCAGCCCCGCCAGCAGGATCGGCCGGGCCGGCACGTCGTCCGCCTGGGGCGGCGCGGGTCGTGGCCGCCTCACGACGCCTCTCCTGTCCGCGCCTCGCGCCCGATCCGACCGTGCCAGGCCGCCGCGGCGGGGTAGGTGGCGCGCAGGAGCAGGCCGATGCCGGCGGCCGCCAGCGCGAAGGCGGGTCCGCCGATGCGGATGTCGACGGGGGCGCTGCCCGGCAGCACCAGCCAGGCGCATTCCAGGGCCTTGCCGAGCAACACCGGGGTCGCCAGCCACCGTACCGCCCGGGCGCTCTCGCGCATCCACGGCAGCATCAGCAGCAGCGTCGGGGCCAGATGCAGCAGCGCCACGGCCCATAGCAACTCGGCCCAGCCGGGGCCGCTGCGGCTGTCGTACCAGCGCACCCCCGGCGGCAGGTTGCCGGACCAGAGGATCACGTACTGCATGAAGGCGAGATAGGCCCAGAGCAGAATGGCGGTCAGCAGCAGGCCGGCCAGCACCGGCCGTCGGTCCGGCGGCGGATCGGGGGCGAGGATGATCGCCGTCGCCAGGGCCACGGTCATCTGCACCGACAGCCAGTACAGGCCGAAGCCGGAGGCGTGGAAGGACGGGTCGAGCGACAACACCCAGTCAACCGCGATGACCGCGCCGAACAGGATGCAGATCACAAGCCCGGCGCAGGCGATGGGGGCGGAGGCGCGCCGCCGCGCCAGCAGCAGGACGGCCAACCCGGTCAGGGCGGCGAACCAGGCGATGGTCCGCAGCGTGAAGAACCACGGTGTGAGATAGCCGGCCTGGAAACCGTTGAGAGGCGCGCCGTCGGCCCAGGGATAGATCGCGCCGAGGCCGGCCAGCACCGGCAGCAAGGCGAGGGCGGCCAGCGGCAACAGCAGGGTCAGGGCCTCCGCCGCCGGCATCAGCGCCCCGGCCCAGGCGCCCGGGATCAGGCGCATCATCATCACCAGCAGCACCGCGCCGATCGGCGCGCCGGTGCAGAAGGCGGCCGCCGCCAGCCAGCCGCGCAGCGCCGCGGCGGGATCGAGCAGGACCGCCGCCAGCGTCAGCAGACAGCAGGCGGCGCCGGCGATCCCAAGCGTCCGGGCGTGCGCGCTAGCCGCCATGCTCGGTCTCCAGGCGCTTGCGCTCGTCCTCCGGCAGGGCGGCGACCGGCGCGTCCCGGCTCAGCTGCAGCGCGCGGATATAGGCGGCGATCGCCCAGCGATCGGCCGGCGGCACCCGGTCGGCATAGGCGTACATGACGCCGTGGCCATGGGTGATCACGTCGACGATGTAGTCGGGTGCCGCCCGACGCAGCCGGTCGATGTGGAAGCTGGGCGGGTTGGGAAAGCCGCGGTCGGGCACCGTGCCGTGGCCGGTGCCGGCGGCATCGTGGCAGGGGACGCAGAAGATGGCATAGCGCTGCCGGCCGCGCTGCAGCAGCGCCGCCGTCATCGGCGGGCGGTCCCGCAGCGCTGCGGTCAGCGCCGCTTGGTCGCGCGACGCGGTGCCGTCGGGCGGCGCCTGCAGCGTCTTGCCGTCCGGGAACAGCTCCGAGGCGCCGTAATCCTTGTCGCGCGGCTGGCTGTCCATGTCGTTGCAGCCGGCCACGGCCAGCAGCGCGAGGAGGGCGAGGGGCAGGCGGCTCATGCCGGCTCCTCCCCGCGCGGCACCGCGTCGACCCGCACTGGGTCCAGCCCTTCCAGAAACCGGCGGGCCCGGTCGAAGCGCGGATCGTCGGCGAAGACGATCAGGAAGAAGGCGTCCGGCGCATCCAGCCGGAAGGTCTCCACCTCGAACAGCGGGTGGTTCAGCCGGGGCAGGCGGTTCAGCGCCAGCATGCCGACGATCCCGGCCAGCACCGCGAACAGCACCATCAGCTCGAAGGTGATCAGGCTGAAGGCGGGCGGGGCGACCAGCGGCCGGCCGCCGACATTCAGAGGGAAGTCATGGTTGGTGAAGACCTGCAGGCCGTAGCCGAGCAGGGCGCCGGCCACCCCACCGGCCAGGGTCAGCAGCGGCACTCGGTTGTCGCGGAGGCCGAGGATCTCGGCCAGCCCTTCCACCGGGAAGGGCGACGCCCCGTCGATCCGGCGGAACCCGGCCTTGCGTGCCTGCCGTGCCGCCTCCAGCAGCTGCTCGGGCGTACGGAACTCTGCCAGCAGCGCGACGGTCTCCGGGCGAAGGGAGGCGGACCTAGCCATGGCCGGCCTCCTCCTCGTGCTGCGCCTCCTCGATCTCGAAGGCGGAGATCACCGGCAGGAAGCGCACGAACAGCAGGAACGGCACCAGGAACACGCCGAACATGCCGGCCAACAGGCTCCATTCCCAGACGCTCGGCGCGTAGTCGCCCCAGGAGGAGACGAGATAGTCGCGGTACAGCGTGGTCACCAGCAGCATGAAGCGCTCGAACCACATGCCGATGGCGACCGACAGGCCGATGGCGAACAGCAGGGCCGGATGGCGCCGCACCCGGCGCCACCACAGCAGCTGCAGCGGCAGGAAGTTGCACAGCACCGCGCCCCAGTAGCTCCAGGCATAGGCGCCGGCCAGCCGGTCGGCCAGCGTCTGCAGCTCCTGCGGGTCGCCGCCATAGAGCGTGTCGAAGACCTCGGCCAGGTAGCCATAGGCGGTCATCAGCCCGGTCGCCAGCAGCAGCATACCGAGCCGGTCGAGATGCCGGCCGGTCACCAGCCGCTCGAGGCCGAGCGCATGGCGCAGCGCCACCGCGATCATGCTGACCACCGCGAAGCCGGAGAAGGCGGCGCCGAGCACGAAATAGGGCGGGAAGACCGTGGAGTTCCATCCCGGGATCGGCCCGGCGGCGAACAGCAGCGAGATCTCGGAATGCACCGAAACGACCAGCGGCACGGCGATCGCCGCGGTCAGCCGGTAGGCCTGGCGCCAGCGCATCCAATGGGATGCCTGGCCGCGCCAGCCCAGCGAGGCCACGCCGTAGAAGACCTGCGCCCGGCGGGCCTTCGCCCGGTCCCGACGTACCTACCCGGTGGGGCTATGGAAAAAAGCGATTATTCAGTTGTGTTACGATCTGATATCTCCCTTTTTCTTACTGTTGCTGTTATTTCTGGCGGCTTTTTATTTC
>NZ_JBCNNF010000182.1:0-13519 GCF_039594555.1 Inquilinus sp.
CACTCCGACCCCCCGCGGGGCACCAGCTCCCCAGCCTCCGCGCTGCGGCTGCGGCCGCCGAGGAAAGCCAGGATGCAGGCGCCCTCGCAGCGGCCCGGGGCCGTATCCTCGACCTTGGGGGAACCCGCCGGCAGGGTCGAATCCTCATAGGGCACGGTGCGGCCGACCTCGACGTCGACGCATTGCTCCCGGATCTTGCGGCCGAGCACCATCGCCGCCGCCGGATCGCCGCCGGAGGAATCGAGGTGCAGCGCCGGGCAGCCGTTCTGGGCGGCATAGGCGTCGAAGGCGGCGGGGGTGGCAGCGGTGATCGTGCCTTCCGCCGCCGTCCATTCGCAGCCGATGCAGTTGCCGCCATTGCCGGCGGACACGAAGGTCATCGGCCCAGTGGCTCGCGGCGGCGCATCGGCCGCGATCGCCTGTCCGGCCATCAGGACCGGCACGGCCAGCCAGAGAATTCGGGCCCAGGATCTGGTCATGTGCAGCCTCTCGCGGGAACGCCCGGCGGCCGACGGGTCGCGGGATAGGGATCGTGTCGGACGGCACTATCGGAAGCGTCTATGGCAGGAATGCGACCCTGTCTCGACGCTCTGAGGTGCCAGCCGTCAGCCCTTCGCCTGCTGCGCCGCGGCGCGGATCTGGCTCAGGCTGGCGCGCGGGGTGATCGCCTCCGGGTCCAGCTTGATCCAGATCAGGGCCGGCTTGCCGGCGGCGACCGCGCGCTCGAAGGCGGGCGCGAATTCCTCGGTCCGCTCCACCGTCTCGGCATGGGCGCCATAGGCCCGAGCCAGCTGCGCGAAATCCGGGTTCTTCAGCTCGGTGCCGCTGATCCGGGCCGGGTATTCCCGCTCCTGATGCATGCGGATGGTGCCGTACATGCCGTTGTCGATCACCAGGAACACCACGGCGGCGTTGTACTGGGCCGCGGTCGCCAGCTCCTGCCCGTTCATCAGGAAGCAGCCGTCGCCGGCGGCGGCGATCACCACCCGCTCCGGATGCTGCAGCTTGGCGGCGACGCCGGCCGGCACGCCGTAGCCCATCGACCCGTTGGAAGGCGCCAGCTGGGTGCGCCAGCCGCGGTAGCGGTAGAAGCGGTGGAACCAGGTAGCGTAATTGCCGGCGCCATTGCAGATCATGCTGTCGGTCGGCAGCCGGTCAACCAGCCAGCGCACGATCTCCGACATCTGCACCGGGCCGGGCGACACCACCGGCTGCTGCCAAGCCTCGTAGTCGGCTCGGGCGGAGCGGACCCAGTCCTGCCGGGCCTGGAGGTCGCCGGCCGGGGCCAGGGCGGCCAGAGCTGCGGCGACGGCGGCGGAATTGGCGTTGATCGCCAGCTCGGGCTGGTACACCCGACCCAGCTCCTCCGCCCCGGCATGGATGTGGACCAGCCGCTGTGCCGGCACCGGCACGTTCAGCAGGGTATAGCCGCTGGTGGTCATCTCGCCCAGCCGGGCGCCCAGCACGATCAGCAGGTCGGTGGTCTTCACCCGTTCGGCCAGCTTCGGGTTCGGGCCGATGCCGACATCGCCGGCATAGTGGGTGTGGTCGTTGTCGACATAGTCCTGGCAGCGGAAGGACACGGTCAGCGGCACCTCCCAGGCCTCGGCGAAGGCCTGAATGTCGGCGCGGGCCTTGGCGCTCCATCCGCCGCCGCCGATCAGCAGCAGCGGCCGCTTGGCCTCGGCCAGCAGGTCGCGCAGCCGGGCCAGGGCCTCGACGCCGATGCCGGTCTCGACCGGCGCGGCCGGGCGGACGTCCGGCGCGTCGGTCTCCTCCACCAGCATGTCCTCCGGCAGCGCCAGCACAACCGGGCCCGGGCGGCCGGAGGTCGCCGTGTAGAAGGCGCGCGAGACGAATTCCGGCACCCGGTCGGCGTCGTCGATCTGCGCCGCCCATTTGGTCATCGACCCGAAGACCTTGCGGACATCGACCTCCTGGAAGGCCTCGCGCTCGAACATGTCGCGGCCGACCTGGCCCATGAACACGATCACCGGCGAGCTGTCCTGCTGCGCCACATGGATGCCGACCGAGGCGTTGGTGATGCCGGGGCCGCGGGTGACGAAGCAGATGCCCGGCTTCCCCGTGGCCTTGGCATAGGCGTCGGCCATGTAGGCCGCGCCGCCTTCCTGGCGGCACACCACGACCTTGATCTCCGGCACGTCGTGCAGCGCGTCGAGCACGGCCAGATAGCTCTCGCCCGGGACGCAGAAGATGGTGTCGACGCCGTTCAGGCGCAGGGTGTCGACCAGGGCGCGGGCGGCGGTGCGGGACATGATGGCGACCGTTTCTTATGGGCGTTGCCGGGTGGGTCTAGCACGCGGCTTGCGGCCGTCCAACCCGGGCCAGGTGCAGGGCAGGGCGGCCCGGCCTCGCGCCCCAGCCTTGCGGTCGCCACCGTGGCCATGCTCTAACGACGCCGTTCCCCCCGACGAGCCGTGTCCATGAGCCTCGAGACCCTCGCCGATCATGCCTTCGCTCCCGTGGCCCTCGCCCTGGAGGATGGCCGGATTCCGGGTGCGGCGCTGGGCATCGCCACCGCCGACGGCCAGCGCGCCCTGCGCTGGGGCGGTGTCGCCACCACCCTGCCGAAGCCCGAGGCGCTGCAGCGCGACACCTGGTTCGACCTCGCCAGCCTGACCAAGGTCATCATCACGGTGACCGAGATCCTGAAGCTGGTGGAGGAGGGGGTGCTGGACCTTGACGACCCGCTGGCCAAGCACCTGCCGGACGCGGCGCCGCTGCACGGCGCCATCCCGCTGCGCCGGCTGATCGACCATTCCAGCGGCCTGCCGGCGCAGGAGCGGATCTATCTCTGGCCCGGCCCGGCGGAGCAGCGCCGCACCGCGGTGATCCGCAAGCACTGGCCGGTGAAGGCCGAGCCGGTCTATTCCGACATCAACTACATGCTGCTCGGCTTCGTGGTCGAGCGCTGGCGCGGCGTCGCCTTCAACCAGCTGCCGGTCGGCACCGGCCTGTCCTTCGCCCCGCCGCCGGCGCAATCGGCGGCGACCGAGGTCTGCGCCGTCCGCAACCGCCTCTTGCGTGGCGAGGTGCATGACGAGAACGCCTGGTCGCTCGGCGGCGCCGCCGGCCATGCCGGGCTGTTCGGTACCGTCCGCGGCGTGCTCGACTTCGCGCTGGAGCTGCTGCGCGGCCGGCTGCTGAGCCCGGCGGCGATGGTCGAGCTGTGCGCCCCCCAATCGACCCCCGGCCGCGCGCTGGGGTGGGAGCGGCGCCATCCCGGCTGGAAGGGCGGCAGCCTGTGCTCGCCGCGCACCATCGGCCATCTCGGCTTCACCGGCACCGGGCTGTGGATCGACCTCGACCGCGGCATCGCCTGGACGCTGCTGACCAACCGGGTGCATCCCAGCCGCGAGGTCGACACCGGCATCCAGGATCTGCGCCTGTCGGTCGGCAACCGCATCGCCGCCCGCTGGCGCGACTGGGCCTGACCGTCCGCCCTCGAGGATGGGCGTGACAACGCCGGACCAATTGGCCTAGGTCCGTTGCCGCTTCGCCGGCAAGCTGGCATCGGGCAACTGCCCAGGCCGATTTGGCCGTTTGCAAATCATCTCTGAGTTTGCCCGGCCCTATCCCGTATGACAGGTGGAATCCGATCTGCCTTTTCCGATAAGGAGGGTTGATGGCCCCGATCCGGCGGATCGATTGGAACTCCGCCGGATCGGGGCCATTTACCAATCCGTGGCAGCGGTCCCGGGGACGGGCCGGACGCCTACCGAAGACGCAGGAGAAGGGTGATGAGCAAGGCCTCCAATACACCGGTCGTGGACGCGCTGAAGCAGGTGCTGGCCGATACCTACGCCCTCCAGATCAAGACCCAGAACTACCACTGGAACGTGGAAGGCCCGCAGTTCCGCTCGCTGCACCTGATGTTCGAGGAGCAGTACAAGGAGCTGTTCGCGGCGGTGGATGAGGTGGCGGAGCGGATCCGCGCTCTCGGCGACTATGCGCCGGGCAGCTTCAAGGCTTTCTCCGAACTGACCAAGGTGTCGCCGCCCAAGGACGGCATCGACGGCCAGGCCATGGTCAAGGACCTGGTGAAGAGCCACGAGCTGCTGTCGGAGCAGGCCAAGACCGCCCTCGCGGTGGGCGAGAAGGCCGGCGACGATTCGACCGTCGACCTGCTGACCGATCGGATCACCTATCACGACAAGACCGCCTGGATGCTGCGCGCCACTGCGGCGTAAGCAGATCCAGCATCGTCGGACGCAAAAGGCCCGGACCGGAAGGTCCGGGCTTCTTTGTTGCGGTCGGTTGCGGATCTCTCGAGCATCGCCCCAGGGCGAAGGGGGAGGACCAAAATGGGGCATGCGTCGACCTGTGGCCTGCTGGTTTTGATGGCGATGGCCGCACCGGCCGGTCTTGCCGTGGCGGGGCCGTCGGAACCGCGGGATTGCCGGACCTACTCGTACAGCGACCAGCGGGACCTGCTGGTCCGGAAGCTCAAGCAGGACGGGTACTCGGCCAAGCAGTCGGAGTTCCTGATGTGGCTGTCCGACCTGAAGGCCAGCAGCATCAAGAGCCGTTGCCTGACCGATGAGGGACGGCAATGCGGGGCGGGCAGCATCAAGGGGATGATGCTGGAATGCACCCGCAAGTTTCTGGACGATGCTGTGGCGAAGGCCGGAATGACACCGGCTTCGCCTGGCATGGACGAGATCAGGCCACTGGTCTTGTACGGCAGGACCGAGTTCACGGTTCGCGAGATCCTGGCCTTGTCGATGATGGAGGCGTGCTCCGGCAGTGCGAAGGAACGGTTCTTCAGCCTACCCCAGCAGGGCGACTGCCTGATGGACATGGACGCAACGCCGCCCTGAGGCGCGCCGTGGCGCCTGAATGTCCGGATCGCAATCTTTGCTCGGCGCGGTTAACCCGCCGGCCATTCCTCGCGCGGTTCATGGGGCGGGCCTAGGGCGACATTCCTGCGGAAATGCTGTTTCATGCTTATCCGCATACGATCGTCGGAAGGGGGAGATGATGGTCGATATCGCCAAGGAAGCCCCTGGCGCGCCGGCCGTGGAGCCGAGCCTGCACCGGGTGATGGGGCCCTGGCTGCTGCTGCTGTTCATCGTCGGCGACATCCTCGGCACCGGCATCTACGCCCTGACCGGGCAGGTGGCGAAGCAGGTCGGCGGCGCGGTCTGGCTGCCCTTCCTGGTGGCCTTCGCCGTCGCCCTGGTCACCGCCTTCAGCTATCTCGAGCTGGTCACCAAATACCCGCGCGCCGCCGGTGCCGCGCTGTACACGCACAAGGCCTTCGGCATCCATTTCATCACATTCATCGTCGCCTTCGCGGTGATGTGCTCGGGCATCACCTCGGCATCGACCGCCTCTCGCGCCTTCGCCGCCAACCTGGCGACGGCGTTCAACCTTGGCCTCGGGGGTGGGGGGATCACCCTGGTCGCCCTCGGCTTCATGGCGGTGGTCGCCATCGTCAACTTCCGCGGCGTCGGCGAAAGCGTGAAGGCCAATGTGGTGCTGACCCTGGTCGAGCTGACCGGTCTGCTGATCATCATCTGCATCGGGCTGTGGGCGATCGGCATGGGGCAGGGCGACGTCTCCCGCATCACCCAGTTCGGCGCCACCGACCGGGGGCTGTTCTGGTCGGTGATCGGCGCCACCACCCTGGCCTTCTTCGCCATGGTCGGCTTCGAGGATTCGGTCAACATGGCCGAGGAGTGCCGCGAGCCGAGCCGGATCTTCCCGAAGGTGCTGGTGGCGGGGCTGTGCATCACCGGCGTGATCTATGTGCTGGTCTCGATCTCCTCGATCACGCTGGTGCCGCCGGAGCAGTTGGGCGAGGGCGAGACGCCGCTGCTCAAGGTGGTGCAGGCCGGTGCGCCCGGCTTCCCGCTGGAGATCTTCGGCTTCATCACCATGTTCGCGGTCGCCAACAGCGCCCTGATCAACATGCTGATGGCCAGCCGGCTGGTCTATGGCATGAGCCGGGAGCGGGTGCTGCCCACCGTGCTGGGCCGGGTCCATGCCGGGCGGCGCACGCCCTATATCGCCATTGGCTTCACCACGCTGCTGGCCTTCGGCCTGATCGGCTTCGTCGGCGGCGTGCCGGCGCTGGGTGGCACCACGGCGCTGCTGCTGCTCTGCGTCTTCACCGTGGTCAATGTCGCGGTGCTGGTGCTGCGTCGCGACCGGGTGGAGCACAGCCATTTCCGCACCCCGACCGTCCTGCCGGTGCTGGGCGCCGCGTGCTGCGGCTTCCTGGCCGGCCCCTGGACCGGGCGGGCGACCGAGCAGTACGCCATCGCCGGCATCCTGCTGGCGATCGGCGTCGGCCTCTGGGTCGTCACCGTGCTGGTCAACCGCGCCACCGGCCAGTCGGCGGCGGATCCGACGATGGAGGATCTCGGCGGCGACGGGGCGGTGAATTAGGAAGAGGGCTCGTCCGGCGCGGCGGCGAGGAAGTCGCCCAGCCGGTCGAGCTTGCGCTCCCAGCTCAGCCGCCGCTCGCTCAGCCACTGCTCGGCGGCCTGCAGCGCTGCCGGCTCGATCCGGCAGGTGCGCACCCGGCCGGTCTTCTCCGACCGCACCAGGCCGCTGGCCTCCAGCACCGCCAGATGCTGGACCACGGCCGACAGCGACATCGACAGGGGCTGGGCCAGCTCGCTGACCGAAGCCGGGCCACGGCTCAGCCGTTCGACCATGATCCGGCGGCTGGGGTCGGCCAGCGCCTGGAACATCAGGTCGAGCGGCTGTGCATGGTTAAGCATACGCTTCACTACTCCCGGCCGCTTGCACCAGCAAGTCAGCGCCGGGCCCGCAACCTTTCGCCGCGGCGGCGCAGCGCCTCGATCGCGATCAGCATCAGCGTCGACACCACGATCAGCACGCTGGCGGCGGCGGTGATGGTCGGGGTGATGCTCTCGCGGATGCCGTTGAACATCTCTCGCGGCAAGGTGCGCTGGCCCGGCCCCGCCAGCAGCAGCGCCACCACCACCTCGTCAAAAGAGGTGACGAAGGCGAACAGCGCGCCGGAGACGACGCCGGGCAGGATCAGCGGCAGGGTGACCTTGAAGAACACCGTGGTCGGCCGGGCGCCGAGGCTCGACGCCGCGCGGGGCAGGTTGCGGTCCAGCCCCTGCAGCGTGGCGCCGACGGTGATGACGACGAAGGGCGCGGCCAGCGCCGTGTGCGCCAGGATCAGCCCGGCATAGCTGTTGGTCAGCCCGACCGCGGCGAAGGCGAAGTACAGGCCGACGGCCACGATCACTACCGGCACGATCATCGGCGACAGCAGCAGGCCGGTCAGCAGCCCGCGGAAGCGCAGCGGCGCGTGGCTCAGCCCCAGCGCCGCCGGGATGCCCAGCGCCATGGCCAGCACCGTCGTCGCGCTGCCGACGATCAGGCTGTTGGCCAGGGCGCCCATCCAGCGGTCGGAGCCGAAGAACTCCGCGAACCAGCGCAGCGACACGCCGTCCAGCGGATAGACCAGGAACGATCCGCCGTTGAAGGACAGCGGCATGATCGCCAGGATCGGCGCGATCAGGAACAGCAGCGCCGCGCCGCCGGTCAGCCAGAGGAGCGCGCGCCAGAAGCGCAGGCTTTCGAAGATTCGCATGGCGTCAGCCCAGCCGCATGCGGTCGGCGCCGACCAGCCGGGCATAGACCGCGTAGAGGGCGAGGGTGGCCACCAGCAGCAGCAGGCCGAGGGCCGAGGCCATGCCCCAGTTGACCGTGCTGGTGGTGTAGAAGGCGATGAACCAGCTGATCATCTGGTCCGCCGGCCCGCCGACCAGCGCCGGGGTGATGTAGTAGCCGAGCGCCAAAATGAAGACGAGCAGGGCGCCGGCGCCGATCCCCGGCAGGGTCTGCGGCAGGTAGACCCGCAGGAAGGCGCCGACCGGCCGGGCGCCCAGCGAATAGGCGGCGCGCAGATGCGCCGGCGGGATCGAGCGCATGACGCTGTACAGCGGCAGGATCATATAGGGCAGCAGCACATGGGTCATGGCCACCAGGACGCCGACCCGGTTGTAGACCAGCTGCAGCGGCTCCCCCGCCAGGCCGAGGCCGGTGATGATCTCGTTGACCACGCCGTTGCTCTGCAGCAGCACCACCCAGGCCGTCGTGCGGACCAGCAGCGAGGTCCAGAACGGCAGCAGCACCAGGATCATCAGCAGGTTGGCGATGCGCGGCGGCCGGGTCGCCAGCAGATAGGCCACCGGGAAGCCGATCACCAGGCACAGCGCGGTGACCGAGAGCGCGACCAGGAAGGTGCGCAGGAACACCTCGCGGAAGATCGCCTCCTCGGGCGGGGAGGGCTGGACCGACCCGGCGGCGTCGCGGCGCAGGTCCAGCGCCGCCAGCAGGTAGAAATCGGTGGTCGGCCCGGCGGCGCGGGCGATGGCGCCCCAGGTCTCGACCTGGCCCCAGGCCGGGTCCAGCGCCGTCAGCGTCTCCTGCCAGCTGCCCTTCGGCGCGTCCGGCAGCTTGCGGGCGGTGTTGCTGACCACCGTGCGGAAACCGTTGCGGTCGTAGTTCAGGCGCCGGGCGGCGGTGGGCAGGGTCTTGTCGGCGCGGGCCTGCGCCAGGTCGGCGGCCAGGGCGGCGAAGGCGTCCTCGCCTGGCAGCGCCTCGCCCTGCCAGCCGGCCAGGGCGGCGATGGTGCGCGGCATCACCGGTGCCAGCTCGCGGTCGTCGATTGCGCGCCACAGCATGCCCGCGATCGGCGCGACGAAGACCAGCAGCAGGAAGGCGACCAGCGGCGCCAGCAGCAGCCAGGCCTCGATCCGCCGGCGCCGCCCGGCCCGCCGCAGCGACCGCCGGATCTCGGGGCCGCCCTCGGTCAGGGCGGTCATGACGAGGGCTCAGGAGTCCCCCCTCCCCTCGCGGGAGGGGGGTAGGGGGAGGGGGGTGTCGATCGAAGAGCGGGGAGCATGCAGGATCGTTCGCTTTGGCTGCGCGAACCCCCTCCCCCTGACCCCCTCCCGCGAGGGGAGGGGGGACTCGTCAGCATCTGAGCGCGAGCCATCGGGCTGGGCGAAGCTACTTCGCCGCCCAGGTGTTGAAGCGCTGGGTCAGGTTGTCGATGTTCTCGACCCAGAACTCAGGGTTCAGCTCGATCGCCTGGGACATGTTGGCCGGGTTGGTCGGCAGGCCGGGCAGGTACTGGGCCGGGATCAGCGGCGTCGCCGCCTTGTTGGTGACGCCGTAGGTGATCTTGGTCGGCAGCTTCGCCTGGTTCTCCGGCTTGCCCATATAGGCCAGGAACTTGGTGGCCGCGTCGACATTGGGCGACCCCTTCAGGATCACCCAGCTGTCGATGGTGAACAGGCTGCCGTTCCAGACGATCTTGAAGTCCTTCTTGTCGGCGTCGTTGGCGGCGGAGATGCGGCCGTTATAGGCGGTGGTCATCGCCACCTCGCCGGCCGCAAGCATCTGCGGCGGCTGCGCGCCGGCGGTCCACCACACGATGTTCGGCTTCAGCTCGTCCAGCTTGCGGAAGGCGCGGTCCACGCCCTCGGGCGTCGCCAGCACCTTGTAGACATCGGCCGGGGCCACGCCGTCGGCCATCAGCGCGATCTCGAGATTGGTCTTCGGCCCCTGACGCATCGCCCGCTTGCCGGGGAACTTCTTGACGTCCCAGAAATCGGCCCAGCTCTGCGGCCCGCCATTGGGGAACTTGGCGCCGTCATAGGCCAGGATGAAGTTGTAGACGATGGCGCCGACACCGCAGTCGTTCACCGCCTCGGGCAGATAGGCGTCGCGGCCGCCGATCGCGTCCCAGTTCAGGGGCTCGAACAGGCCTTCGTCGCAGCCCAGCGCCAGCTCCTCGGATTCGACCTGGACCACGTCCCAGCTCGAATCGCCGCCCTCGACCTTGGCGCGCAGGACGCCGATGCCGCCGTCCCAGCTCTCGTCATGCATCGGGTTCCCGGCGGCCTTAAACGGCTCGAAATACAGTGCGCGCTGGGCGTCCTGATAGGCGCCGCCCCAGGACACGACGGTCAGGTCGCGCGCCATGGCTGGCGCGGCGAAGCCGGCCGCCAGCAACGCTGCCGCGGGCAGAAGGCGGGTGAAACGGATCATGCTGGCACTCCCTGTTTTCTTGTTCCGCCGAAGGCGGCGGCTTGACGCCTACACGTGCTGGCCGCCGTTGATGTGCACCTCGGCCCCGGTAATGTAGGACGAGCCGGCGGTGCAGAGGAACATGATCGTTGCGGCGACCTCTTCCGGCTTGCCCAGGCGCTTCATCGGGATTTCGCCGTCGATCATCGCCTCGGTGCCCGGCGAGAGGATCGAGGTGTCGATCTCGCCCGGCGCGATCGCGTTCACCCGCACGCCATGCGGCCCGAATTCATGCGCCATCTCGCGCGTCAGCGCCGCCAGCGCCGCCTTCGAGGTGGCGTAGGCCGGGCCGGCGAAGGGGTGGACGCGGCTGCCGGCGATCGAGGTGACGTTGATGATCGTTCCCTTCGCGGCCTTCAGCGGCTCGAACAGCCCGCGGCCGAGGAGGGCGGTGGCGAACAGGTTGACGTTGAACACATGCATCCAGGTGGCGTGGTCGGTGTCCAGCACGCCCATGCGCTTGCCGCCGGGCAGCTTGGGCGAGATGCCGGCATTGTTGACCAGCGCGTCCAGCCGGCCATGCGGCAGGCGGGCCCGCAGGGCGGACAGGCCCTGCTCGATCCCGTCCAGGTCGGCGAGATCGAGCTGGACATGGTCCTCCTCGCCCGCATGCCACGGGCAGTCCTTGGAGAAGGCCTGGCGCGAGACGGTGATTACCCGCCACCCGGCGGCGCTGAAGCGCTTCACCGTGGCGTGGCCGATGCCGCGGCTGGCGCCGGTCAGGATCAGGGTCTTCGGCTCGTCCGTCGGGGCCGTGCTGGACATGACTGCACCTGGGCTGAAGGGGTCGATCGTTGAGAACGGATCGCGATCGCATCATGCGGTGCGGCGCCGCATCCGTCCAGGGGCTGGAAGGCATGGCAGCATGCCGCACCGGGCTCAGGGCCAGGCCAGCACCAGGCCGGAGGCGGGGGAGGCGGCGTTCGGCAGGCGGGCCAACTCGGGCAGCTCCGGCAGCGGCCCCTCATCCTCGGCGTCGATGGCGCTGACCAGGCCGAGCGGGTGGTGGATCGACTCGATCCCGGGCGCGCCCAGCAGGATCGGGCTGCCAGTTTCCAACGCGAAGCCCGAGCGCCACAGCCGCAGCACTTCGCGGCCCGTCCCGTCCGCCGCGGGGCGGATCAGGGTCAGCACCGGCATCCGCCCGTCCTGCAGCACCGGCGGCACCGGCAGGGTGCGGGCATCGGCCGTGTCGTCGAGATAGCGGGCGGCGGTGGCGACGCTCCAGCCCGGCGGGGCGATCCAGCCGGCGGGGGCAAGCGCGGCGGCCAGCGCTTCCGGCGGCCCGGCCCATTGCAGGCGGAAGTGCTGCTCGGCGTCGCCCTCCAGGTCTATGCGCTGCTGTGGCAGCCGGCGCCAGCCTTCCGCCCGCCACTCCGCGGCCGGCATCGCGACGGTCCGGTCGCGGATCACATACATGGCCGCGGCGGCCTGGAAGCCGGTGGCGACATGGGCGCCGCCAGCGATGGCCAGGGTCAGCAGCAGCGCGGCGGCGAAGCCGCGGGGGCGGATCCGCTCCGGGTTCGCGCCGCGGAAGGCCATGGCGAAGGCGACGGTCATGCCCAGGCCGAAGATCAGCCCGGCGGCGACGTCGGACGGCCAATGCGCCGCCAGGTAGACGCGCGAGGCGCAGACCAGCCCGATCAGCGCGGCGGCGACGCTCAGCGGCACCAGTTGCCAGCGGCCGGGGAGGCCGCGCGCCACCAGCCAGCCAAGGATGCCGTACAGCACGGCGGAGAAGGCGGCGTGGCCGCTGGGAAAGCTGAAGGCGTCGGCGCCGCTGTACAGGTCCGTGGTCGGCCGCAGGATCTGCAGCCGGCCCTTCACCAGCGGCACGAAGGCGGCGGTAACGGCGATGGCGATGGCCACGCCGCCGGCGCGGTGCCAGGCGCGGTGAGCCGCCAGCCAGGCGATGGCGGCGACGACCATGATGGTGACGGTGAAGCCGTCGCCCAGCATGGTGACGACGGTCAGGGCGGTGTCGCCCCAGGGCGTGCGCAGCCCCTGGACGAAGGCGCTGATCGCGCCGTCGGCCCGTGCCAGCCCGCCATGGGCGGCGACCAGGCTCAGCAGGTTGACGAAGCCGGCCACCAGCAGCAGCACCAGGGCGCCCAGCGCCGCCATGACGCGCAGGTCCGGCTCGTCCGGATCGGCCAGCCGGGCCAGCAGGCGGGCCGGGCGGCTGCCGCGGGCCATGGCCCAGCCATGCACCGCGTGCTGCGCCCAGCCCAGCAGCGGCAGCAGCCGGCGCCAGACCCAGCGGGTGACGACGACCAGCAGCCACAGCGTCAGCCCCAGCACGGCCAGCATCGCCACCAGCCGGCCGCTGACGGCGCCGAGAGCGCCCAGCGACGCGCCCAGCACCGCGCCGCCCAGGATATGGGCCGGCGCCCAGACGATCGCCGAGGCGATGTTGACCGAATAGAACAGCCCCGGCCGCAGCCCCAGCGCGCCCGCCACCATCGGGATCATCGGCCGCAGCATCGGCAGGAAGCGGCCCAGCGCGATGCTCTTGCCGCCATGCCGGTGGAAGAAGGATTCGCCGCGGGCGACCAGCGCCGGATAGCGGCTCATCGGCCAGGCGCCGAGGATGGTGCCGCGCCAGCGCCGCCCCATCTCGTAGGACACGCCGTCGCCGATGATCGCGCCGGCGGTGGCCCAGACCAGCATGGGCCACAGCGGCAGGTGCCCCAGCCCCACTACGGCGCCGACGCCGATCAGGATCGGCGAGCCGGGAATGAACAGGCCGATCACTGCCACCGATTCGGTCAGGGCGATCAGGAAGATCAGCAGGCCGGCCCAGTGCGGGTGCTGGCCGATGAAGCCGATGACCGCCTGTGCGATGTCGGTCATGCCCCCACCCCGGTCTGGTCTGGTCCCCGCCTCATCCCGACTCCTCGTCTCGAACCGGTGTCATAGCTCGCGATTTCCGCGGCTTGGCGCAACCCTGCCCGTCGTCGCGGCGAAGCGGTTGCCGTGGGCGATGAAGGCTGCCACATGAGACCGGTGTCGGACGGAGTGCAACCATGGCGATGAGGGGGAGGATCCTGGTCCTGGCCGCGGCGAGCCTGCTCGGCTGGTCCGTGGGCGGGTGCGCGGCGCCGGCCTCGCATCCGGCGCGGCCGGATGGCGGCATCGTCCTGCTGGGCGAGACCCATGACCGCGTCACCGACCACCATTGGCAGCTGCAGCGCATCGCGGCGTTGCACGAGCAGGAGCCCAAGCTGGCCATCGGGCTGGAGATGGTGCCGCGCAGCCGCCAGGCCGCGCTGGACGCCTGGATCGCGGGCAAGCTCGACGAGGCCGCCTTCCTGCGCGAGGTCGACTGGGAGCGGTCCTGGGGCTTCGATTTCGGCCTGTACCGGCCGATCTTCGCCTATGCCCGGATGAAGCACATCCCGCTGATCGCGCT
>NZ_JBCNNF010000183.1:0-13318 GCF_039594555.1 Inquilinus sp.
ACGCGGCCGGGATCATGCCGACCGAACAGGGTCAGGCCCTGCGGCGGCACCGCATAGGTCGGCATGATCCCGGCCGCGTTGGCGGCGAAGGCGCCGAGGAACGGCACGATGTGGTCGCCGAAGCGGCCGGCCGGGAAGGTCAGGTTCTGGCCGTAATAGTTGTGCGCGTCGAACCCGTCGACCTGGGCGCCGTAGCCGACCCAGTGCTTGACCACGGTGACGACGCTGCCGGGGTTCAGCCCGCGCCCGCCGTTCTGGAAGCCGCTGACATAGGCGTCGACCATGCGCCGGGCCAGCTGCGGATCCTCGCCGAAGGTGCCGTTGATGCGCGGCCAGCGCGGCTCGGTCGACAGGTCGGCCTGCGGCGACAGCGTCTCCTGCAGGCCGATCGCCCGGTATTCCTGACGGGCGATGTCGCCGAAGCGGCGCACCAGCCCGGCATCGCCGATCGCGGCCAGGCCGGTGGTCTCGGGCCATTGCGAGAAGGCCGTGTTCTCGACGCTGGCGCCGGCGACATATTGGAAGTGGTTGCGCGGGTCCGAGCTGATCAGCACCGGGATGCCCAGCCGGGTCGATTCGGCGATCTCCTGCGCCCGGTTGGCCGCCTGCGCCTGGGCCTCGGCACTGCCGGACAGGCGGCTGATCAGGGCAGCGACGTGGTTGCCCCCGACCAGCGCCTGCAGCGACTCCTCGGTCCAGCCGTCGCCGGTGGCGGTCGAGGCCGCGGTGGCATGGATCATGGCGCCGGCCTTCTCCTCCAGCGTCATGCGGCGGACTAGGTCCTGCACCCGCAGCGCGGCCGGCAGGCGGCGGTCCTCATAGGGGTCCAGCCGGCCGTTGCGGTTCAGGTCGCGGTACTGGAAGCCGCGCTCCGCCAGGATCGGCGCCGAGCGCGCCTCCAGGCCGGGTGCGGTGTCGGCGAGCGCCGGGCCGGCCGCCAACCATCCGCCGAGGCCGATGGCGGCGACCGCGGGCCAAATTCGTGACAAGGGCATTTCGCTTCCCCTCTGCTGGGTGTCGTTTCGCAACCCGTTCCTTAAACCTACCAATCACTCGGTAAGTTTTCCAAGCGGGATGATGCGGGCGGCGCTGCGCCAGCGGCGCGGCCGTGCTAGAGAGCGGGATGCCTTCGAAGACCCCTGCGGCCACCGGTCCGGCCGCGCCCGCCGAAGCCCCGAAGACCCGGCGATCGCCCAAGGGGCAGCGCCGCCGCCAGCAGATCCTGGACGCCGCCATGGAGATGTTCGCCCAGGGCGGCTATGCCGGCACATCGATCGCCTCGATCGCCGAGAAGGCGGGGCTGACCCTGCCCGGGCTGCTGCATCATTTCCCCAGCAAGATGTCGCTGCTGCTGGCGGCGATGGAGGAGCGCGACCACGAGACCGGCCGGCTGCTGGCCGCCGGAGACGAGGGGCGCGATCCGGAGACCGGCCGGCTGCTGTCGCCGGACGGGCTGACCTGGCGGCGGGTGCTGGACGACACCCGCCGGGTGGTGCGCGCCAATGCCGGCAAGCGCAACCTGGTCCAGGTCTTCGCCATCCTGAACGGCGAGAGCCTGATCGAGGACCACCCGGCGGCCCCCTTCTTCCGCCGGCGCTCGGCCTATCTGCTGGCCTTCATGCGCGCCGCGTTCCAGGCCGGCATCGATGCGGGCGAGCTGCGGCCGGACCTCGACCCGCAGCTTCTGGCCTATGAGCTGATCGCGATGATGGACGGGCTGCAGATCCAGTGGCTGCGCGACCCGGACGGCGTCGACATGGCCGTCGGCTTCGAGGCCTATCTCCAGCGGCTGGAGGCCGGTATCCGGGCGGATGACGGCGATTGAGGGTTTGACCAATCGCTATATTCTATGGAATATATCGTTCGGCGATCGGGCAGCTCCCGACAGCCTCCCAGGTTGCGCGCCGGTCCCGTCCCAAGCCCGGCGCGCGGCCCAGCCTTTCGGGGCGGCGGTTCCTCCGCCGCCCTTTTTCTCGGCCCACCGAGCCTTGTCGACAAACTGCATTCCACCGTCCTATCATCTGCGTCCGACAGAGCATTGGAAGGACACGCCCTTGGCGCGAGCGGCGAAGGAACAGGAGGGGACCCGGGCTCGCGGTGGCGGCGTCGCCAAGGTCTATGAGGCGCTGAAGCACGACATCCTCGACCTGGTGCTGGCGCCCGGCTCGGCCCTGGACGAGACCCGCATCGCCGAGCGCTTCGGCCTGTCGCGCACCCCGATTCGCGAGGCGCTGGTGCGGCTGGCCGGCGAAGGGCTGGTCGAGACCCTGCCGAACCGCAACACCATCGTCGCGCCGATCGACTTCTCCGCCCTGCCCGCCCATTTCGACGCGCTGACCCTGATGCACCGGGTCACCACCCGGCTGGCGGCGCTGCGCCGCACGACCAAGGACCTGGAGGAGATCCGTGTCCACCAGGCCGCCTTCGGCAAGGGGGTGGCGGCGGCCGACGCGATCGGCATGTCGGACGCCAACCGCGACTTCCACCTGGCGATCGCCCGCGCCGGCCGCAACCGTTACTACACCGAGCTGTTCGGCCGGCTGCTGGACGAAGGCCGGCGGCTGAACCGGATCTACTACGCCAGCTTCGACGACCATCTGCCGGCCGAGTTCGTGGCCGAGCACGAGGCGATCATCCAGGCCATCATCGACCGCGACGCCGACCGCGCCGACAGCCTGGGCCGCGCCCATGCCGGGCAGGTGGTGCGGCAGATCCAGGGCTTCCTGGCCAGCGGCGTGGGCGGCGACGTCGCCCTAGGCCCCGTGGCCGAGCCGACCCAGCCGTCGTTGCCGGCCTGAGATGGCGGGCATCGCCATCCTCGGCGGCGGCGTGATCGGCTGCGCCACGGCCGCCTGGCTGACGGTCGACGGGCACGAGGTCACGGTCTATGAGCGCCGGCCGGAGGACCGCCACGCCTCCGCCGGCAATGCCGGGATGCTGGCCTTCCCCGAGATCACGCCGCTGGCCCGGCCCGGCGTGCTGAAATCGGTGCCGCGCTGGCTGATGGACCCGCTCGGCCCCCTGGCCCTGCGCTGGCGCGACCTGCCGGCGCTGACGCCCTGGCTGCTGCGCTTCCTGGCCGCGGCCCGGGCGGAGCAGGTGGAACGGTCGACCGCGGCGCTGGGCGGGCTGATGCGCGGCGCCCTCGGCGACCACCAGGAGTTGGCCCGCCGCGCCGGGCTGAACGGCCATCTGCGCCAGACCGGGGCGATCGACCTGTACGACACCGAGGCCAGCTTCCGGGCCGCTCTGCCGGAATGGGAGCTGCGCCGCCGCCTGGGCGGCCACGACTTCGAGCCGCTGTTGCCGGACCAGGCGCGGGAGCTGGTGCCGGACCTGAACGGCGGCTTCGCCCGCGCCGTGCTGTGCCCCGCCTATTGGATGGTCGACAGCCCGCTGGGCGTGCTACAGGGCCTGCGCCGCGGTCTGGGCGACCGGCTGGTGGCCCGGACTGTCACCGCGGTCGAGCCGGGTACCGACGGCGTCACCGTGCGGCTAGCCGACGGCACGGCCCGCGCCTTCGACAAGGTGGTCGTCGCCGCCGGGGTGTGGTCGCGCGAGATCGTCCGCGGCCTGGGCCTGAAGATCCCGCTGGAGACCGAGCGCGGCTACAACACCACCATCCCGCAGGCGCCGGTGACGCTGCCGATGCCGGTGGTCTTCGCCGATCACGGCTTCGTCGCCTCCCCCCTGTCGGACGGGCTGCGCATCGGCGGGGCGGTGGAGCTGGCGGCGGTGGACGCGCCGGCCAATCTGGACCGCGCCCGGGCGCTGCGGCGCAAGGCCCGGCGCTATCTGCCGGCGATCCCGGAGACCGGCGGCACCGAATGGATGGGCCGCCGCCCCTCCACCCCCGACAGCCTGCCGGTGATCGGCCCGCATCCGCGCGACCCGCGCATCGTCTTCGCCTTCGGCCACGGCCATCTCGGCCTGACCCTGTCCGCCACCACCGCCCGCCTCGCCGCCGGCCTGCTATCCGGCACCCCCGCCCCCGCCGCCTTCGGCATCGAACGGTTCCAGTGAGTCCGCCATGACCAAGAGCAGCTTCTTCTGCATCGACGCCCACACCTGCGGCAACCCGGTCCGCGTCGTCGCCGGCGGCGCCCCGCCGCTGAAGGGCGCGACCATGAGCGAGAAGCGCCAGCACTTCATCGCGGAGTACGACTGGATCCGCACCGGGCTGATGTTCGAGCCGCGCGGCCATGATGTGATGTCGGGATCGATCCTGTACGCCCCGACCCGCGACGACGCCGACGCCGCCATCCTGTTCATCGAGACCTCCGGCTGCCTGCCGATGTGCGGCCACGGCACCATCGGCACGGTGACGGTGATGGTCGAGGAAGGGCTGGTGCGTCCGAAGGTGCCGGGCAAGCTGCGGCTCGAGGTGCCGGCCGGCATCGTCGACGCGGAATACGAGCAGGACGCCGCCGGCCACGTCACCTCGGTGCGCATCCGCAACGTCCCGTCCTTCCTGTACAAGGAAAAGCTGGACTTCGAGCTGCCGGGTTTCGGCCCGCTGGTGGCGGACATCGCCTATGGCGGCAATTTCTACGCCATCATCGAGCCGCAGCCGGGCTATGCCGACCTGGAGGATCTCTCGGCCGGCGAGATCCAGCGCCTGTCGCCGATCGTCCGCCGGGTGGTGAACGAACGCTTCGACATGGTGCATCCGGAGGACCCGACCATCCGCGGCCTGCGCCATGTGCAGTGGACCGGCAAGCCGAAGCATCCGGAGGCGCATGCCCGCAACGCCGTGTTCTACGGCGAGAAGGCGATCGACCGATCGCCCTGCGGCACCGGCACCTCGGCCCGCATGGCCCAGCTGGCAGCCCGCGGCGATCTCAAGACCGGCGACGCCTTCGTGCATGAGAGCATCATCGGCAGCCTGTTCCACGGCCGGGTCGAGGGCACGGCCAAGGTCGGGCCGTTCGACGCGATCATCCCGTCGATCGCCGGCCAGGCCTGGCTGACCGGCTACAACACCATCTTCCTCGACGACCGCGACCCCTTCGCCCGCGGCTTCACGGTCATGTGACGGGGTCCCACTTCCCCACTGTTGGGCCTGAGCCACCCCCTCACCCGAAATCGCTGCGCGATTTCGACCTCTCCCCAAGGAGAGGTCCCAGGGGCATGCTCCGCTTCCCCTCTCCTCGGGGAGAGGGAGGGGCCCGACGCCTGAGGCGGCGGGAGGATGAGGGGGATTCGGGGAGAACGGGATGATCGACCGGGTGCTTCTGATCGGGGCCGGGCTGCACGGCATGGTGGCGGTGGCGATGGGCGCCTTCGCCGCCCATGGCATGGCCGAGGCGGCGCCGGAGCGGCTGGGCTGGGTGCACACCGGGGCGCAGTACCAGCTGGTCCATGCCGCCGCCCTGCTGGCCCTGGCCCTGCTGGGCGCGCCGGGCATGCTGCGCTGGGCCGGCTGGGCCTTCCTGGCCGGCGCCGTGATCTTCTCCGGCACGCTCTACCTGATGGCATTCGGCGCGCCGCGCTGGTTCGGCGCCATCACCCCGATCGGCGGCGTGCTGCTGATCCTGGGCTGGGCCCTCGCCGTACTGGCCGCCTTCCGCCTGGCGGAAAGCTGAGGACGGGGCGTTGGCCGCGGCCGCTGCCCGCGCTAGGGTTCGCCATGGCTGATTTGGATCTCGACGCGCGCGACCTGATCTGCCCGATGCCGGTGCTGAAGGCGCGCAAGGCGCTGCAGGGGCTGGCGCCGGGCCAGGTGCTGGACGTGCTGGCCACCGATGCCGCCGCGCGCAAGGACTTCCCGGCCTTCTGCGACGCCACCGGCCATGTCCTGGTCGCGGTGACCGAGGAGGCCGACGGCGCCACCCGCTACAGCATCCGCAAGGCCGGATAGGCAGGACAGGGCATGGACACGCTGCTCTTCACCCACCCGGCCTGCCTGGGCCACGACACCGGCCCCGGCCATCCGGAGCGGCCGGACCGGCTGCGGGCGGTGCTGACGGCGCTGGAGGACGAGGCTTTCGCCCTGCTGCAGCGGCGCGAGGCGCCGGAGGCGACGATCGAGCAGGTGTCCCTAGCCCATCCCGGCGCCTTCGTCCGCCGCCTGCTGGCCGCGGTGCCGGAGGACGGGCTGCAGCCGATCGACGCCGACACGATGCTGTCGCCCGGGTCGGGTGCCGCCGCGCTGCGCGCCGCCGGGGCCGGCTGCGCCGCGGTCGACGCCGTGCTGGCGGGCGAGGCGCGCAACGCCTTCTGCGCCGTGCGGCCGCCCGGCCACCATGCCGAGGCGACGCGGGCCATGGGATTCTGCCTGTTCAACAGCGTCGCCATCGCCGCCATGCATGCCCGGCTGGCGCATGGGCTCGGCCGGATCGCGGTGGTCGATTTCGACGTCCATCACGGCAACGGCACCCAGGACATCTTCTGGTCCGAGCCCGACCTGTTCTACGCCTCGACCCACCAGTCGCCGCTGTATCCCGGCACCGGGTCGGAGGACGAGACCGGGGTGGCCGGCAACATCCTGAACGCGCCGCTGCCGCCGATGTCGGGCGGGGTCGAGTTCCGCCGGGCGATGGAGCGCATCGTGCTGCCCGCGGTCGACGCCTTCGCGCCGGAGCTGCTGCTGATCTCGGCCGGCTTCGACGCCCATGCCCGCGACCCGCTGGCCAATCTGGAGCTGCATGAGGCCGATTTCGCCTGGGCGACGCTGGAGCTGATGCGCCTGGCCGACCGGCATTGCGACGGCCGCGTGGTCTCGACGCTGGAGGGCGGCTACGACCTCCGCGCGCTCGCCCTGTCCACCGCCGCCCATGTGCACACGCTGATGACCGGCTGAGGCGCCGGCCGGGCGCCTCAGCCCGGCCCGGTCGGCCACAGCCCGGCCACCATCTCCGCCAGGATCGCGTCGTTCACGGGGCCGATCCCGTGCCCCTCCCCGACGCCGTCGAACTTGCCGTCCAGCGCCAGATGGGCGAAGCCGTGCACCACCGACCAGGCGGCCAGCACGGTGGTCAGGGCGGCCCGGTCGAGCGGCCCGCCGGCCGGGATGCCGCGATAGGCACGGACCGCATCCTCCAGCTCGGCGAAGGCGCGCTGCCCGGCCGCGCGCAGCCGCCCGTCCTGCCAGTTCAGCCGGTCCTTGCGGAACATCAGCAGGAACCGCGCCGGATGCGCCCGGGCGAAGCGGACATAGCCCAGCCCCTGCCCGCGCAGCCGGGCGGCGGGATCGGTGCCGCCTTCCGCCATGCCGTCGCGCAGGAAGCGGGTCAGCGTCTCGAAGCCGAGCAGCGCCACCTCGGTCAGCAGGCCCGCGGCGCTGCCGAAATGATGCGCCGGCGCCGCGGCCGAGACCCCGGCCCGCCGCGCCGCCTCGCGCAGCGTGAAGCCCTCGACCCCGCGCTCGGTCAGGATCGCCTCGGTCGCCGCGATCAGCGCCCGCTGCAGGTCGCCATGGTGATACCGCTCCCGCGGCTCGGTCGTCTCGCCCGGCATCGGCCTCAAACTTTACAGTGTTTAGATTCAATGGTAGCGTTGGATCTTAACATCGCTCAGACGGAGAGGAAGCCATGCTCGACCTGCTGTTCCGCGGCGGCAACATGCTCGCGATCCTCGGCTGGCTGGCATTGGCCGCGGCCCCTTTGCTGCCGCGCCACAAGGCCCGGCTGCGGACGGCGGCCGGGCTGGCGGTGCCGCTGCTGTTCGCCGCCGCCTATCTCGGGCTGGTCGGCACCAGCTGGGGGTCGGCCCAGGGTGGCTACGGCTCGATCGCCGCGGTGCGGGCGCTGTTCGATTCGCCCGGCATGCTGGTGGCGGGCTGGCTGCACTACCTGGCCTTCGACCTGTTCGTCGGCGCCTGGATCGCCCGGGAGGGGGAGCGGGCGGGGCTGCCGCATCTGCTACTGATCCCCTGCTTCGCCCTGACCTTCCTGTTCGGGCCGATCGGCCTGCTGGCCTTCGCCCTGCTGCGGGCCGGCCTGGGCCGCCGCGCCGCCGGACAGGCGGCGGAGGCGTGACCATGACCACCACCACTCTCGATCCGCTGCCGCAGGACCCGGCGCACGGGCCCCTGCTCCAGGCCCTGCGCCGCCGCGACCGGACGCTCGCGGAGTTCGGGCTGATCCTGCTTGTCCTCGCCGCCGTCCTTGGCGTGGCCTGGGCGATCGATCCCCGCCAGCTGCATGGCGAGGATGTCTGGGCCAAGCCGGTCAAGTTCCTGCTCTCGGTCGGGCTGTTCGCGCTGACCAGCGCCTGGTTCGCCGGCCTGCTGCCGGAGGCGCGGCGGCGCGCCGCCCCGATGCGCCTGGTGCGCTGGACCATCATCGCCACCGGCGTGTTCGAGCTCAGCTACATCACCCTGCAGGGCGCGCTCGGCCAAGCCTCGCATTTCAACAACTCCACCCCGTTCCACATGGTGATGTACTCGCTGATGGGGGTCGGCGCCCTGGCCCTGACCGCCACGACCCTGCCGCTGGCGCGCGAGATCGCCCGCCACGGCGCCGGGCTGGCCCCGGCGCTGCGCCTGGCGATCGTGCTGGGGCTGGGGCTGACCTTCGTTCTGGGCGTCGCGGCCGGCGTAGCCATCGCCGCCCATGGCGGCCATGGCGTCGGCGGCATCCCCGACCATCCCGGCCTGCCGCTGCTCGGCTGGTCGACCACCGGCGGCGACCTGCGGGTGGCGCATTTCCTGGGCATCCACGCCCAGCAGCTGCTGCCGCTGGCCGGCGCCGTGCTGGTCGCGGCCTGGCCCCGGCGGGCGCGGCCGGCGGTCTGGCTGGTGTCGGCGCTCTACGTCCTGCTCACCGTCGCCGCCTTCGCCCAGGCGATGATGGGCCGTCCGCTGATCGGCCTGTGACGAGGTGGATCACCCTGCCGGCGCCGTGATCCAGAGCGCCCGCGCCTCGCCCTCTCCCGCGGCGATCGCAGCGTGGCCGATGCGGGCGTCGAAATACACGGCGTCGCCCGGGCCGAGATCGACCGGCCCGAACCGCTCGCTGAACAGCGTCACCCGGCCGGCGAGGACATAGAGGAAGTCGTCGCTGTCGTGCCGCTCCCAATCCTCGAAATCGTCAAGCGACCGGGCGCGGAGGGTGACCTCGGACGCCAGGAAGGGTGCGTCCTTCAGCCCGCCGCCGAAGGGCCGCAGGCGGTAATTCGGCATCTCGGTCGCCGCGCCCTCGCCCGCCCGCACCACGATGCGGCGGCCGCGCAGGGGCGAATCGGCCGGGCCGAACAGCCCGGCAAGCTCGATCCCGAAGCCGCGCGCGAGCTTCTGCATCGCCTGGAAGGTCGGGGACATCTCGCCGCGCTCAATCTTCGACAACGCCGAGCGCGACAGGCCGGTGCGGCCGGCTGCCTCCTCCAGCGTCCAGCCGCGATCGGCGCGCAGCCGGCGCATCGTCGCCGCCAGGTCGATCTCCGGCGCCGGGCCGGAAGGGCCGTGCTCCGGCGCCCGCCGCACATCCATCAGGGGCATGGTCCCGTCCTTGTCCGCTCCCCGCTTCTCCGGCGATCGCCGCGGCGCGTCAAGCCATCTTTCCACTATGATGGAAATTTCCATTATAGTAGATGAAGCCATCTCATCGACGACTGCGGAAGGCAGGATCATGGAAGCCCTGGTGTTCGAACGGTTCGGCGGCCCCGAGGTGCTGGAGATCCGCGCCCTGCCCGACCCGCCGGTGCCGCCGGGCCATATCCAGCTGGCGCTGCGCGCGGCCGGGCTGAACTTCGCCGACCTGCACCGCCGCCGCGGCCATTACCGGCTGGCTGGCGTCGCGCCGCATATCGCCGGCTATGAGGGGGCGGGCGAGGTGGTGGCGCTGGGCGATGGGGTCGAGGGCATCCGCCTCGGCGACCGCATCGGCTTCGCCGACGTGCCCTTCGCCAACGCCACCCGCGTCACCGTGCCGGTCGACCGCGCGATCCCGCTGCCGGACGACATCGGATACCGCGATGCCGCGGCGATCCTGCTGCAGGGGCTGACGGCGCAGTATCTGGTGGCGGACAGCGCCCCGGTCCGCGCCGAGGCCCGGGTGCTGGTGCATGCCGCGGCGGGCGGGGTCGGGCAGCTGCTGGTGCAGATGGCCAGGCATCGCGGCGCCCGGGTGATCGCCCTGGCCTCCACGCCGGAGAAGGCGGCGCTGGCCGTGACGCGGGGCGCCGATCACGGCCTGACCTATGAGGGGGATTGGGTCGCGGCGGTGCGGCGGCTGAGCGATGGCGGAGTCGACATCGCCTATGATTCGGTCGGCACGACGCTGGCGGACAGCCTGGCCGCCACGAGGCCGCGCGGCACGGTGGTGACCTACGGCACCGCGGGCGGTGACCCGCCGGCGATCGATGCGCGGCTGCTGATGGAGCAGTCGAAGGCCGTGGTCGGCGGCGACCTGTGGGACCATCTCGACAGCCGCGCCGGCCGGCTGGCCCGCGCCGCGGCGCTGTTCGCCGCCCTGCGGGCCGGCGAGATCACCCTGCCGGAGATCGAGCTGTTCCCGCTGTCGCGCGGCGCCGACGCGCATCGCCGGCTGGAGAGCCGCGCCGTCACCGGCAAGATCGTGCTGGTGCCGGACGGGGCAGGCTGAGGCTCAGCCCAGCGCCGCCGCGATCTCCGCCCATTCCTGCTCGAGGCTGGCCTGGGACATCGGCTTGCCGGCACGGCGATACCAGTAGCCGGCATTGCCGAGGTCGCCTTCCTTGCGGTGCAGATAGGCATGGGCCCAGGCGGCGTCGGCGCCGTCCTCGGAATCGACGCAGCCATGCGCCCGGTCCCAGTCGCCCTTGGCATCCCACCACAGGGCGGCGAGCGGCGGCGACAGGGTGGCCGGCGGCCGGTCCTGGTCGAGGGTGCGCCTGAGGGCGGGAACATCCATCGGTCGGCCTCCTGGTTGCAGCGGGATCACCGCACAGCCCGGCGCCGGGCACAAGCCGGAGATGGAACCGCAGCAACGAAACAAGGGGCCATAAGGCCCCCGGTCTCATCCGTCGGTACGATCAGGCCCGGGACCGTACGGTCCCGACGAGCCGGATCAATAGCCCTGGATCTGCAGCCGCTTGCGCAGCGCCTTGCGCTGGCGGCGGACGGCTTCGGCTTCCTCGCGGATGCGGCGCTCGGACGGCTTCTCGTAGTTCCGGCGCTGCTTCATCTCGCGAAAGATGCCTTCGCGCTGCATACGCTTCTTGAGGACGCGCAGCGCCTGGTCGATGTTGTTGTCGCGGACGAGCACCTGCATCGGGCAAAGGCCTTTTCACTAAACGGGTCGGGCGGAACTACGCCTTTCAGCCGAGAATGTCGAGAACGATTTGACGAATCTCGGCGCGGGACAGCTCTGCCTTGTGCGCCGGCTGCCGCAGCGGGGTGGTTTCCAGCCGCGGCGTCGGACGACGCGGGCGGCGGCGGAAGGTCTTGGTCTGTACGGTCTTCATGTCTGTATCTTTACGGTTCGGGCCCTTGGGGCCTCGTTGCAAGCAATATCGCTTAAGCCCCGACACCGGGCCATCGGCCCGCCCGTCGCGGCGCAAAGCACGATCGACAGGCGGAGCGCCTGCCTTATCGTTCGGATCATGGTTGGGAAGGGGATCCGGGCGTTCCTCGGAACGGCGCGCGGATCGTGTCGAAACCGATCTCGACAACCCATATGGGCCAATCGCCGGCCGATTGCAACCCGCGGGCCGAAAAACAGGCGGCCCCCGCGGGTGACAGCCGGCCCGCCGATGCCCACATCGACAGGATATCGGGGGCTGACACGGGGGGCTTCCATGCGCTTCGGCTTCGTCGGACTCGGCCTGCTTCTCGTGCTGTTCCTGCCGGTCGCCTCCGCGGCCGCGCAGGACCAGCCGGTCGATCTCGAGCTGGTGCTCGCCGTCGACGTCTCGCGCTCGATGGACGAGGACGAGCAGGCGCTGCAGCGCGACGGCTACGTCACCGCCCTCACCCACCCCGAGGTGATCGACGCCATCACCTCCGGCGTGCAGGCCCGCATCGCTATCACCTATGTCGAATGGGCCGGCCCCGGGTCGCAGACCATCATCCTGCCGTGGCGGCTGATCGACGGCGCCGCGGCGGCGCGGGCGGCGGCGGCGGAGCTGGCGCAGACCTCCGGCACGCTGACGCGGCGCGGCACCTCGATCTCCGGCGCGCTGCTGTTCACCGCCGGGCTGTTCGACAACAACGGCTTCGACGGCATCCGCCGGGCCATCGACATCTCCGGCGACGGGCCGAACAATGCCGGTTGGCCGGTGTCGGGCGCGCGGGAGATGGCGCTGGCGAAGGGCATCACCATCAACGGCCTGCCGGTGATCCTGAAGCGCGGCGGCTTCGGCGGCCTGCCGGAGCCCGAGATGCTGGATGCCTATTACCGCGACTGCGTGATCGGCGGTCCCGGCGCCTTCACCGTACCGGTGCGCAGCACCGGGCAGTTCGCCGACGCGATCCGGCGCAAGCTGGTGCTGGAGATCGCGGGCCGGACGCCGGCGGTGATGCCGGCCGTCTTCACCACGGCCCAGGCCGGCGGCACCGACTGCATGATCGGCGAGAAGACCCGGCCGCGCTGGCTGGACCTGGACGAGCGCTGAGTCGCGGCTCCCCGGGGCCAGCGGCGCGGTCTCGGACCCGGCTTGCCGCCTCATTTGCCAAGCCTTGTCTTGACTTATCGCGTCAGGTCGCCCCTGATATCAAAGTCAGGACTTGGAATAACCCGCGACCCTGCCGGTGGCGGATCTTGGAGACGCGGGATGTCGAAGCCGGAACCGGGCTGGGGCGCACTGTTCTCGGGCACCAACGCCATCCGCTCGCTGGCGCTGGCCGGCGGCACGGCGCTGCACGCCGTCAGCGTCTACATCGCCATCACCGTCCTGCCCTCGGTGGTCAAGGACATCGGCGGGCTCGACTACTACGCCTGGAACACGACGCTGTTCGTCGCCGCCTCGATCCTGGGCGCGGCGCTGTCGTCCCGGCTGCTGGCCGCGCTCGGGCCGCGTGGCGCCTATGTCGCCGCGGCGCTGACCTTCGCCGCCGGCGCCCTGGCCTGCGGCCTGGCCCCGACCATGCCGGTGCTGCTGCTGGGCCGGCTGGTCCAGGGGCTGGGCGGCGGCGTCATGCTGGCCCTGTCCTACGCCATGATCCGGCTGATCCTGCCCGAGGCGCTGTGGTCGCGCGGCATGGGGCTGGTCTCGGCGATGTGGGGCATCGCGACGCTGCTAGGCCCGGCGATCGGCGGCGTCTTCGCCGAGCTGGGGGTATGGCGCGCCGCCTTCTGGTGCGCCGCGCCGCTGGCGGTGCTGTTCGCGCTGCTGGCCGCCGCGGTGCTGCCGAAGCGCGGCGAGGCCGGCGACCGCGCCGCCCTGCCGCTGCTCCAGC
>NZ_JBCNNF010000184.1:0-13180 GCF_039594555.1 Inquilinus sp.
CTGGCTATTCACGGAACCGACGCTGTACGGCGTGTCGAAGCGCCTGTCCTACGAGGCGCGGCCCGATGGCCGGGTCTATCTCAACCTCGTCCTGAAAGGCGCCACGGACTAGCCTTCGTCCGGTGCCGTTCGCTGCTGCCATCTTTCGAGGTTCGGCGGAGTCATGAGAAAAACGGCGCACGAAGGCGAGATTTTGTAGGATTGTCCCGCCTTGCCGGGCGGCGTCATGCTGACCTCATGAGACAGTGTTTCGTCGCCGGGAGCGCCGATACGAAGCCGCAGGCCGGACCGCCGCGCGATCGGGGACGCATGACTCCACGACATCGACCCCGCGATTTCGGAGACGGCCGTCACGGCCACGCGGCGCGGCGATCGGGCATTTGAGCATCAAGGCTCCGGCGCAGACCGGGGCCGGGACCGGATCGGCCAACGATCCGCGAGACAGGCAGGCAAAGACGGGGAGACGGAACCGATGACGATCGAATTCTCGCGCCGGACAGCCTTGAAGGGGGCGGTGGCCGGCGCGGCCGCGCTGGCCAGCCTGCGCGCTGCGCCGGGCTGGGCGGAGGGCCCGGGCGGCACCCTGAATGTCGGCCTGACCTACGACATCGACACGCTGAACGTCTATTCGACCGGTTATCTCGGCGATGTCCAGGCCGCCGTGGTCGAGGGACTGCTGGCGCCGAACGGCCAGGCGGAATACGTGCCGGTGCTGGCGACGGAGATGCCGACGCTGCAGAACGGCGGCATCGTCCTGACCGACGGCGGCAAGAAGATGACCGTCACCTACAAGCTGCGGCCCGGCGTCAAATGGCATGACGGCCAGCCCTTCACCTCAGCCGATGTGAAGTTCACCTGGGAGGCGGTGAAAAACGAGAAGTTCATCGCCGAGTCCAAGGACGGCACCGAGGACATAGAGGCGATCGAGACGCCGGACGAGCTGACTGCGATCTGCCACTACAACACGGTGGCCCCCGACTTCGCGTCGACGCTGTTCACCTTCGGCATCCTTCCCAAGCACGCGCTGGAGGGGAAGGACCTGAACACCGACCCGTACAACGAGAAGCCGCTGGGCACCGGCCCGTTCATGGTGAAGGAGTTCAAGCGCGGCCAGTATGTGCTGACCGAGCGCAACCCGAACTACTGGCGCAAGGACGACAAGGGCGGGGCCCTGCCCTATCTCGACCAGATCGTCTTCAAGATCATTCCCGATTCCAACACGCTGATGACCCAGCTGAAGTCGGGCGAGCTCGGTCTCGTGGTCCAGGTGCCCTACAACCAGGCCAAGCAGCTGGAGGGCGTCGCCGGGCTGGAGACGGTCAAGGGGCCGCTCCTGTCCTGGCAGCATCTCGACTTCAACTTCAAGGGCCCGAAATCGCTGCAGGACCTGACGGTGCGCAAGGCCATCGCCCACGCCATGAACCGGCAGACGCTGGTGCGGGCCCAGGGCGGCTTTCCCGAGCCGATCAAGTCGCCGGTCGTGCCGGTGTTCAAGGACCTCTACGACCCGAACACGCCCGAATACGCCTTCGACGTCGCCCAGGCCAACAAGCTGCTGGACGATGCCGGCTACACCAGGGGCGGCGACGGCATCCGCGCCAAGGACGGCGAGACGCTGTCCTACCGCATCGTGGTGCAGGCGGGCCGCGCCGACGACGAGCTGGCCGAGCAGGTGATCATCGCCCAGCTCAAGGCCATCGGCATCGAAGCCAAGCCGGACAACAAGACCGGCGTCGCCTATCGCGAGGCGCGCTACAAAGGCGACTACGACTTGATCTATGGCCGCTGGATCACCTCGGCCGACCCGGTCTACAGCGTCTTCTACGGCACCAAGGGCGCCAACAACGGCCAGGGCTATTCGAATCCGAAGCTGGACGAGGCCATGGCCAGGCTGGAGAACACGCTCGACCCGGCCGAGCGCAAGACCTATGCCGCCGAGATGCAGAAGATCCTGGCCGAGGATTTGCCGACGATCGCACTGACCACCAATGTCGCCGTCATCGCCAAGACGACGAAGCTGAAGGACTTCGTGCCCAATCCGACCAACATGACCAACTTCGTCGACACCAGCCGCTGGCATCTGGAAGGGTGACCGGCCTGTCCTCGACCCTGCCGCCCTGGAGCTGTCTCCCGGGGCGGCACCGCATAGGCGCTGAGATCGCCAGCAACGGCGGGACCGGCTCCCCCTCACCCTCCCGTCGCCTTCGGCGTCGGGCCCCTCCCTCTCCCCGAGGAGAGGGACATTTCACCTCTCCTTGGGGAGAGGTCGAAATCGCATCGGCGATTTCGGGTGAGGGGGTGGCTCCGCACTATCCGGCTCTCCTATCGCCGATAGGACACCGGCCTGGGGCCGATCCGGCATGGACGCCGGGCACGTCCTTCGCCGGCTGCTTGGCGCGGTCCCGCTGCTGCTCGGCATCTCGCTGCTCCTGTTCGCGGTCATCCACCTGGCGCCGGGCGGGCCGCTGGACGTCTATGCCGACAACCCGTCGGTCAGCCCGGCGGCGCTGGAGCAGATCCGCAAGGCCTACGGGCTGGACCAGCCGGTGCCGGTGCAATACGTGCTGTGGCTGAAATCGATGGTCCTGGGCGACTGGGGCTACTCCATCCGCACCGGCCGCCCGGTGCTGCAGGAGGTGACGGAGCGCATCGGCCCGACGCTGGAGCTGGGCGGCTTGGCCATGCTGGTCTCGCTCGCCGTCGCCCTGCCGCTGGGCACCGTCAGCGCCGCCCGGCGGCATACGCTGCTGGACCATGTCCTGACCTTCCTGTCCTTCGCCGGCATCTCGCTGCCGGTGTTCTGGCTGGCGCTGCTGCTGCAGCTGCTGTTCAGCATCGCGCTGGGATGGCTGCCCTCCGCCGGGTACCAGACGATCGGCGGCGGCTCCTTCGGCGACCGGCTGGCGCATATCGCCATGCCCGCCGCGGTGCTGTCCCTCGCCACCATCGCGAGCTGGAGCCGCTACATCCGCTCCGGCATGGTCGACGTGCTGAACCAGGACTATATCCGCACCGCCTATGCCAAGGGGCTGCGCGAGCCGGGGGTGATCCTGCACCATGCCCTGCGCAACGCGCTGATCCCGGCGGTGACGATCATCGCCCTCGACCTCGCCTCGATCATCTCCGGCGCGGTGATCACCGAGACCGTCTTCGCCTGGCCGGGCATCGGCCGGCTGTTCATCGAGAGCATGGACGGCCGCGACTATCCGGTGCTGATGGGGCTGATGATGCTGGGCTCGCTCGCCATCGTGCTGGCCAACATCGCGGCGGACCTGGCCTATGCGACGCTCGACCCGAGGATCCGCTATGATTGAGGCGGTGGACCAGGCGGCGACGGCCACGGCCGAGCCCGGCCATCGCGGCTACTGGGCCCAGGCGGTCCGGCGGTTCCTGCGCCACCGTCCGGCCGTAGGCGGCCTCGTTTTCCTGCTGCTGCTGGCCGGCGCGGTGATCGTCGCCCCGACGATCCTGCCCTATGCCTATGACGACCAGGATTTCGAGCTGATCGGCGCGCCGGGCGAGATGACCGCCGCGCATTGGCTGGGCACCGACGAGCTCGGCCGGGACGCGCTGACCCGCCTGGCCTATGGCGGCCGGGTCTCGCTCGCCGTCGGCCTCGCCTCCGCGATCATCGCCACCGGCCTCGGCACCCTGGTCGGCGCGCTGGCCGGCTTCTACCGCGGCATCGTCGACAGCCTGCTGATGCGCTTCACCGACGTGATGCTGTCGATCCCGCCCCTGCCCCTGGTGCTGCTGCTGTCCGGCCTGCTGCGCCCGACGGTGCCGCTGCTGGTCGCCATCATCGGCGCCTTGATCTGGATGGGCACGGGCCGGCTGGTGCGCAGCCAGTTCCTGGCGCTGCGCGAGCGGGAGTTCGTCGAGGCCGCGCGCGCCCTCGGGGCGCGGGGGCCGCGGCTGATGCTGCGCCACATCCTGCCCAACGCGATCGGGCCGATCACGGTGTCGGCTACGCTGGCGGTCGGCAGCTCGATCATGCTGGAGAGCGCGCTGTCCTTCCTCGGCTTCGGCGTGCAGCCGCCGGTGCCGACCTGGGGCAACCTCCTGAACACGGCCAGCCCTTGGCTCAGCACGGCGCCGTGGCTGGCGATCCCGCCCGGCCTGTGCATCTTCTGCACCGTGCTGGCGGTCAACTTCGTCGGCGACGGGCTGCGCGATGCGATGGAGCCGCGGGGCTAGGCTGCGGCCGGCGGCCGGGTCAGGTCGAGGTCGCTGCGGATGCAGGCGACGGCATGACCGGCCCCGGCCTCGCGCAGCGCCGGCGGCGCCTCGGCGCAGGCCGGCAGCGCATAGGGGCAGCGGGTCCGGAACACGCAGCCCGACGGCGGATCGAGCGGGCTGGGCAGGTCGCCCCTCAGCACCATTCGGGTGCGGCGGGCCCGCGGCCTGGGGATCGGCGCGGCGTCCAGCAGGGCGCGGGTGTAGGGATGGCGCGGGTTGCGGTACAGCTCGGCGGCCATCGCCGTCTCCATCACCCGGCCGAGATACAGCACCACCACCCGGTCGCAGAGATATTCGATCACCGACAGGTCGTGGCCGATGAACAGCAGCGCCAGCCCCATCTCCTGCTGCAGGTCCTGCAGCAGGTTGATGATCTGCGCCTGGATCGAGACGTCGAGCGCCGAGACCGGCTCGTCCGCCACGATGAAGGCCGGGTTCACCGCCAGGGCGCGGGCGATGCCGACGCGCTGGCGCTGGCCGCCAGAGAATTCATGCGGGTAGCGGCCGGCCGCCGATGCCGGCAGCCCGACCTTGTCCAGCAGGCCGCGGATCCGCGCCGGCCGGTCGCCGCGGCCGCCGATGCCGTGCAGGTAGAGGGCCTCGCCGAGCGTGTCGCCCACCGTCATCCGCGGGTTCAGGCTGGCATAGGGGTCCTGGAAGATGATCTGCATCCGGCTGCGCAGCGCCGCCATCCCGGCGGCGGGCAGGCCAAGGATCTCCTTCCCCTCGAAGCGCACGGAGCCGCCGGTCGGCTCGATCAGCCGCAGCACGGCGCGGCCGAGCGTGGTCTTGCCCGAGCCGGATTCCCCGACCAGACCGACCACCTCGCGCGGCCGGATGTCGAGCGACACGCCGTCCACCGCCCGCACCGTGCCGCCAGTGCGGAACAGACCCTTGCCGACCGGGAAATGGACCTTGAGGTCGGTGACGGAGAGCAGAGGCGTGGCGGTCACAGCTCCCTCCAGCGCAGGCAGCGCGAGGCGTGGCTGGCCGCCACCGCCTCGACCGGCGGCACGGCTGTGCTGCAGGCCGGTGCCGCCAAGCCGCAGCGTGGCGCGAAGGCGCAGCCCGGCGGGAGATGGCGCGGATCGGCCACCTGGCCGGGGATCGCTTTCAGCCGGTCGCGCCCGGCGCTGGCACGAATGGCGTGGTCGACCGCTGGCAGGCTGGCCAGCAGCCCGCGGGTGTAGGGATGGCTGGGCGCATCGAACAGCCCGTCGACATCGGCGCTTTCGACCACCCGTCCGGCATACATCACCTCGACCCGGTCGGCGATCTCGGCGACGACGCCGAGATTGTGGGTGATGAACAGGATGCCCATGCCGATCTCGCGCTGCAGCCGCCGCATCAGGTCCAGGATCTGGGCCTGGACCGTGACGTCGAGTGCGGTGGTCGGCTCGTCGGCGATCAGCAGCGCCGGGTCGCAGGCCAGCGCCATGGCGATCATCACCCGCTGGCGCATGCCGCCGGACAGCTGGTGCGGATAGGTGTCGGCCCGGCGCCGCGCATCCGGGATCTCGACCAGCGACAGCATCTCGACCGCCCGGCTCCAGGCCGCCTTGGCGCCCAGCCCGCGATGCAGCCGCACGGCCTCCGCGATCTGGCGGCCGACGCTATGCACCGGGTTCAGGCTGGTCATCGGCTCCTGGAAGATCATCGAGATCTCGTTGCCGCGGATGTCGCTCATCGCCGCCTGGTCGAGCTGCGCCAGGTCGCGCACCCGCCCGTCGCGGCCGCGGAACCGGATCTCGCCGGCGGCGATGCGGCCGGCCGGCGACCGGACCAGGCGCATCACCGACAGGCTGGTCACCGACTTGCCCGATCCGCTCTCGCCCACCAGAGCGACGGTCTGGCCGGCCTCGACCCGCAGGTCGACGCCGTTGACCGCGCGCACCGGCCCGGCCTCGGTGCGGAACTCCGTCACCAGGCCACGGACATCGAGCAATGGCGCGCCGTCCGCTCCCGTCATCCGGCGATCTGCCCCGCCCGCCGCATCTCGTCCTCCGCCCAGGCCACGGGCACATGGCCGTGGCTGAGCAGCGTATCGTGGAAGGCCTGCACCCCGCCACGCCAGCGCGACCGCAGGTCCTTGATCGCCTCGACGCCCAGCCAGTACATCAGCCGCGTCCCTGGGAAGATCGAGTTGCGCGTCACCTCGCCATCGACCCGGGCGGCGGCGAAGCCGGCCTCGTCGCGGTAGAAGCGCCTGGCCTGCTCCAGCGTCCATTCGCCGGTGTGCAGCCGGATGTCGACCAGCACGCTGGCGGCGTTGCGGCGCTCGAACTGCTTCAGCAGCAGCACCTCGCCCGGGGTGTAGAAGCCCGGCGCCTCCAGCAGCAGGTCCTCGGCGTAGCAGGCCCAGCCCTCGACCATGGTGCCGGCCGACAGGAAGGCGATGCCGGCGGCGCAGTCGGTGCCGCCCAGCCGGGCCAGCCGGGACGCCGCCCGGCGCGCCCGGGCGTTCTGGGTGTGGTGGCCGATGGAGCCGTGGTGGACGGCGTGGACCGCCTTCACCAGGGCATCGTTCTGGCCGCGGAGGTAGGCGGCCGGGTCACCGCCCGGCGGGGTCACCCAGTAGACGCTGCCGTCGCCGGGGCGGCCCGCCGGCGGCGAGCGGTAGAACAGGAAGTAGAGATCCCGCGCGACGGTCCGGAACGCCGGGGCCAATGGGCGGTAGGACAGCCCGTACTCCGTCGCCGGGGTGAGCAGCCCCTCCGCCGCCCGCACCGCGGCGTCGTGCCAATGGCGATAGCGGTCCGGCACCTCCTCCGGCGCCGCCGGATGGATGGTGGACAAGGCCTCCACCTGCTGCTGCCAGGACCGCGCGGGATCGATCCGCGTCGCCATCTCCTCCAGCTCGCCGCCCATGCGGTCGAAGGCGTCCTGCGCCCGCCGTGCCGCTTCGGCCGGGGACAGCGCCAGGCCATGCGCCTCGCGCATCAGCAGCGCCAGATAGGCCTCGCCGCAGGCCGGGTCGCGGTCCGGCTGGCCGGCCAGCGCGGCGGAGAAGTCGTCGAGCGCCCGGGCGGCAGCCTCGGCCGGCGCGGTCCAGGCTTCGGACCAGCCGGGATGCAGGCGGATCTCGCCGCGCAGGAACCCCGCCACGGCCGCCGCCTCGCGCCGCGCCCGGTCGACCCAGCCGCGCGGCGTCGCGGCGCCGGACAACCGGGCGCGCCCGTCGGCCAGGAAGTCGGGCAGCGCCGCCAGCCGGGCCGCCACTGCCGCAGCGCGGGTCGGCTGCGACTGCGGCAGCAGCAGGCCGATGATCGCGAAGGCCGCCTCGCCGGTGTACCAGGCGGGATTGGCGAAACGCGGTCTTTGGTCGAGGCGGGCGCCGGCCAAGGCGACCTCCGACCGCATCAGCCGCAGATCCAGCCGGTCGCCCGCGGATGACGGTTCGGGCTGCGCCGCCAGCCGCTCCCGCAGCGCATCCAGCCCGGCCCGCTCGGCGGCCTCGGTGCCGGCGGCGGCGGGCGGCAGCCGGTCGTCATGGCCGTCGATGCCCATGAAGGTCGCGTCCACCGGCCGGAAGGCCAGATGGTGCGCCAGGAAGGCGTCGACCAGGTCCGGATCCAGGGCCGCGCCGCCGGTCACCGTCCCTGCCCCGGCAGGTCGACCCAGCGCCGCTCGAAATGCGCCCGGATCACCGCGTCCACGATCTCCTGGCTCTTGGCGCCGTCGAAGAAGGTGCATTCCTGCGGCCGGCTCTCGAGGATCTCGTCGACGAAGTGCCGGACGAGGTTGCGGTAGTACAGCTCGGGCCAGGGCGTGCCGAGCGTAGTTCCCGGCGGCAGGCTGTCTGCCGGCAGGTCGATCTTGCGGAACTCGACCGCGTCGGCGGTGGCGAAATGCAGCGTCTCGGCGATGCCGTATTCCGAGATCAGCCGCGCCACCGCGGCGCCCTTCGAGCCATAGACCCGGATTTCGACGCCCGGATAGTTGCCGACCGCGATGTAGCTGGACTGCAGCAGCCCCTGGGCGCCGCCGGCATATTCGATCACCGCCGCCGCGCCGTCCTCGACCGGGATGCGCTGCCGCCCCGGCTCGCCGCGCACCACCCGCTCGGGCACGAAGTTGCGCATGGTGGAGGCGACCGACGCGAACTCGCCCCCCAGCCAGCGCATCAGGTCGACCAGATGCGAGCCGTAGCCGATGATCGAGGCCGGGATCAGCTGGTCGCGCGGCGCGCCGGGCACGATCTGGCGCAGCGGAACGTCGGGATCGAGCCACTGACTGTTCTGCTCGAAGCCATGGATGTGGAAGATCTCGCCCAGCGTCCCGTCGGCGATCCACTGCTTCACCTGCCGGATGGCCGGCGAGTAGCGGAAGGTGAAGCCCAGCTTGGTGCGCACGCCCTTCTCGTCCGCCGCCCGGGCCGCGGCGAAGGCCGGCTCCGCTTCGGTCGCCAGCGGCTTCTCGGACAGCACGTGCTTGCCGGCGGCGATGGCGTCCAGGCTCAGCGGCAGATGGGTGTGGGTGGGGGTGCAGACATCGACCATCTGCACCTCCGGGTCGGCCAGCATGGCCCGGTGGTCGCTGTAGATGCGGCGGGCGCCGAACCGCTCGGCCATGGCTTTGGCACGGTCCGGCTCGATGTCGCAGATCGCGACCAGATCCACCCGCTCATGCGCGGCATAGCCCGGCAGGTGCGCCTTCTCGGCCCAGCTGTGCGCCCCGATCACCCCGACCCCGAGCTTCGTCGTCATGGCAGCGCCTTTCCGATCTGGTTCACATAGGCCTCCAGCTCGTCATAGTTGTGGAAGCCGAGCTCGCGGCGCCCCTCCTCGATCTCGTAGATCATGGCGCACAGCTTCTCGTTCAGCCGGACGTCGGCGCCGGCGCGGCGGCCGTAATCGATCAGCTTGCCGTTGGAGGAGCGCACCTCAGACGGCCGGTTCCGGTAGACGATGTCCCACCAGATGCCGGAGCCCTCCTTCTTGAACTGATGCGCCTGCTCGTTCTGGTCCTTTTTCAGCAGCCAGATTGCGTGGTTGATGTTGTCGAGCAGCCGGCGCGTGTCGGCCGGCGTCTGCGGCCGGTAGTTGGCGGGGTCGAAGAAGTCGAAGGCCTCGACCGTGATCCCATTCGCCTCGGCGATCTCCAGCGCCTCGCGCACCACCGCGCCGGCGATCCGGGCGTAGCGCTCGACCCCCAGCGTCTGGTGAATGCGGGCGTCCACCAGGGCCGAGAACACGACCTGGGCGGAATAGACCTCCTTGGCCCAGATCTGGCCCCAGATGTTGTCGGAGAGCTGCACCTCGGTCAACGCCGAGAGCTGCTGGGCCAGTGCCTCCAGCCGCCTGGTGCGGCGCCCGTCCATCTCGCCGAGCTGGATCGGCCCCTCATGGACGAACTCGATATAGCCGGGGTCGACCAGCGCGCCGCCATAGTTCGGGATCGAGCCGATCACCATGGCCTTGCCGTCGAAGCCGTTGGCGTCGAGCAGCGCCGTGATGTCCGGCTCGTTGAAGCCATTCTGGTAGGACACGATGGCGCTGTCGGGCCGCAGCAGCGGCAGCAGCTGCCGCACCGCGTCCACCGCGTGCTGCGACTTGGTGGCGACCAGCACCGTCTGCAGCGGCCGGGTCAGCTGGTCCGGCGTCGCCGCCCGGACCGGGATTGTCATCTCGCCGCGGACGCCGTCGATGAACAGGCCGCGGGCGTTCAGCGCGTCGACATGCTCGCGCCAGCGGTCGACCAGCAGGACATCGTGCCCGGCCCGGGTCATCCAGGCCCCGGCCAACCCGCCGATCGCGCCGGCGCCGATGATGGTGATGGTCATGCTGTCGCCTTCGGCTGTCACGGGGTGGCGGACGGGAACATCTCCAGGCTCTCGGGGCTGTGCACCCGGCCATAGAGATAGGCCAGGAAGCCGGGGCGCTGGGCGGCGGGGACCCGCTCCCGCACGCGCCGCACGCTTTCGTTGCCGGCCCAGTAGGAGGCGATGAACGGGCCGCGGAAGGGATGCGCCGCCATGCGCAGCCGGCCCTGGATCCAGGCCTCCTGCCCGAAGGCGGTGCGGCGCAGATAGTCGGCGACGCGGTCGGCCGCCCAGCCATCCACCATCAGGTGCCAGGCGGCGCTGGTCTGGGTGGCGCTGCGCAGCCGGCGCAGCTCGAGATGGATCTCGTCATCCTCGTCCTCGATCCAGTCGATCAGCTGCACCGCCTGATCGCCGATCCCCTCCTGCACGCAGCCGGTGACGGTGTTGGCGGTGCACAGCAGCGCCTCCGCCTCGGACCGGCCGGCCGCGACCTCCGCCCTTGTGTAGAGCAGCTGGGTGACGTGTCCCGGATGGACCTCGTGGCAGACCAGGTGCTTCAGCGCCGACCGGGTGAAGCGCTGGTCGACATTCAGGTCCATCTGGCCCTGGTTGAAGTTGCAGCGCGCGGTGAAGGGCATGTCGCGCACCGGGTTGAGGACCATCTCGTAGCCGCCGGTGTCGATGATCCGCGCATCGGTCCGCGCCCTGGCCTCGGCCAGCAGCTCGGAGAAGGTCACCTCGAGCCGGGAGGGGTCGACGAAGCGCCCCTCCTCCCATGCCTTGATGCGCTCGCCGAGGTCGCCGCGCACGGCGCCCTGGCGGCGCAGGAGCGCGTCCAGCCGGCCGCGGATGTCCTCGATCACCGCCGGGTCGACCGGACCGGTCGGGGCGCCGACCAGGTCGCGGACCTTCTCCTCGAAGGACGGGCTGGCCCCGGTGAACAGCCGGACGGCGACCTTGAGGGAGGTCAGCATGCCCCGCAGGAACACGGCGCGCGGCCCTTCGGGGATCTGGTCGACCGAAGCTTCGAGGGCGGCGACGTCCTCGTTCACCTCCTCCCAGCTCGCATAGCGGCGGGCGGGGACCAGATCGCTGCCCATGTAGATCGGCACCAGCCCCTCGCCGTCGAGCAGGCTGGTCCCCCGTGGGCGGGACCGCTCGAAGGCGTCGATGCCCATGGTCACCGCTGTCAGGGTGGCGCCGAATGCGGCGGGATCGATGGCCCCGCCGGCGGCGGTCCGGCTGTCATTCGCAGCGGCTGGGGCCGACTGGTCATGCCGCAGCGAGAATTCCAGCACATTGCCGGCGGGATCGCACAGCACGAGATGATTCCGGCTGACCACGGGCCGGTCCGGCAGCGTGTCGCCGGCCCGCGACAGCGCGGCGGCCAGGGTCTCCCATCGGCTCCGGTCCAGGCTGACGCCGAAGCTCCAGGAGGGGCTAGCCCCGCTCCGCGGCGCCCGGCGGCCATCGACGTCGAGGCGAGCCGAGATCCGGTGGCCGAAGAACTCGAATTCCACCGCCCCGTCGCTCTCGCTCCGGATCGGGCATTCCAGAACATCGCCATAGAACCGCTTGGCGAGGTCCAGATCGTCGACGGCGAAGGAGAGATGGAACGGATGTGTGGCCATCGGATGCAATCGGCTCCGCGAGGCTAGCCGCTGTGGTGCGAGCGTTTTCCTGGCTTCGAGCGTAGACGGTTGGCCCCTGTCCACAAGCCGCTTTAAGATTGCGAAAACATGATCTCAGGGAATGGATGTGCCGACCCGACGCCGTCTGCTGCCCTCGCTGAACGCCATCCGCACCTTCGAGGCCGTGGCCCGCCACCAGAGCTTCACCCGGGCGGCCACCGAGCTGAACGTGACCCAGAGCGCGGCCAGCCGGCTGGTCCGCAGCCTGGAGACTTTCCTCGACCTGCCGCTCTTCGTCCGCATCAGCCGCCGCATCGAGCTGACCGACCAGGGCCGCTTCTATGCCGATCTGGTGCGGGACGCCCTCGACCGCATCGAGGCCGGCACGATGGAGCTGATCTCCACCCGCGACGGCGGCGGCACGCTGTCGATCGGCATGCTGCCGACCTTCGGTACCCGCTGGTTGATCCCGCGCCTCTCCGCGTTCCAGGCGCTGCACCCCGACATCGTGCTGAACCTCGTCAGCAATGACGGGCCGCTCGACTTCGCGGCCCAGAAGATCGACGTGGCCGTGCGGTTCGGCCATGGCGGCTGGCCGGATGCCATCGCCGAGCCGCTGATGTCGGAGGAGGTGGTCGTGGTGTGCAGCCCCGCGATCATGGCGGGACGCCATCCGCTCTCCGGCTTCGACGCGCTCGAGCATCACCAGCTGATCCGCCACGCGACCCGGCCGGATGCCTGGAACCACTGGTTCCGCTCGATCGATGTCGTGCCGGCGGCGCTGCATTGGGGCCCGACGCTGGAGCATTTCTACATGGTGATCCAGGCGGCGATCGCAGGGCTCGGCGTGGCGCTTCTGCCGCGCCTCCTGATCGAGGATGAGATCCAGCGCGGCGCCCTTCTTGTCCCATATGACGTGCGCGTTACAGGACCTGGGGCCTACTACGTCGTCAGCCCGAAGGCGAAAGCCGAGCTTGCGCGTGTCCGTGCGTTTCGCCGCTGGATCATCGAAACCTCGAAGACGGCATGAACACGTCTGTGCCCCAAGCAGGATCGGCGCAGGCGAGGTGGATGGCAAGAACCCGGGCACTCTGTGCCCGCCGCTTCGATTTTGACCGAGGGACGCCGCACCGGCCATTGCGCCCGCTTCTCTTGGTCGAAACAAGCGCTCGCGCTGCGCGCAGGTGAGGTCCGACCCGGAGCGTGGTGGGGAAAGCCCCGGGTCGGACCGGATGACGCTTCGAGCATGACATCCGCAAACATATAGCACCGGCTGCAAAGGCGCGGTCGATCCCCGATTTTGAGGGGATCTGCAGCGGCTGTGGATGATCGACATCTCTGGCCACCACGAGGGCGGCGGCCACACCCGCCCCTATTCGACCGCCCAGGAGAGGAGAAGGTCGAGGTAGATCGTGGGCTGGGGGCCACAAAGCAAAGAAGCCCCCGTCTTGCGACGGGGGCTTTGGGGTATCGATGGTTGCGGGGACAGGATTTGAACCTGTGACCTTCAGGTTATGAGCCTGACGAGCTACCGGGCTGCTCCACC
>NZ_JBCNNF010000185.1:0-13128 GCF_039594555.1 Inquilinus sp.
GCGTATGATTTTATGGCTATATTGATCCGTAAAGTTCATGGCAAGTCCTGTCATTTCTTTGTTGAGAACTTCGCGTACTTTTACATTTTGGACAAGGTGGCCCTGGCGGTGGTGGTGGCGGCGCCGATCGCGCTGAAATACATCGGCCTCGGCTCCGACGCCGGCGTGCTGATCCGGCTGCTGCGCTGGCCGGCCCTGTACCTGGCGACGATCGCGGCGCTGACGCTGGTCTATCGCTACGGCCCCGGCGGCCGGCGCGAGCATTGGCTGAACTGGGGCGGCATCGTCGCTGCCACCATCTGGCTCGGCGGCTCGATGCTGTTCTCCTGGTATGTCGCCCGCTTCGCCAATTACGGCGCGACCTACGGCTCGCTGGGCGCGGTGATCGGCTTCCTGACCTGGATCTGGCTGTCGACGGTGATCTTCCTGATCGGCGCCGAGCTGAACTCCGAGATCGAGCGGGAGAGAGACCGGCGGCCGCGCGCCAATCGAGTCCCCCCTCCCCCCGCGGGAGGGGGATAGGGGGAGGGGGTTTCCTCAGCCCGATCCGGCCGTCAGCCTGACCGGAGGATGGACCCTCCACGCATTCGCGCGCGGACGCGCGCAGACCCCTCCCCCTGCCCCCCTCCCGCAAGGGGAGGGGGGACTAAGTTAGGAGATGGTCTTCAAGAGTGATTACCGCGTGATCAGATCCGCCGGCAGGTCGCGGTTGTGGAACTGCTTGAAGGTGGCATTCAGGCTGCCATCGGCGAAATGCACCTTGATCCAGTCGTCCAGCCAGGCCTTCAGCTTGGGCTCGCCCTTCGGCAGGGCGATGCCGAGGTTCAGCTCCTGCTGCACGAACTTGGTCTCCAGCTTCTCGGAGCGGCCCTTGTTCATCTCCGACACCACCGCGCTCTGGGTCGAGACGATGTCGACCTGGCCGGAGACGGCGGCGGTGATCAGCGTCGCGTCATCCTCGAAGCGGACGATCTCGGCATCCTTGGCGTTCTTAGTCACCAGCGTGTCGTTGACCGTGGCCCGGGTCACGCCGATGCGCTTGCCGGCCAGATCGGCATAGTCCTTGATCGCGACGCCGGCCGGAGCCGCGACCTCGATGTTCAGCGTGGCGTAGGGGATGGTGAAGTCCACCGCCTTCTTGCGCTCCTCGGTGATCGCCAGGTCGGCAACCAGCAGGTCGGCCTTGCGGGTCTGGATCGTCGGCACTCGTGCGGCGTTGGTGATCTGCACCAACTCCAGCTCGGCACCGAGGTCCTTGGCGATCATCTTCGCCGTCTCGACGTCCGAGCCGGTGGGCTGCAGCTTGTCGTCGACGAAGGCGAACAGCGGCACGCCCATCGCCACGGCGATGCGCACCTTCTTGGTCGACTGGATGTCGTCCAGCGACTCCGCCTGCGCCAGCGGCACGGCCGCGACCCACAGCGCCGCCGCGGCGGCGGCGACCTTCAGCAAGCTTCTCATCACGTTCCTCCACCCTTGGTTCGATTGCGGCAGGACCGGCTGCCGTTCCGCGATCAGAGCCCGTTGGACAGGAAGTCGCGGAGCTCCCCTGTCTGCGGCGCCGCGAGCATCCCGCCCGGCCCCGTCTCCCAGACCTTGCCCAGATGCATGAAGATGATCCGGTCGGCGACGCGGCGGGCGAACGCCATCTCATGCGTCACCACCAGCATCGTCATGCCGCCGCGGGCCAGGCTCTCCATCACCTTCAGCACCTCGCCCGTCAGATGCGGGTCGAGGGCCGAGGTCACCTCGTCGAACAGCATCACCTTCGGGCTCATCGCCAGCGACCGGGCGATCGCCACTCGTTGCTGCTGGCCGCCCGACAGCTGCTCCGGATAGGCGTCGATCTTGTCGGCCAGACCAACCCGCTCCAGCGCCGCGCGGGCGAGGTCGCGCACCTCGGCTCCGCGCATCCGGCGCACCCGGCGCGGCGCCAGGGTGATGTTCTGCTCGACGGTCAGGTGTGGGAACAGGTTGTAGCTCTGGAACACCATGCCGACGTCCTGGCGCAGGGCGCGCAGGTTCAGGTCCGCCGCGTCGACCTTGTGGCCGCAGACCTCGATGCTGCCCGACTGGATCGTCTCCAGCCGGTTGACGCAGCGCAGCGCCGTGCTCTTGCCCGAGCCGCTGCGGCCGATGATGGCGACGACCTCGCCCTTGGCGACCTCGAAGGAGACGCCCTTGAGCACCTCGAGCTCGCCGAAGCGCTTGTGGACATCACGCAGCGTGACGACGGCCGACATTCATCTTCCTTTCGAGGGAACGGCTCCAGCGCGACAGCGGGTAGCAGAGGGCGAAGTAGATCAGCCCCGCGATGCCGAAGACGAGGAACGGCTGGAACAGGGAGTTGTTGATGACCTGGGCGGCACGGGTCAGCTCGACGAAGCCGACGACGGAGGCCAGCGAGGTGCTCTTCAGCACCTGCACCAGGAAGCCCACGGTCGGCGGGGTGGCGATGCGCATGGCCTGGGGCAGGATGACGTCGGTCAGCACCTGCCAGCGATTCAGCGCCAGGCATTCGGCCGCCTCGCTCTGGGTCTTCGGCACCGCCTCGACGCAGCCGCGCCAGATCTCGCCCAGGAAGGCGCTGCAATAGATCATCAGCGACACGCCGGCGGCCAAGAGCGGCGGCACCTCGATGCCGACGATGCCGAGGCCGAAATAGACCAGGAACAGCAGGATCAGCAGCGGCGTGCCCTGGATGATCTGGACATAGACGAAGGCCGCGCGGCGCAGGAATCGCCCGCGCGAGATGCGCAGCAGCATGACGCCGAAGCCGGCGACGCCACCCAGCGCGAAGGCCAGCAGCGACAGCACCACGGTCCAGGCCGTGCCCTGCAGCAGGTAGATCAAGTGGTTGATCGTGAAGGCGCCGCCCATGCCGGCCTCCTCAGAGCGGGGTGCCGAGCCGGCGCCGGCGCGGGAAGATCGCCTGGCCGAACAGGTGGAAGCCGAATTTCAGCAGCAGCGCCATGGCCAGGTACAGCAGCGCCACGACGATGTAGGTCTCGAACGGCCGGAAGGTGTCGGACTGGATATTGTTGGCGATCGCCGTCAGCTCCTCGGCCGAGATCTGCGAGGTGACGGAGGAGGACAGCATCATCAGCACGAACTGGCTGGTCAGCGCCGGATACACCCGCTCCAGCGCCGGGCGCAGGATCACGTCCCAGTAGATCTGCGGCGTCGACAGGCCCAGCGCCTGCGCCGCCTCGACCTGGCCGGGCGGCACCGTGTCCATGCCGGCGCGCACGATCTCGGCCGTATAGGCGCCGACATTGATCACCATGGTCAGCACCGCGGCGGCGAAGATCGGCAGCCTGAGGCCGATGCTGGACAGGCCGAAGAACAGGAAGAAGATCTGGATCAGGTACGGGGTGTTGCGGACGATCTCGACATAGGCGCCGCACAGCCCGACGATCCAGCGCGACCGGCCGCGGCGGCCGATGGCGCAGACCACGCCGATGGCGAGGCCGGCCACGGTGGCCACCAGCGTCATCTCCAGCGTCATCAGCGCGCCGTGCAGGAAGGACGGCCAGTAGTCCTGCAGGCTGTCGAAGTCGAACTCGTACCGCATCGGGCGTGCGCCCCCTCCCCTGTGGCCGCCTCGTCTTGGTCCGCCGCGGCTCAGGTGCCGGGCGGCGGCGCGTCGACGAAAAAGTCCGGATTGTGGTCTTTGATGCCGCCCAGATCGGCCAGCAGCGCGCCGAGATGTGCCCCCATCCTCGCCGCGGCGCGGTCCGGGTCATGCGCCTCGATCCCGTCCAGGATGGCGCCGTGCTCGGCGATGATCCGGGCCAGCCGCCCCTCCTCCGGCAAGGTCAGGCGACGGAAGCGGTCGACCTGGATCTTGACCTGCTGCACCAGGGTCCAGATGCCGGGATGGCCGGCGGCCTCGGCGATGCCGGCATGGAACGCCTCGTCGGCCTGGTGGAAGCCGTCGCGGTCGCCCGCCGCCGCGGTCTCGCGCAGCCGCTCCATCACCGCACGCAGGGTGGCGATTTGGCTGCTTCTGGCGCGCTCGGCCGCCATCCGCGCCGTGGTCTCCTCCAGCGACTTCCGGATGATGATCGCCTCCGGCAGGGCATGCACCGGGATGCGCGACACGAAGGTGCCGGATTGCGGGAAGATGTCGACCAGCCCCTCATCGGCCAGGCGCAGCATCGCCTCGCGCACCGGGGTGCGGCTGACGCCGTAGCTCTCGGCGATCTCCTTCTCCGACAGCGGCGTGCCGGGCTTCAGGCGAAGGGCGACGATGTCGCTGCGCAGCGCCCGGCGAATCAGGGCGGAGGCGGTGGCCGGGCGGCCCTGCGACAGCGCGTCGAGGCGCGATGACCGCGGCATCCGTCGCCGTCCCCCCGGCCCGTCTTCCCCCGCCGTCGCACCGCGCATCCACCCCCTCCCCGCTCACCTTGATATGCACCGTATACTAAAATATCAGTTGTTCAAGCACGCCGGCCCAATCCAGCGGAACCAAGGGATTCTGCCGGCCTCCGTTTCAGTCGAAGGAATGACTCGCCATCCGCGGCACGGTGTGACTTGATTCTTTCCGGCGAAGCCCATTTGAATCAATTCGACAGACCGTGGCGCCCCTGGGACAGGAGCAATGCGCCGCGGCGATCATTCGAGGGAGAGCGAGGAGAGTATGGCGGTGAAGCAGCGGGCCCCCCAGCGGCTGAAGCAGTTGCTGAAGAGTTGCGGCGCACGCGTGGATGCACGGGTCCGCGAACAGCTGGCGACGCTGCCGGCAGGCTGGTCCCGGTCGGTCAGCGGCATGTTCGCGCGGGTGGAGCGCATCCTGACCGATGAGGAACGCCAGACCTTCCGCTGGACCGAGGTGCGCGACCGCGACGGGCGCCTGGCCGCCTCCTGGTCCGGGGCGCGCGATTCGGGGGTGCTGATCGACCAGATCGTCGAGGAGGCCGCGACCGACGTATCCGAGACCGGCCCGGCCGGCTGGAAGAACTCGGCCGCGGAGCTGGCCACCAGCATCCGCGGCATGGCGGCGAAGGCGTCGTCGCCGGCCGCCGCCGCCAAGGCCGCCGCCGCCGCCCTGCCGCTGATGATCGCCGAGGCCCAGGCCTATTTCCGCAACCCGGATGCCGAAGCCGGCGCCATCACCCAGCAAATCCGCGAGGCGCTGCAGCGCCTGGACCACGAGGCGCGCCGCTCGCTGCGCGCCAAGCTGATCCCGGACGCGTCGTAAGGCCCTTCCGGTCCGGAACGAATTGCGCTGCCTCTCCCGTTGCGCGGGAGAGGCAGCGCAAACGCGTTCGCATCGACTATCGGGCCTCGCAGACTTCCACGTTCCGCTGCGCAGTCTCCCGCCTCCGCAGCAGGACGTAGGCGGCCAGCGCGGCCACCAGTGTGGCAACGACCAGCACGGCCAGCATTGCCTGAAAGGCGCCGCCATAGGCCTGGGCCAGCGCCGCCCGGCCGAAGCCGGGCAGAAGCGCCTCGGCCCGGCCCATGTCGCCGCCGGCCAGGGCGTTGACCGCATCGGCCACCCGCGCCCCCTCGCCCGCGGCGCGGTGCAGGTCGGACTGGCCGAGCGCCACCACCAGCGCGCCGGCGGCGGCGATCGCCACCGCCTCCCCTGCCACCCGCATGGTCGAGAAGATGCCGGTGGCCATGCCGGCGCGCTCGCGCGGCACGACGCTGACCGACAGGTCATCCATCAGCCCCCAGGGCAGGCCGGTGCCGATGCCGATCACCAGCATCGGCAGGGCCAGGGTCATCGCCTCGGCGCCGACCGGCACGGCGGCCAGCCAGCCGAGGCCGAGCGCGGCGATCAGCAGCCCGACCGCCGACAGCACCGCCGCCGGGATCCGCCGGGCCAGCAGGCCGGCGAGGAACGGCACCACCGCCATCGGCGCCGACAGCGCGATCATCAGCCCGCCGGCCTCGATCTCGCTCATCCCCTCCGCGCCGATGAAGCGCACCGGCAGCAGCACCAGCGGCACCACGAAGCAGACCGCCGTGGCGATCGGCAGGAACTGCGCCCCGACGAAGCGCGGGTAGCGGAACAGCGACAGGTCCAGCATCGGCCGCCGCACCCGCGTCTCGATCGCGACGAACAGCGCCAGCATCGCCCCGGCGCCCAGCAGCAGGCCCAGCACGACGGGGCTGCCCCAGCCATCCTGCGGCCCCTGCATGATGCCGAAGGTCAGCAGGCCGAGGGCGGCGGTGAAGCTGAACAGGCCCGGCCAGTCGACGCCGGTGGCGCCGGGGTCGCGCGACTCCCGCATCCGCGGCACGCCGAAGGCCAGCACCGGGACGGCGATCGCGGCGCCGGCCAGGAAGATGGCGCGCCAGCCCAGCGTCTCCACCAGCGCGCCGGCCAGGATCGGGCCGAAGGCCAGGCCGATGCCGAAGCTGGTGCCCAGCAGGCTGAAGGCGCGGGTGCGGGCCGGCCCCTCGAATTCCTGCGCCAGCGAGGCGGCGCCGCCGGCCATGGCGATCGAGGCGGCGACGCCCTGGGCGCCGCGCAGCAGGTCCAGCGCCACCACCGAGGGCGCGAAGCCCAGCACCAGCGACAGCAGGCCGAAGCCGGCGACGCCGATGGCGAACAGGCGCTTGCGGCCCAGCTGGTCGGCCAGGGCGCCTGCGGCCATGACGAAGCTGCCGAAGCACAGCACGAAGGCGTTCACCACCCAGGCCAACGCCACCGGGCTGCCGCCGAGCTCACGCCCGATCGCCGGCAGCGCCACCGCCGGGCCGGTGAAGCTGAGCGGCATCATCAGCCCGGCCAGGCAGACGGCGCCCAGCACCCACAGGTCGTTGCCGGAGTCGTCGGGGATGGCGCGTGCGGTCATGTCGTCTCTCCTCGCGTCAGATCGACATGCCGCCATCGATGGTCAGGGCGGCGCCGGTGACGAAGCGGCTCTCGGCCGAGGCCACCCAGGCGACCAGACCGGCGATGTCGTCGCCGCTGCCGTAGCGCGGGATCGCCATTAGCGACCGCAGCGTGTCGGCGCGCGGTCCGTCGGCCGGGTTCATGTCGGTGTCGGTCGGGCCGGGCTGCACCAGGTTGACGGTGATGCCCTGAGGGCCGAGGTCCCGCGCCGCGCCCTTGACCAGGCCGGTCAGCGCCGTCTTCGACAGGGTGTAGAGCGTGACGCCCGCGCCCGGCACGCGCTCGGCCAGGTTGCTGCCGATGACGATGATCCGCCCGCCCTCCGGCAGGTGCCGCGCCGCCGCCTGGGCGGCGACAAAGACGCCGCGGACATTGATGGCGATGGTGCGGTCGAACTCCTCGACCGTGAACTCGCCGAACGGGCGGTGCACGGCGATGCCGGCATTGGCCACCAGGATGTCGAGCCGGCCGACCTCCGCCGCCGCCCGGTCCACCGCCGCGGCGGCCGCCGCCGGGTCGGCGCTGTCGGCCTCGATCAGCACGGCGCGCCGGCCTGCCGCCTCGATGTCGCGCGCCACCTCGGCCGCCTTGTCGGGCGACGAACTGTAGGTGAGGGCCACGTCGGCGCCTTGCCGCGCCAGGCGGCGGGCGATGGCGGCGCCGATGCCGCGGCTGGCGCCGGTGACCAGCGCCGCCTTTCCGGACAGGTCGGCCATGGGAGGCTCCATATCTTTAATGATCGATAAATAAATAGCTGGCGCAGTTGCACCCCGCGGTCAAGAGATTTATTTATGGATCGTTAAAGAAAGGATCGGAGATGGCAGAGCGCGGCCGACCCCGCGGTTTCGACCGGGACGTGGCCCTGCGGCGGGCGATGGAGCTGTTCTGGCGGCACGGCTATGAGGGCGTGTCGATGGCCGAGCTGACCGCGGCGATGGGCATCGCGGCGCCCAGCCTCTACGCCGCCTTCGGCAGCAAGGAGGCGCTGTTCCGCGAGGCGATCGCGCTGTACCGCGATACCGCCGGCTCGGCCACGCGCCGGGCGCTGGACTGCGAGCGGACGGCGCGCGGCGCCATCGAGGCGATGCTGCGCGACAATGCCGACGCCTTCACCGACCCCGCCCTGCCCCATGGCTGCTTCGTCATCCTCGGCGCCGTCAACACGGCGCCGGAGCATGAGGGTGTGCGCACCCATCTGCTGGACCTGCACAAGGAATCCTGCGGCCTGATCCTGCGCCGGCTGGAGCAGGGCGCGGCGGCCGGCGAGTTCCCGGCGGGCCTGGATCTGGGCCCGCTGGCCGGCTTCTATTCGACCGTGCTGGCCGGGCTGTCGATCAAGGCCCGCGACGGCACCGGCCGCCGCGAGATGCACGCCATCATCGACCACGCCATGGCGGCCTGGGACGCGATGGTCGGGGCGGCCGGCTCTAAACCAGCGGACGCGGCCAGCGGCGGGTGATCTTGTACACCGCGGCCGGCGGGACATTGGCCACCGCCCGGCCGATCCGCACCGCCTTGAGGCCAAGCCGGTCCAGGATGGCGCGCGGGATCGGGCAGCGCGGCCCGTAGGTGAACTGGTAGAATGCCCCGTCCGGCCGCAGATGTCCGAACGCGCCGTTGAGGATGCCGATCACGATCTTCGGCGGCATCGACAGCACCGGCAGGCCGCTGACCACCGCGCCGGCCTTCTCGCCGTCGAACGGGTCAGCGCTGCCCAGCCGGGCCGCGTTCATGCACAGCACCTGCGCCTCCGGGAAGCGGTCGCGCAGCAGCGCAGCGAAATCCGGCCCGGCCTCGACCAGCGCCAGCCGCGACTCCGGCACGCCCCGGCCGATCAGCGCCCGGGTGAACGCCCCGGTGCCGGGCCCGAGCTCGATCACCGGCGCACTCTCCGGCCCGATCTCGGCGGTGATCGCCGCGGCCAGGGCCCGCCCCGAGGGCACCACCGCGGCCACCCGCAGCGGCGCCTTCAGCCAGGCGCGGAAGAAGGCGAAGTCGTCCGCCGCGTCCTGCCGGCGCGAGGGACCGGTGGCGGGCCGCGGCGTCAGCGCGGGCCCCTGCGCCAGGACTGGCGCACCGGCGGGGGAGACGGCGACAGCCTGCCGTCGGCGGGAGAAATTGCGCCACATCATCGTGCCCATAAGCTCCACAAGCACCAGCGCGACCAGCACCGTCAGCGCGAGAGAGGATGCGTTCGAGGCCGGTTCGACCAGCGCGGCGGCGGCATAGCCGGTGCCGATGAACAGCCCGTTCCACAGACCGATCCCGAGGGCGGTCGCAACGAAGAACATCAAGGGTCTGGCCCGCAGCAGCCCGGCGATGCCGGGAACCACCAGCCGCACGGTCGGCACCAGTTGCGCCACCAGCGCGAACAGTGCGCCGCGGTCCTGGAACCACGCAATGCAGCGGTCGACCCGCGCCGGGCCCATGCCGAAGAAGCCGGCGGTCCGCCGCAGCAGCGCGCCGGCCCGGGCCTCTCCCAAGCCCCAGCCCAGCCCGTAGAACAGCGCGCAGCCGGCGACGCCGCCGATCACCGTCATCGCCAAGGCCAGCGGCAGCGACCAATAGCCCTCGCCCACCGCCACCCCGACGGCCACCAGCAGGCCGTAGGACGGCAGGATCGGCAGCAGGCGCTCGACCAGCATCAGGCCGAACAGGCCGGCAACGCTGCAGACGGCGATCCAGGGCATAAGGGCTCCCAGCGGGTCCAAGGCCGACTCCCCTGTTATCATAGTAGGAATGAGAAGGTCAGGGGAACGCGATAGCGGCGCGTTCCGCTCATATGAGGACGAGGCCCGGCGGCAAGGTGCGGCAGCGGCATTGCGCCGCGGCACAGGCTCCCCGCATCCGGTGGTCGGGCGCCGCCGATCCCAGCCTCCCGCCGCATCGTCCCGGCAGGTTATGAATGCTCGATTTGCGGCGCTATCCGGAATAATCTGCAGGGGCCATGAAGAAACCCTTCACAATCGAGCGGGACCAGCTGGACGGCGTCATCGCCGTGTTACGCGTGGCCGAGCGCCGCAGTTTCCGGGCCGCGGCGGAGGAGCTGGGGGTATCGCCCTCGGCGATCAGCCAGACCATCCGCGGGCTGGAGGCGCGGCTGGGCGTCGCGCTGCTGACCCGCACCACCCGCCGGGTCGGGCTGACCGAGGCCGGCCAGCGCTTCCTCGACCGTGCCCGGCCGGCAGTGGCGGAGATCCTGGCCGCCTTCGACGCGGCGCAGAGCCTGGGCGAGGAGGTGACCGGCCTGCTGCGCCTGAACATGCCGCGGGCGCTGGTGCCGTTCCTGGCCGAGCCGATCCTGGCCCAGTTCGGCGCCGCCCACCCGGCACTGCAGATCGAGATCTTCGCCGACGACAGCCTCGCCAACATCGTCGCCGAGGGCTTCGACGCCGGCATCCGCCTAGGCGAGCTGCTGGAGGCCGACATGGTGGCGGTGCGGCTGACCCCGCCCTTCCAGTTCGCCGTGGTCGGGTCCCCCGCCTATTTCGCCCGGCACGGCCGGCCGCAGCGGCCGGAGGACCTGCATCGCCACGCCTGTATCGGCACCCGCCAGTCGCCGCAGGGGCCGATCTATCGCTGGGAGTTCGTCGAGGGCAATCGCGCCTTCGACATCGCGGTGGCCGGGCCGGTGATCGTCAACAGCGGCGGGCTGAACCTGATGGCGGCCGAGATGGGGCTGGGCCTCGCCTACACCGCCGTGCCGGCGGTGCAGGAGCAGGTCGCCGCCGGGGTGCTGGAGCCGGTGCTGCAGGACTTCTGCCCCGGCACCCCCGGCCTGTTCCTGTACTATCCCAGCCGCGCCCAGGCCCTGCCCAAGCTGCGCGCCTTCATCCAGTTCGTGCACGACACGCTGCGGCCGGAGACGACGGCTTATATGGGCGCGCGGAACGGAACGCCGGGAAAATCCATCCCGCCTGTCGGCTTCCGCCTGCCTGGACCGTCCTAGGGTCGATCGCAACCGGACGAAGGAGACATGCCATGTCCTATGCAGACGGATTCGTGCTGGCGGTGCCAAAGGACAGGCTGGAGGACTACAAGGCGATGGCACGGCTGGGCGGCACGATCTGGAAGGAGCATGGCGCCCTGGCCTATGTCGAATGCATTGGCGACGACGTGCCCTATGGCGAGGTGACCTCCTTTCCACGCGCGGTGCAGGCCAAGGAGGACGAGGTCGTGATCTTCTCCTGGATCGTCTACGAGTCCCGCGCCGCGCGCGACGAGATCGTGAAGAAGGTGATGGCCGACCCGCGCCTGACGATGCCCCCCACGGGCATGCCGTTCGACGGCAAGCGCATGATCTATGGCGGCTTCGAGGTGTTCGTGGAGCTGTAGCGGTCAGGCTGCAGGCCGGTCCGTCAGCAGGCCGGACAGCATCGTCTCGAAGGCCTGCACCGAACGGCGGGACGCGGCGTCCGGGTCGGGGGCGTTGGCGATCCACTGGGCGGCGTGCAGCATCGCCCCGTTGATCAGCCGCGCCGTCGCCTCCGGGTCGACCGGGCGGATCGTGCCGTCCCCGGCCAGCCGGCGCAGCGCCCCTGTCATCGAGGCGATGCAGGCGGACTGGCCGTCCCAGGTCGACGGGTCGCCCAGCACCGACGGGCCGTCGCGCAGCACGATGCGCCGGATCTCCGGCTCCACCGCCATCTCGAGATAGGCGGTGCATTCGGCGACGAAGGCCTGCCAGGGGTCCGGGGCCCGGCGCGAGACCTGCTGCAGCCGGGCGTTCATCTCGGTGTCGATCTCGGCGATCACCGCCCGCAGCAGGCCCTTCTTGTCGCCGAAATGATGGTACAGCGCGCCGCGGGTCAGCCCGGCCCCGGCGGTGAAATCGTCCATCGACGCCGCCGCATAGCCCTGGGTGCCGAAGGCGTGCCGGGCCGCCGCCAGCAGCTTGGCGCGGGTCTCGGCGATCATCTCGCTGCGGGGTCGGTGGGCCATGCCCCTCCTTTCACATACGCAACGTATGCCAATTGACATGCGCCGCGCATATCATTATCTGCTTCACATACGCCACGTATGCAAGTGGTCGTGTGCTAAGAGATACCGGCAGCCAGCGGAGATCTGCCATGCCCAACCCCTATGCCGAGATCTTCCGGGCGCCCGGCGCCAAGGCGTTCTCCGCCGCCGGCTTCGTCGCCCGGCTGCCGCAGGCGATGATCACGCTCGGCATCGTCACCATGCTGTCGCAGACCCATGGCGAATACTGGCTGGCCGGCGGCGTGGCCGCCGCCTTCGCCCTGGCCAACGCCCTGATCGCGCCGCGGGTGTCGCGGCTGGTCGATCGCTGCGGCCAGGCCCGCGTGCTGCTGCCCGCCAGCGCGGTCAGCGTCGCCGCGCTGGCCGGGTTGATGCTGGCCGCCCGCGCCGGCGCGCCGGGCTGGACCCTGTTCCTGTTCGCGGTACTGGCCGGGGCGATGCCGGCGATCTCGGCGATGGTGCGGGCGCGCTGGACCCGGCTGTATCGCGACACGCCGCAGTTGCACGCCGCCTTCGCCTTCGAATCGGTGGTCGACGAGGTGATCTACATGACCGGGCCGGTGCTCGCGATCGGCCTCAGCGTCGCCCTGTTCCCGGAGGCCGGGCCGCTGGCCGCCGCCCTGCTGCTGGCCGCCGGCACGCTGCTGTTCGCGGCGCAGCGGTCGACCGAGCCGCCGGTGCATTCGGCCGAGGCCGGCCGGGGCGGCGCCGTCATCCGCCTGGCGTCGCTGCGCATCATCGTGCTGACCCTGGCGGCGATCGGCGCGATCTTCGGCACCGCCGAGGTCACCGCCATCGCCTTCGCCGAGGCGCAGGGCCAGAAGGCCGCGGCCAGCCTGGTGCTGGCCAGCTACGCCGCCGGATCGCTGATCGCCGGGCTGGTGTTCGGCACGCTGAAGCCGCGGATGACGCTGGCCGGGCAGTTCGTGCTGGCCATCGGCCTGGCCGCGCTGACGACGCTGCCGCTGCTGGTGATCGGCAGCATCCCGGCCTTGGCCGCGGTCCTGTTCCTGGCCGGCGCCGCGGTGTCGCCCACCATCATCGTCTCGATGGGGCTGATCGAGCGGCTGGTGCCGCCGTCGCAGCTGACCGAGGGCATCACCTGGGCGATGACCGGCATCGGCATCGGCGTGGCCTTCGGGTCCTCGGTCTCGGGCTGGGTGATCGACACCTTCGGCGCCCAGAACGGCTTCTGGGTTTCGGTGGCCTCGGGCGCGCTGGCGCTGGCCGTCGCCCTGCTGGGGCAGCACCGGCTGCTGGTGCGGGCGACGGTGCCGGCGGGGGGCTGGCGCCGC
>NZ_JBCNNF010000186.1:0-13051 GCF_039594555.1 Inquilinus sp.
GGGCTGGCGGTCCGGCTGCGGGAGGCCGACGTCACCGAATGGCTCGACACCGAGACCACCCAGACCGTCGCCCGGCGCCTCTGCCGGTCCCTCGGCATCGATCCCTATAACTGCTTCGCGACGCCGGACCCCTCCGACACCGGGTGAGGGGCCGCGGCCTGTCTATCCCCCGATCAGCGGCAGGGCGGCACCGGCCGCGGCCAGGCCCAGCACGACGGTCCAGGGCGGCGCCCTCCACACCGTCAGGGCCAGGAAGCCGGCCAGCGCCAGGGCAAAGTCCGGCGGCGCCAGCACGGCGCTGGTCCAGACCGGGCTGTACAGCGCCGCGCCGAGGATGCCGACGACCGCCGCATTGGCGCCGCGCATGGCGCTCTGCGCGCCCGGGCGGCGGCGCAACGCGTCCCAGTAGGGCAGGGCGCCATAGAGCAGCAGCAGCCCCGGCAGGAAGATGGCCGCCAGCGCGACCGCGGCGCCGGCGATGCCGTTCGGCGCCGGGCCCATGACGGCTCCCAGCCAAGCGGCAAAGGTGAACAGCGGCCCCGGCACTGCCTGGGCCAGGCCGTAGCCTTCGAGGAAGGCCTCGTTCGACACCCAGCCGGGCGGCACCACCTCCGCCTGCAGCAGCGGCAGCACGACATGGCCGCCGCCGAACACCAGCGCGCCGGAGCGGTAGAAGGCGTCGAACAGCGCCAGGCCCTGGGCGCCGGTTGCCGCCGCCAGCGCCGGCACGGCCAGGAACAGCGCCGCGAACAGGGCCAGGGCGGCGCCGCCGCCGGGGCGCGACACCGGCACGCTCAGCCGGCCGCCCGGGGCGCCGCCGCCGTCGCGGCACAGCCAGAGGCCGGCCGCGGCGCCCAGCGCGATGGCGCCGATCTGGCCGAAGGCGCCGCCGGCGAAGACCGCGATCGCCACCGCGGCCAGGGCGATGCCGGCGCGCGGCCGGTCGGGCGTCAGCGTCCGGGCCATGCCCCAGACCGCCTGGGCGACGACGGCGACCGCGACCAGCTTCAGCCCGTGCAGCAGGCCCGCGGCGACCGGCCCGGTGAGCGCGGCTGCGCCGAGCGCGAAGGCGCAGAGCAGGATCGCGGAGGGCAGGGTGAAGCCGCACCAGGCGGCCAGCCCGCCGGCGAGGCCGCGGCCGCGCAGCAGGCCGAGGGCGAAGCCGACCTGGCTCGACGCCGGGCCCGGCAGGAACTGGCACAGGGCCACGAGGTCGGCATAGCCGGCCTCGTCGATCCAGCGCCGCCGCTTCACCAGCTCGTCGCGGAAATAGCCGAGATGGGCGATGGGGCCGCCGAAGGAGGTCAGGCCGAGCTTGAGGAAGACCCGGAACACCTCGCCCGGCGAGCCCTGATGCGGCGCTGCGGCCGTCTCGGCGGTGTCGGTCATCGCGGCGGTCGCTCTCGGGGCGGGCGGGGCCTCACCGATAGGCGAGTCGCGCCGGGAGCGTCAATCGCGGAGGGCGGTCCGCATAGGACGAAGAGGAGGGGCCGGCGCCGCCCCCTCACCCGAAATCGCCGACGCGATTTCGACCTCTCCCCAAGGAGAGGTGAAATGTCCGCGACCCAAGTTTCCCTCTCCTTGGGGAGAGGGAGGGGCCCGCCGCGTTGGCGGCGGGAGGGTGAGGGGGACACAGGCCGGGCCGGCGAACGGTCCGGGCCCCGTATCGCCCGCGTCTCTACTCCGCGGCGACGCCGCTGTGGCCGGGGACGGGACCGGCCGGCCGCCGGATCCTGGCCTTGCGGGCCTCGGCCTCGGCGACCTCCAGCTGCCGCCGCGCCCCGGCATGGGATGGCTCCAGCTCGACCGCCCGGCGCTGCACCAGGATCGCCTCGTCCCAGCGCTTCTGCCCGGCCAGCAGGTTGCCGAGATGGCGGTGCAGCGCCGCCTCTTCCGGCGCCAGCTTGATCGCCTTGCGCGCGGTCGACAGCGCCTTCTCGGCCTGGCCGAGCCCGGCGAAGGCGGCGCTGAGCTGGCGGTGCGCGCCGGCATGCTCGGGCTCGATCGCCAGCGCGCGGCGCAGCTCGGCCACCGCGTCCTTCCAGCGCTTCCAGCCGGACAGCAGGTTGGCCAGATGGCGATAGACGGCCGCCTCGTCGGGCGACAGCTCGATCGCGCGGCGCGCCGCCGCCTCCGCCTCCGCCGGCCGGTTCAGGGCGGCCAGGGCGGTGCTCAGCTGGCGCTGGGCGCCGGCATGCGACGGCTCCAGCGCGATCGCGGTCTCCAGCGTCGCGACGGCCTCGGCCCAGCGCTTGTCGGTGATCTGCAGCGCGGCGAGGGCGCGGTGCAGATGCGGCGCCTCCGGATCATGCGCCAGGGCCCGCCGGCAGGCCGCGATCGCCTCCGGCAGCCGGTTCAGCTGCGACAGCGCCGTGCTGTGCAGATGATGCAGCCGGGAATGGTCGCCGCCCCGGGCGATGGCCTCGGCGATCAGCGGCTCTGCCTCCTGCGCCCGGTTGATCGAGATCAGGAAGCCGGCGCGCGCGGTCGTAGCATTGGCGCTGCCGGCGAAGTTCCGGCCGATCTCCTCGATCGTCGCCATCGCCTCGTCGGCATGGCCGCAGCGCTGCAGGATCGTGGCGACCCAGGCGTACAGCCCGACCATGTCGCGCTCGCGGTCGAAGGCGGTGCGGATGGTGTTGGGCGGATGGCCCAGCAGCTCCCGCGCCACATCCGCCGCCTTCTCCTGCGCGGCCTTGGCCTGCCCGGGCCGGCGCAGGTCGGTCAGGATCTCGGCCAGCAGCAGATGCAGGTCGGGATCGAAGCGGTAGTGCCGGATCGACTCGCGCAGGGCCTCGGCCGCCTCCTCCAGCCGGCCGCGCGCCCGCAGGATGCGCCCGAGCTGCTCGAACATCGACGACCGGGTGGAGGCGCGCAGCAGCAGCTTGCGCTTCAGCTTCTGCACCACCTCGGGCGGGATCGGGTCGCGAGCGTGGTCGCGCTCGTCTTCGAACAGGCGGATCGCCGTCCGCTCGACCTCTTCCGCCTCGGCCAGGCTGCGGTCGAGCAGCAGGCAGCGCGCCAGGCTGTGATGGAAGTCGGACCGCTGCGGGTCGAGCGCGAGGGCGTTGCGCCAGAGCGGGACCGCCTCCGGCGCCCGGCCGATCGTCATCAGCATAGTGGCGGCCAGCGCCTGGGCCTCGGCCAGATCGGCCGGGGCGCGGGCGACCCATTCGCGGGCGAGGGCCCGGCCTTCGCCGTAGCGGCCATGGCCCCAGAACAGCTTGAACAGAAGCTCGGCCGCGTCGATCGACACGGGGTCGAGCTCGAGGGCGCGGCGCAGGCTCGCGACGGCATCGTCGATCTCGCCGGTGTGCTGGGCCGACCGGCCCATCTGGACGTGGTACAGCGGGTCGGCCTCGCGCAGCCGCTGCGCCTCCTGCGAGAGGCGGAGGGCCTCGTCCTCGCTGCCCCGGGCCCGCTCCAGCTTGCCGAGATGCAGGAGGGTCGCCGGATGGCCGGGCAGCAGCTCGGCCGCGCGGCGCGCCTCGGCGACGGCCTCCTCGACCCGGCCGGAGCGGGCCAGGGCCTCGCTGCGCACCCGGTGCTGATAGGCCACGACCTCGTCCGGGCGGGCCGGGGCCGCGACCGGCTGGTCATCCTCGCCGTCGGGGAACACCCGGGCCAGCGTGCGGCGCAACTCCTCGTCGATCTCCAGCCCCGCGCCGTCGCCGTGGAACAGCTCGGTCCGCTTGGCGTCGGTCAGGTTGGAATCGACGTCCCAGCTGGTGTTGATCGGCTTGAAGTGGCGCAGGCCGACCTTGAAGCTGGCCTCGTCCGGGGTCATGCCGATGACGTTGTGGATCGCCCATTGCACATCCTCGGGCGACTTGGCCGGCACCACCGCCCATTTCTCGGTGCAGGCATCCAGGCGGCCGACCTTCTTGTGGAAGAAGTGCCGGTGCCGACGCTGCTGGGGCAGGGGCTCGGTCGCGTAATTGTGGATCCACCAGCCGTCGAAGCGGATGAAGCCGGTGTCCGACTGCTCGGCGATCTCGAACACGCTCTGCCCGTCGCGCGTGACCGCCAGCTCGTCGATGTCGACGTTGATGACGCTGGCGGCCGTCCGGAAATACCGCAGCCGCGCATGCTCAAAGGCCGCGGCCTGGCCGTAGAAGGAATCCCAGATGCTGTAGGACAGCGGGCGGCGGCCGTCGAACACGCCCCATTTGTACGGCCAGGGGATGGTCAGCACCTCGATCGAGGGGTCGATGGACCGCAGCGCGTCGTCCAGCTCGCGGACGTCATAGGCCGTCGAGGCGTTGTCGTAGAGGACGACGCCGTTGGCGCCATGGCCGCGGGAATAGTAGCGCACCCAGTCCTGGATCCAGGCGATGTCGTTGTCCTGGCTCATCGCGTAGATGCAGCGCCGGCCGTCGAACAGCCCGCTCAGATTGGGCTGCGGCGCCAGGAAGGCGCGGCCCAGGCTGGTGTCGGCGATCAGCCCGGTGGTGCCGGGCGGGACCGGGACGGTGACTAGGTCGACCCAGCGTTTGTGCCGCACCTCGAAGCCGCAGCGCTGCATCGAGGGCAGGGCGGTGAAGGTGAAGTCCAGCTCGGTTTCCAGGTTCAGGAGCGGCGGGCCGACCAGCCGGATCGACTCGCCCGACGCGTCCCAGAACACGTCGCAGAACACGGTGGTGAAGTCGAAGTCGTCCTCGTAGCTCGCATGCCGCAGCGTCGGCGGCCGCGGCGGCATGCGGATCGGGTCGTGGCTGAAATCGAGAATCCAGGGGGTCAGCGCCGAGATCCGCCGGGGCGCGCTCGCGCCGCGGCGGAGGACCGGGCGCTCCCGGCCCTCCGCGTCCCCCGTCGCCGGCGTCGCTGCCGGCTGCAGCGTCTCTGCGGCCCGGTCCCGCGCCGCGTCGTCGGCATAGGCCTGGATCAGCCGGCGCAGCCCGTCCTCGACCGAGATCTCCGCCCGCCATCCCAGCAGCGCCTCGGCCCGCGCCGGGTCGCCGCGGAAATGCCCGACATCGAAGTTGCGGGGCGGGGCGATGCGGATCTCGACCGGGGCCAGCGCCGCCTGACGCGCCATCTCCGCCAGCTCGCCCAGCGACACGGCGCGGCCGCCGACATAGTGGATCGGCGGCAGCGCCCGGTGGCCTTCCTCCAGGCACTCGATCAGCAGCGACAGGCCGCGGCCGACATCCTCGACATGGGTGAAGTCGAAGGTGTTCTCCGCGCCCTCGATCGAGATCGTGCCGCCGGTCGCGGCGGCGCGGGCGAAGGCGGGCACCACCCGGTTGCGGTGATCGGCGGTCGTCCCGAAGACGTTGGAGAAGCGGACGATCGCGGTGGCGAGGCCATCCTCGCGGGCGCGGCCGACCGCGGCCTCCGCGGCCGCCTTCGAGCGGCCATAGATGTTCATCGGCTGCAGCGGCGCGTCCTCATGCACCGGCAGCACTGCCGCGTCGCCATAGACCTCCCGGCTACTCGCATAGATCACCCAGGGGCGGCGGCCGGCCGGCTGCTCCAGCGCCACCTGCAGCACGGCGTCCGTGCCGTTCACATTGACATCCCAGCACAGCTCCGGGTTCCGCTCGCCGTCGATGACGCGGGAGACCGCGGCGAGCGACAGGACGCCGTCACACCCGTCCATCGCCTGCCGCAGCTGGTCGCGGTTGCGGATGTCGCCATGGCCCGGCGTCCCCGGATCATGGGCGATGTCGAAGGGCACCGGCCGGTGCCCGGCTTCGGCCAGGCGCCGCATCATCTCCGTGCCGATCAGCCCGCGCGAGCCGGTGACGAGGATCTTCATGGGGAGGTCTCTCGTGGTCGTTGTTCATGGCGTCGGCGGAGCGCCGCCGGTCGAATCAGGCCGTCGGGAGCGGTGGCCATCCCTGGGCGTGGGTCATCGCGTCATCCTCCATGGCGAAGGCCGCGGCAGGCTCGGGGCGCCGGGCGGTTCCGGACGCCGGACCGCTGATGGAGCTTTCCTGCCGCGCAACGAGACATTGCCGATCAGGGGCGGATGCCTTGCCGCGAAACCTTCGAGCCATCAGAGTTCGATTCCAGCGTCTCAGGTTTCGCATTCAAACTTTAGAGATATTTTATGTCAATGAAGTTTTTGTGAGCTAGATGGGAGGGATTTCTCAGAGAACTCCAAGAGTTTGACGATTTCATGATTCAAGGTTGTTCAATGAAATCTTTCCGCAACCAGCGGTGGCAGCATTCGTCCGGCGTCCTGGCACCAGAGGCAGCCGCAAAAACGACGCGCCCGGCTTCCTGTCGGGGCCGGGCGCGCCTGTCGATATGCGGGATGCGGGAACGGATGGGGTGGAAAGACCGGGCGTCAGCCCGCGGCGGCTTCCTCCACCGTCTGCTCGATCGCGCCGAAGATGGAATGGCCGTGGGCGTCCTTCATCTCGATCCGCACGGTGTCGCCGAAGCGCAGGAACGATGTCCTGGGCGCTCCCGACAGGATGGTCTCGACCATGCGCAGCTCGGCCAGGCAGGAATAGCCGTGGCCGCCCTGGGCGATCGCCTTGCCCGGCCCGCCATCCGAATCGCGGTTCGACACGGTGCCGGAGCCGATGATGGTGCCGGCGCCCAGCGGCCGGGTCCTGGCGGCATGGGCGACCAGGGTCGGGAAGTCGAAGGTCATGTCGACCCCGGCATCGGCCCGGCCGAAGGGTGCGCCGTTCAGCTCGACCAGCAGCGGCCGGTGCAGCTTGCCGGCCTGCCAGGCCTCGCCCAGCTCGTCGGGCGTCACCGCGACGGGGGAGAAGGCGGAGGACGGCTTGGACTGGAAGAAGCCGAAGCCTTTGGCCAGCTCGGCCGGAATCAGGTTCCGCAGGGACACGTCGTTGACCAGCATGACCAGCTTGATCGCCTGCGCCGCGGCGTCGCGGCCGGCGCCCATCGGCACGTCGCCGGTGACCACCGCGACCTCGCCCTCCAGGTCGATGCCCCAGGCCTCGCTCTCCATCCGGATCGGGTCGCGCGGCGCCAGGAAGGTGTCGGACCCGCCCTGGTACATCAGCGGGTCGGTCCAGAAGCTCTCCGGCATCTCGGCGCCGCGGGCCTGCCGCACCAGCGCGACATGGTTCACATAGGCCGACCCGTCGGCCCATTGGTAGGCGCGGGGCAGGGGCGACAGGGCCTGGTGCTCGCGGAACCGGTCGCTGGGCACCGCGCCCAGCTCCAGGTCATGGGCCAGCGCCTCCAGCCGCGGCCGCAGCAGGTCCCAGTCGTCCAGGGCGCGCTGCAGCGTCGGGGCGATGCCTCCGGCCACGGTGTAGCGGGTCAGGTCGCGTGAGACGACGACGAGGCGCCCGTCGCGCGACCCGTCCCTCAGGCTGGCGAGCTTCATTGGCCGGTGTCCTCCCGTTTGTCGAACTGTTTCTCCAGCCCGTTCCAGCAGGCCGGATAGTCATCCTGCAACGTCGGCAGCTCCGCTGCATAGCGTGTCAGCTGCTGCGGGAAGCGGGTCTCGAACATGAAGGCCATGGTGCCGGTCAGCTTCACCGGCTTCAGCTCGGCCGTGCTGGCCTTGGCGAAGGCGTCGGTGTCCGGCCCGTGCGGCAGCATGCAGTTGTGCAGGCTCATGCCGCCGGGCAGGAAGCCCTCCTCCTTGGCGTCGTAGCGGCCGTAGATCAGGCCCATGAACTCCGACATGATGTTCATGTGGTACCAGGGCGGCCGGAACGAATGCTCGGCCACCAGCCACCGCTCCGGGAAGATCACGAAGTCGACATTGGCCGTGCCCGCCTCGCCGGACGGGGCGGTCAGCACGGTGAAGATCGACGGGTCCGGGTGGTCGAAGGCGATGGCGCCGACCGGGGAAAAGGTCCGCAGATCATACTTGTAGGGCGCGTAGTTGCCATGCCAGGCGACGACGTCGAGCGGCGAGTGGCCGATCGTGGTCTCGTGGAAGCCGCCGCACCACTTGACGATGACGCGGTGCGGCGTCTCCTTGTCCTCGAAGGCGGCGACCGGGGTCTTGAAGTCGCGCGGATTGGCCAGGCAGTTGGCGCCGATCGGGCCGCGGTCCGGCAGGGTGAACTTGGCGCCGTAATTCTCGCAGACATAGCCGCGCGACGGGCCGTCGATCAGCTCGGCCTTGAACTTGGTGCCGCGCGGGATCACCGCGATCTCGGCCGGGCCGATCGCGATGACCCCGAGCTCGGTGACCAGGCGCAGCGACCCCTGCTGCGGCACGATCAGCAGCTCGCCATCGGCGTTGAAGAACACCTCGTCGGCCATCGACTCGGTGGCCAGGTAGACATGCGCGGCCATGCCGGCCTGGGTGAACACGTCGCCGGCCGTGGTCATGGTCCGCATGCCGGTCAGGAAGGTCAGGGGCTCGTCGGGGATCGGCGTCGGATCCCAGCGCAGCTGGCCCAGTGGCCGGCCGTGGCGGACGACATGCGGCGCCGTCTTCCAGTGCGGCAGCTCGATCTCGCGGAACCGGCCGACATGCTGCACCGAGGGCCGCAGCCGGTACAGCCAGGACCGCTCATTGGTGCCGCGCGGCGCGGTGAAGGGCGAGCCGGAGAGCTGCTCGGCATAGAGGCCGTAGGCGCAGCGCTGCGGCGAGTTCTGGCCCTGGGGCAGGGCACCGTCCAGCGCCTCGGTCTCGAAGTCGTTGCCGAATCCCGGCATGTAGCGGAGCGTCATCGCATCCTCCCGGCCTCATTCCGTCTTGCCAGGATGATCGTTTCATCTGAAACGAATAGCAACGCGAATCTGCGGCCGCCGGAAGCCGGCGGCCCGGGCCGTGGTGGGTCAGTCGTCGTTGACGGCGAGCCGCCGCAGCGGGGCAGGGGCGTGCAGGTCGGGCGGGACGCCGCGCCGGCGCCGGGCCGCAAGCAGCGACTCGGCGATCTCCTGCGACCGCACCGCCAGCACCGACAGCAGCGTGTCGCTGAGCCCGTGCGAGGTCTCGGACTGGCCCTGCAGGTGGATCTGCGGCCGGAACTCCGGCCGGGTGCGCAGCCGGTAGTCGCGGTCGACCGCGAAGTCCTCGATCCAGGGCGCCAGCGCCGACAGCAGGCGGCGCCCGCCGTCGCGCTCATAGCCGGTGGCCAGCACCACGGCGTCATAGCCGCGCCGGGTCGCGGTGCCGGCGACGTCGTCGCGCAGGGTCAGGCCGATGCCGTCCGCCGCGGCTTCGGCCTCGCTCACCTCGTTGCGGCCGCACAGGGCCAGGCGCGGCGCGCCCTGGACGCTCTGCTGGTACAGGATGTCGTACATCCGCTCGATCAGGTCGGCGTCGACCACCGCGTAGTTGGTGTTGCGGAACTCGCGGATGATGGCGTCGCGCTGCGCCTCGCCCTGGCCGAAGACGTAGTCGGTGAAGCCCGAGTTGAAGATCTCGTTGACGAAGGGGGTGTTGTCCGACGGCTTCAGCGCATGGCCGCGGAACACCAGGTCGATGCCGAGCTGCGGGAAACGGCCATGCAGGTCGAGCGTGATCTCCGCCGCGCTCTGGCCGCCGCCGACCACCGCCACCCGGGCGGAGGGCTTGCGGGCCAGCCCCAGCCCGTGGATGCGGTCGAGATAGGCGGAGGAGTGGAACACCCGCGGGTCGCCGCGCAGCCCGGCGAAGACGGCCGGGACGCGCGGGCTGCCGCCGGTGGCGACGACCAGGTTGTGCGCCCGCCGCACGGTCTCGCCGCCAGCCGCGGTGCGCGACCGCACCCGCAGGCCGGTGACGACGCCCTGCGCCGTCTCCGGCTCCACCGCCGTCACCTCCTCGCCATAGCTGCAATGCCCAGCGAAGCGGGCCGCGACCCAGCCCAGATAGTCGTTGAACTCGACCCGGCTGGGAAAGAAGGTCCTGCGGTTGATGAAGGCCTCCAGCCGACCCTTCTGGTGCAGGTAGTTGACGAAGGTCAGCGGGCTGGTCGGGTCCCGCAGCGACACCAGATCCTTGAGGAAGGAGATCTGCATGTCGCTGTCCGGCAGCAGCATGCCGCCATGCCAGGTGAAGCCTGGCTGCTTCTCGATGAAATGGTGGCTCAGCACCGCGCCGCGCTGGCGCAGCGCCTCGTCCAGCGCGATGGCCAGGGCCAGGTTCGACGGGCCGAAGCCGACGCCGACGACGTCGTGGATCGCGTCCGGGCTCATGCCTGCGGCACCGGCTGCTTGGCGGCGGCCGGCAGCCACAGCCGGTCGAAGAAGAAGCGCTCGCGCAGCAGCATCACCAGCGCCGCCCGCTTGTGCGGGAAGTCGAAGGTCTTGATCCGCACGAAGCCGGAGGTCTCGAGGTTGCGGATCTGCTGGTGATGCGCCGCCGCCGGCTCACCGACGACGCGCTGGGTGCGGCAGTCGTCGAGCAGCATGAAATGCGTCAGCGACGGCAGCCAGGCGCTGATGAAGCCGCGGCCGCGATAGGCGTCCTCGCCGACCACGACATGCCAGCCGCGGTCGTAATCCTGGGCGTCGTAGAACGGCGCCAGCCGGTTCTCCCGCGCCCAATAGATCTCGAAATAGGCGAAGGGCACGCCGTCGAAGCTGGCGATCAGCGGCACCATGTGCGGGTCGGCGATCAGCCCGGACAAATAGCGGCGATGCTTCTCCAGGTCGCCATCCTCGTTCCAGAAGGCGGCCACCCGCGGGTCGTTCATCCATCTGTGCAGGTGGCCGAGGTCGTCCTCCACCGTCGCGGCGCGGAAGGCGAGGGTCTGCTCCAGCCACGGGATCCAGCGGGCATAGATTGTGCCCTGCGGCTTTGGCGGCCGCTGCGGGTGCCGCTTGCCGTCGGTCATCACCTGGCGTTGCGGGAAGGCCGGCAGGTCCGGGCGGCCATGCCACAGATCGGGCTGCTGCATGAACAGCTCCGGCAGCACGGTCAGCGGCGCGGCCGCCGTTTCGACCGCAATGCCGCGGCGGCGCAGCGTGTCGGCCAGCTCGTCCGAGCCGTCGCCGAGGTCCAGCGCCAGCCGCTCCAGCTCCGGGTGCCAGCCGAAGGCGGCTTCGATGGCTGCGTTCAGGCCGCGCAGGGCGGTGTCGGCGGATCCCGCGGGGCCGGTCAGGACCAGCCGCTCCCCGGTCGCGTCCAGGCGCAGCGTCAGCGGCGCGGCGCCGGCCTGGCGCACGGTCAGCGAATCACCGTGGCGCGAGGTAGTGACGGGGCTGCGGGTGGCGGTGTAGGACAGGAAGGTCGTGCCGGGCTGCGGAACGGGTATGGCGTCCATCGTCTTCTCCTTCCGCGGCCGCGGAACCCTGCCGGTTCCCGGCATGTCGGCGCCCGCCGGCAAGCAGCGGATTCGTCTCGTCTGGTCGGGCCGCCGCTTCCCGGACGAGGGCTGGGAAGGGCGAAATCGGGCTTGACTTGCAGTGCAACTGCAAATCATTATCATTCATAGCCAGAAGGGAGCGGGAAGTCCAGGCACGTTGTCGGTCTCCCGGTATTCTCTTCAAGCCAACGGAAAGCGCTGAAGACCAAATCAAGATGCCAGGCCGACACAATCCGGCAGGGCGTCGCGTGGCTGCGTCTGCGTAATTCGTAAAATTTTCTCTATCCCTGGATGCGATATCGGCGAGGAGTGCCTGATGGCCTTCGATCGGGACGACACCGTCTTTCACGTCGTGGTCAATCACGAGGAGCAATACTCGATCTGGCCCGATTACAAGGAGATCCCCGAAGGCTGGACCGCCGTCGGCAAGTCCGGCCTGAAGGCCGAGTGCCTGGCCTATATCTCCGAGGTCTGGACCGACATGCGGCCGCTGTCGCTGCGCCGCCACATGGATGGCACGGCCGCGACGGACGCCACCGACGCCGCCCGGTGATCGGATGAGCGTGGTCGCCGCCCGGCTGTTCTGCCTGCCTTATTCAGGGGCCAGCGCCATGGTCTATGGCCGCTGGCGCCGGGATCTCCCGTCCTGGCTGGCGGTGCATCCGGTCGAGCTGCCCGGCCGCGGCGCCCGCGCGGACGAGCCGCTGGCGACCGATCTGCGCGGCCTCGCCGGGTCGCTGGCCGGGGAGGTCGAAGGCTTGATCGACGGACCCTACGCCCTGTTCGGCCACAGTCTTGGAAGCCTGCTGGCCTTCGAACTGGCCCACGCCCTGTGCGACCGCGGCGTGCCGCCGCCGTTGATGCTGTTCGCCTCGGGCGGCGAGGCGCCGGCGGTCCGTGACGACGGCGAGCTGGCCCGGCCGCGCAGCGACACCGAGCTGATTGCCGATCTGCGCGGCTATCGCGGCACGCCCGAGGAGGCGCTGGCCGACCCCGAGCTGATGGCCATGGTCCTGCCGGTGCTGCGGGCCGACTTCCTGCTCTCCGGCACCTATGCCTACCGGCCGCGCCCGGCCCTGACCTGCCCGGTCCACGTCCTGGCCGGCACCGCCGACGATCTCCACCGCCCGGCGCTGGACGCCTGGGCCCGGGAGACGGACGGCGGCTTCGCCATCGACCTGTTCGAGGGCGACCATTTCTTCCTCCACTCCCGTCAGGCGGAGGTGCTCGGCGTGATTGGCGCCGCCCTCTCGCGACGGATGAACGGCGGCCCCGCCGCCATGCTTCAGTGAGTGCCCACGCCATGGATGCCGTGACCACCGCCACGCTGACGATCCGCCCGCTGCGCGACGACGGCCCGCTGCCGCTGCTCGTCGAACCGACCGCGGGGACGCCGTCGCTGATCGAGGCCCTGCCGGAAATCCGGCCGATCGTCGAACGTCATCTGGGCGTCGAGGGTGGACTGCTGTTCCGCGGCTTCGCGCTGGACGGCGCCGACGCCTTCCGCGGTTTCGCCGCCGGCTTCGGCCACCCGCTGCTGACCTACGAGTTCGGGTCGACCCCGCGCAGCAAGGTGACGCAGGGCGTCTACACCTCGACCGAATACCCGCCGCATCAGCACATCCCGCTGCACAACGAGCAGGCCTATACCCGGGACTGGCCGATGAAGATCTGGTTCTACTGCCAGCAGGCGGCGCCGGAGGGGGGCGAGACGCCGATCGCCGACAGCCGCGCCGTCTACCGTGCCATGCCGGCCGGGCTGCGCGACCGCTTCGCCCAGAAGGGGCTGATGTATGTCCGCAACACCGGCAACGGCCTCGACGTCTCCTGGCAGCAGGTGTTCGGCACCGAGGATCGCGGTGAGG
>NZ_JBCNNF010000187.1:0-13050 GCF_039594555.1 Inquilinus sp.
GGCCTGGATAAGCTGATCGAGCGGTCGGAGAACAATCTCGCCGCCGTCGCCGCCTGGGTCGCGCGCACCCCCTGGGTCGACTTCCTGGCGGCGGATCCGGCGATCCGCTCCTGCACCTCGATCTGCCTGAAGATCGTCGATCCGGCGGTCACGGCGCTGGATGAAGAGGCGCAGGCCGCGGTGCCGAAGAAGATCGCCTCGCTCTTGGAGAAGGAAGGCGTCGCCTTCGACATCAACGGCTATCGCGACGCGCCCCCGGGCCTGCGGATCTGGGGCGGCGCCACGATCGACACCGCCGATCTCGAGGCGCTGCTGCCCTGGCTGGACTGGGCGTTCGACCGCGCCCGGGCCGAGCTGAAGCTGGCCGCCTGACCTCTCCTTCCTGACAACGTCCTGCGCCTCGCCCCGCCATCGTCGCGGAGCGGCGGGGCGCAGGTCCCTTCGGAGCAAGATGATGCCCAAGGTTCTGATTTCCGACGCCCTGTCCCCGGCCGCCGTCGCCATCTTCCGCGACCGCGGCGTCGAGGTCGACGTCAAGACCGACCTGAAGCCGGAGGAGCTGAAGGCGATCATCGGCCAGTATGACGGCCTCGCCATCCGCTCGGCCACCAAGGTGACCAAGGAGGTGCTGGCCGCCGCGACCAACCTCAAGGTCGTCGGCCGCGCCGGCATCGGCGTCGACAATGTCGATGTCCCGGCCGCGACCCAGCGCGGCGTGGTGGTGATGAACACGCCCTTCGGCAACTCCATCACCACCGCCGAGCACGCCATCGCCATGATGTTCGCGCTGGCCCGCCAGCTGCCGGACGCCAACGCCTCGACCCATGCCGGCAAGTGGGAGAAGTCCCGCTTCATGGGCGTCGAGCTGTTCGGCAAGACACTGGGCCTGATCGGCTGCGGCAACATCGGCTCGATCGTCGCCGACCGCGCCATCGGCCTGAAGATGAAGGTCATCGCCTACGACCCGTTCCTGTCGCCGGAACGGGCGCTGGACCTGGGCGTGGAGAAGGTCGAGCTGGACGGGCTGTTCCAGCGCGCCGATTTCCTCACGCTGCACACGCCGCTGACCGACCAGACCCGCAACATCATTGACGCGGCGGCGATCGCGAAGATGAAGCCGGGCGTGCGCATCATCAACTGCGCCCGCGGCGGGCTGATCGTCGAGGAGGACCTGCTGGCGGCGCTGAAGTCGGGCCATGTCGCCGGCGCGGCGCTGGACGTCTTCGCCGTCGAGCCGGCGAAGGAAAGCGCCTTCTTCGGCCTGCCCAACGTGGTCTGCACCCCGCATCTCGGCGCCGCCACCAGCGAGGCGCAGGAGAATGTGGCCCTGCAGGTGGCCGAGCAGATCTCGGACTTCCTCCTGTCCGGCGCCGTGACCAACGCGCTGAACATGCCGTCGGTGACGGCCGAGGAGGCGCCGAAGCTGAAGCCGTATCTGGCGCTGGTCGAGCAGCTCGGCAGCTTCGCCGGGCAGATCACCGAGACCCGGCTGAAGGCGGTCAACATCACCTATGAGGGCGATGTCGCCCAGCTCAACACCCGGCCGATCACCAGCGTCATCCTGGCCGGGCTGCTGCGGCCGCTGCTCGACAGCGTCAACATGGTGTCGGCGCCGGTGATCGCGCGCGAATACGACATCGACGTCAGCGAGACCAAGCGCGAGACCTGCGAGGACTACCACACGCTGGTGCGGCTGACGGTGACCACCGAGCGGCAGAGCCGCAGCATCGCCGGCTCGCTGTTCGCCGGCACCAAGCCGCGGATCGTCGAGCTGGAGGGCATCTCGCTGGAGGCCGAGGTGGCGCGCAACATGCTGTTCGTGCGCAACGAGGACAAACCAGGCTTCATCGGCCGCCTCGGCACGGTGCTGGGCGATGCCGGCATCAATATCGCCAACTTCAACCTCGGCCGCCGGCCCGAGGGCGGCAGCGCCCTGGCGCTGGTGTCGGTCGACAGCCCGGTGGCGGAGGAGATCGTCAAGACCGTCCAGGGCCTGCCCAGCGTGGTGCAGGCCAAGGCGCTGAATTTCTGAGCGGACGATAGCGGATCGAACGAAAAGCCCCGGCCTGCGAAGGCCGGGGCTTTTTGTTGTGCCCATCCCCACACTGTCATTGCCGGGCTTGACCCGGCAATCCAGGGGCCACCGAGAACAGCTCTTGAAAGCCCCTGGATCCTCGGGTCAAGCCCGAGGATGACAGTCAATAGGTGGCGCAGGTCAGAACGGCGAGTCCGGGTAGTAGAACTCCTTGGCGTTGTCCTTGGTCACCAGCGTGGCGTCCAGGATGTAGCGGCCGCGGACCGGCAGGTGGTCGTAGAGGTTGGCGGCGGTCAGGTCCATCGCCACCGCGACCATGGCCGGCGGGTACAGCACGTCGACGGGGATCATCTTGTCGCCGTCCATCACCTTCTTGACCATGTCCTTCATGCCGGCACCGCCGACCACGAACTTGATGTCGCTGCGGTTGGCCTGCTTGATCGCCTCCAGCACGCCTACGGCCATGTCGTCGTCCTGGCACCACACCGCGTCGATCTTCGGGTACTTGGCCAGGTAGTCCTGCATCACCTTGAAGGCGTCGTCGCGGCTCCAGTTGCCGAACTGCTTGTCCAGCACCTTGATGCCGCTGCCGGCGATCGCCTCGTCGAAGCCCTTGATCCGCTCCTCATCGATCACGATCGGCAGGCCGCGGATGACCACGACGTCACCGGTGCCCAGCGTGTCCTTGATGTACTTGCCGGCGACGCGGCCCAGCTCCGGGTTATTGCCGGCGACGTAGAGGTCCTGGATCGACTGGTCGCTCAGCGCCCGGTCGACCACGGTGACGAAGACGCCCTTCGACTTCACCTGGCGGATCGGGTCGGTCAGCTCGTCGGAGTTGTGGGGCAGGGCCACCAGCGCGTCGATGCCCTGGGTGGTCAGGTCCTCCAGCGCATTGGCCTGGGACGCGCCGTCCGGCGAGGTCTTGACGATCACCTTGAGCCCCGGATAGCGGGCCTCCAGCGCCTTCGCCTCCTGCTGCGCGTGGTAGACGACGCCGCCGGTCCAGCCATGGTCGGCGGCCGGGATCGACACGGCGATGGTCTTGCTCTCCTGCGCCTGGGCGGTGCCGAAAGCCAGCAGGGCCGCAGCCGCGAGGCCAATCATCTTGAAACGCATATAGTCCTCCCCAGAAATCGAGCCTGCTACGAATAGGCGGCCCTAATTGCCCGGCCGGCGCAGCAGCGACCGCTGCACCAGCATGGCGATGATGATGATGGCGCCCTGCACCGCCCCGATCAGGTACTCGCTGACCAGGTTGGACAGGGTCATGATGTTGCCGACGACCTCGAGGATCAGGGCGCCGCAGATCGTGCCCCAGATCCGGCCGACACCGCCGCGCAGCGCGGTGCCGCCGACGACCACGGCGGTGATCGCCTGCAGTTCCCATAGCAGGCCGGTGGTGGTGGTGGCGGAGCCGAGGCGCGGCACATAGACCAGCACAGCCACGGCGACGCAGACGCCCTGGATCACATAGGTCAGGGTGCGGATCCGGTCGACCGAGATACCGGAGTAGCGAGCGACGTCCTCATTCGACCCGACGGCGCGGACATGGCGGCCGAACGGGGTGCGGTACAGCACGAAGGCGCCCAGCGCGCCGACCGCCAGGATCACCAGGATCGGCACCGGCACGCCGAACACGGTGCCGAAATACACCGGGCGGTACAGCGCCCGCAGGTCCGGCGCCTTCATCGCGATCGACCCGCCCTCGGCCAGCCAGATCAGCAGGCCGCGGAAGATGCCCATGGTGCCGAGGGTGACGATGAAGGGCTCGATCCGCCCGACCGTGGTGATCAGCCCGTTGCCCAGGCCGCACAGCGCGCCAAGCACGATGGCGACGGCCATGGCGAGGGCGATCAGCGTGGCGCCGTCGCCCAGCGGCGCCGCGTTCATCAGGAGGATCATGCAGCCGGCGACGAAGCCGGCCATCGACCCGACCGACAGGTCCAGGCCGCCCGCGGTGATGACGAAGGTGGCGCCGACCGCGATGATGGCGATGAAGGCGCTGCGCGTGGCCACGTTCAGCAGGTTGTCGGCGCTGAGGAAGTTCGGGTTCAGCAGGGCGCCGACGACGATCAGCACGGCCAGCGCCGCGAAGGGCGCCGCGGCGCGCAGGTCGAACTTGAAGCCCCGTCCGGCGGGTGCGGTGGTCGTGGTGCTCATGCTTCCCCAGCCAATGCCATGGTTTTCACGCCGGTGGCGTAGGTCACGATCTCGTCTTCGGTCATCGCGTCGCCGGTGACCTCGCCGACGATGCGGCCGGACCGCATCACCAGGATGCGGTGGCACAGGCCGATCAGCTCCTGCATCTCCGAGGAGATGACGATCACCGACTTGCCCTGGGCCGCCAACTCGGCGACGAAGCGGTAAATCTGCTGCTTGGTGCCGATATCGATGCCGCGCGTCGGCTCGTCGATCACCACGATCTCCGGCTCCAGCAGCATCATCTTGCCCAGCAGCAGCTTCTGCTGGTTGCCGCCCGAGAGCTGCCCTGCCAGCAGGTCGCGGCGGCGGGTGCGTACGTCGAAGGCGGCGATGGCGCGGTCCAGCTCCTGCCATTCCTTCGCCGTGTCGATCACCGGCCCGCGGGTGAAGCGCTGCAGCGCCGCCAGGGTCAGGTTGATGCGCAGATCCTGGGCCAGCAGCAGGCCTTTGCCCTTGCGGTCCTCGCTCAGATAGACGATGCCGGCCGCCATGCTGTCGCGCACGGTGGCGAAGCGCACCGGCTTGCCGTTCCGCCGGACCTCGCCATGGGCGGCGCGCAGCCCCAGCACGCCCTCCAGCAGCTCGGTGCGGCCGGCGCCGACCAGCCCGGCGAAGCCGAGGATCTCGCCGCGCCGCAGGGTGAAGCTTGCATCCTGGGCGAAGCGCGGCACGGTCATCCCCCGCACTTCCAGCACCGGCTCGCCGGCCGGGGCGTCGGTGCGTGGCGGATAGAGATTGGCCATGTCGCGGCCGACCATCATCCGGGCCATGTCCAGCGGCTCGATCGCCGCCGCGTCATGGGTGCCGACCAGGCGGCCGTCGCGCAGCACCGTCACCCGGTCGGCGATCGCCTTCACCTCCGGCAGCCGGTGCGAGACGTAGAGCACGGCCACGCCCTTGGCCCGGATGTCGTGGATGACCTTGAGCAGCGCGTCGGTCTCATGCGTGGTCAGCGACGCCGTCGGCTCGTCGAAGATCACCACGCTGTGCGGCACTAAGAGCGCCCGGGCGATCTGCACCAGCTGGCGCTGGGCGATCGACAGCTGGGCCACCGGCACGGCCGGGTCGATCTCCGCCCCCAGCGACCGCACCGCCTCGGCCGCGCGGGCATTCATGGCGCGGTCGTCCACGCTGAACCCGCCGGCCAGGCCGCGCCGCTTCTCGCGGCCCAGAAACAGGTTCTCGGCCACGGTCAGATGCGGCGCCAGCAGGATTTCCTGATGCACCAGCACGATGCCGTGCCGTTCCGCGTCCACCGGGCCGGCGAAACGGATCGGCGCGCCATGCATGCTGATGGTGCCAGCCGTGGGCGCCAGATGGCCGGCCAGGATCTTCATCAGCGTCGACTTGCCGGCACCGTTCTCGCCGATCACGGCATGGACCTCGCCCGGCCGGATCTCGAACCCGACCTCCTGCAGCACGGCTACGGTGCCGAAGGTCTTGCCGAGCCCCTCGACAACCAGCACCGGGCCATCGGTGGGGCGAGGGACGGGGGAGGGGGCGCTCATGGCATGTTGTCCCGGATGAAGATGTCGATCCGGATCCGCTCCTGGTCCGGCACGATCGGCACGCCCTCGCGCAGCGCCAGCAGCACCCGGACGCTGCTGCGCGCCATATGGCCGGCGTCCTGGTTGATCACGGCGTCGATGGTGCCGCGCACCAGGTGCCGACGGGTGAACTCGGTCAGCTCGTGGCCGATGAAGACGATGTCGCGGGCGCGCCCGGTCGCCTCCAGCGCCGCCACCACGCCCTGCTGGCCGCCGCCGACATTGTAGAGGCCGACCAGGTCCGGGTTCTCGTCCAGCAGGGTGCGGGCGGCGGCCTCGACCCGGGCCGCGTCGTCCCGGGCCTCGCGCAGCGGCAGCACCTCCAGCTGGGGATATTCGCGGGCGATCACCTGCTCGAAGCCGAATTGCCGCTCGATATGGTCGCGAAGCTGCAGGGAGCCCGCGATCAGCCCGACCTTGCCGCGGCGCGGTCCCAGGAAGCGGCCCAGCAGGCTGGCGGCGGTGCGGCCGGCGGCATGGTTGTCGAGGCCGACATAGTGGCGCCGCTTGGCAGCGGGCAAGTCCGAGACCAGCGTCACCACCGCGGTGCCGCGGGCGGCCAGGGCGCTCAGCGCCTCCACCACCGCCGGATGGTCCAGCGCCACCACGGCGACGCCGTCGATCTCGGCCGGCAGCTGCTCCAGCGCCTCGGCCAGGGCCTCGCCGTCGAACACATCGACCTGAAGCACGTCGATCGCCACCCGCTCGGCCTCATAGCGGCGGGCGAGGGTGCGGAACTCCTGTTCCAGATCGTGCATGAAGTCGTTGCTGCCGACCGGCAGGATCGCGGTGAAGCGGAAATCGCGCGCCCGCGACAGGCGCGAGGCCAGCCGGTCCGGCTCGTAATGCAGCTTTTCGACCGCCGCCTTCACGCGGTCGACCATGCGCGCATGGGTGCCGGCACGTCCGTTCAGCACGCGGTCGACGGTCGCGACGCTGACGCCGGCTTCCCGTGCGACGTCTTGCAGCGTCGTCCTGGCCACGGAAGCCCCTCCCTGATTGAAGGGATATCATCAAAATTTGATGAAGGGAAATCAAACCGGGTGAGGGGCGCTCAGCCCGTTCCGCGATGAATCGAACCCTGTCTACGCAATTTTCCGCTGGATTCCGCCGCAGAGGTCGCGTTCCTTTTCTGCGACTTCATACCGATCCGTGACCGCGTCGCCGGTCACGATTTTGACGGAGATGGTTGGGATGGCGGATTTCACGGGAACGCCGGGCGCGGATTTCTACCCCGGCACGGCCGATGCCGATACGGTCAGCGGCCTGGGCGGCAATGACACGCTCAACGGCGCCGACGGCAACGACGCGATCAGCGGTGACGACGGGGACGACCAGCTGAGCGGAGATGCCGGGGACGATATTCTCAATGGCGGGGCGGACCAGGACACGCTCATCGGCGGCGACGGCAACGACACGCTCAACGGCGACGACGGCGACGATGTCCTCCTCGGGGCGGCGGGGGCCGATGTGCTGAACGGCGGGGCCGGCAGCGACTTTGTCGACTATTTCAGCTCGCCGGCGGCCGTGACCATCGATCTCGGGTCGGGCGGCGCCGGGGTCGGCGGCAACGCCGAAGGCGACACCTATTCGGGCATCGAGAAGCTGAATGGCAGCAACTTCGGCGACCACCTCACGGGCGATGCCGGCAACAACCAGCTCTGGGGCTGGGACGGCGACGACACCCTCTCGGCCGCCGGGGGCAACGATCTCGTCAACGCCGGCTCGGGCGCGGACCAGCTGGCCGGTGGCGACGGCAATGACCAGCTGAACGGGGGGCTCGGCGATGACCGGCTCGACGGCGGCGCAGGGGCCGACCAGCTGGGCGGGCAGGATGGCATCGATACCGTCGACTACACGACCTCGTCCGCGGGGGTCACCATCGACCTGGCGGCCGGCACCGGCAGCGGCGGCGACGCCCAGGGCGATACGCTGTCCTTGATTGAGAACGTGACCGGCTCCGCCTTCGCTGACCATCTCTATGGCAGCTCGGGCGACAATGCACTGGACGGCGGCGCGGGCGACGACACGCTTCACGGCGGTGCGGGCGCGGACCAGCTGACCGGCGGCGACGGCTCGGATTTCGCCAATTACCAGGGCTCGGCGGCGGCGGTGATCGTCGACCTCGCCGCCCACACCGCCAGCGGCGGCGACGCCGAGGGCGACACGCTCACCGCCATCGAGAATCTCTATGGCTCGAGCCATGACGACAGCCTGACCGGCGATGCCGGCCGCAACATCATCGGCGGCGAGCTCGGCAACGACACGCTCATCGGCAATGGCGGCGACGACGCGCTCTCGGGCGAGGCGGGCAATGACAACCTCGACGGCGGCGACGGCAACGACCGGCTCGTCGGCGGCGACGGCACCGACACCATCCATGGCGGCATCGGCAACGATTCGATCGATGCGGGCGCCGACAACGACATCGTCTTCGGCGATGACGGCGACGACTCGATCACCGGCGGCGCGGGCGACGACCAAATCGACGGCGGCGCCGGCAACGACTTCATCGAGGGCGGCGCCGGGGCCGACGCCATCACTGGCGGCGCCGGCATCGACACGGTGTCCTACGCCGGTTCCGCCCAGGGGGTGGTGGTCCATCTCCAGGCCGGCATCGGCCTCAACGGCGATGCCCAGGGCGACACGCTGGCCGGCATCGAGCAGGTGTACGGCTCCGCCTTCAACGACAGCCTGACCGGCGACAGCGGCAACAACACCCTCTGGGGCGGGGCCGGGAACGATACGTTCCAGGGCGCGGCCGGCGCCGACGTGCTGAAGGGTGGGGCCGGCGACGACCGGTTCGACTACACCAGCGTCGGCGATAGCACCGTGGCCGCGTCGGGCAAGGACACGATCGTGGACTTCTCGACCGGCGATCGGATCGACCTGTCGTCGATAGACGCCGACGGCAATGCGGGCAACGGCGACACCTTCACCTTCGGCACCGGCGGCTTCACCGGCACTGCGGGCGAACTGCGGGTGGTCGATTTCGGCGGCAGCCGCTACGGCGTCTATCTCGACGTCAATGGCGACAAGCAGCCGGACTCGATCATCACCGTCTATTCCGACCACGCCCTGACCGCGGCGGATTTCGTGCTCTGAGGGCCTTGGCCCCGTGGCGGCCAAGGCCGCCGCGGGGCGCCTTAGCGCGGCACCTGGCAGCCGTGGAGGAAGATCTCCACCGCTTCGGCGATTCGTTGGTCGTTCTCCGCCGCCGTCGGCAGCGGGGCGACGCCGAGCGTGGCGGCGCGCAACGGCTCGGCGATCGTCATCGAGACCAGCATCTGGGCCGTGGTCAGGTCGTCCTCGAACCGCAGCACGCCGTGTCGGCGCTGCGTCTCCAGCCAGGCCGCGAGAGCCTGGGCGTTGCGCACCGGGCCGGCCTGGTAGAAGGCGTGCGCCATCGCCGGAAAGCGCAGCGACTCGGCATAGACCAGCCGGTTCAGCGCCACCGTCTCCTCCGACAGCACCAGCCGCGTCAGCTCCTGCAGGAACTGGCGCAGCGCCTGCTTCGCCGCCGCCGGGTCCGGGCCGGCATCGTGCCCGATCGGCGACCGCAGCGCCTCCGACCGCGCGTCGATCACCGCCTCCAGCAGATGCTCCTTGGTGTCGACGAAGCGATAGATCGTCTTCTTCGACACGCCGGCCGCCTGGGCCACCGCCTCCATGCTGGTGGCGCCGAAGCCCTGCGCCAGGAAGCTCCGGGTCGCCGCCTCCAGGATCAGCCGTCTGGTCTCGTCGTCGCTGCGCAGCTGCGGCCGCCCCCGCGGCCGTTTCGGCGTTTCCTGCATGTCTGGCCCCTCGGTCGCGCATTTGCGCATTTCCCTTCCATCTCCCATCTTTGGGTGGAAACCGTCAAGTTTCCTAAATCGCCACGACGATCCTGCCGCCCTGGAGACGGCGGGTGCCCCGGGTGGTTTCGGCTTTGGAGGGCAATTGTCATGACCCATCAGGTTCAGCCGGCCCAGCTCCGCACCGCCCCGGTGCCGGAGGCCAGCACGGCCCCGTCCGCGCCGGCACCGGCGCCGCGCCGCCGTCTCGGCAAGAAGCTCCTGCTGCTGCCGCTGGGCGCCGTCGTCCTGGCCGGTGCCGTGTGGTTCGGCTGGAACTGGTGGACCGTGGGCCGGTTCCAGGAATCGACCGACGACGCCTATGTGAAGGCCGACTCGACCACCATCGCGCCGAAGGTCTCGGGCTATATCGGCGAGGTCCTGGTGCAGGACAACCAGGCGGTGACCGCGGGCCAGCCGCTGGCCCGGATCGACGACCGCGACTATGCCGTGGCGCTGGACCAGGCCAAGGCCAACGTGCTGTCCGCCCAGGCCGACATCGCCGACGCCGATGCCGCGATCCAGCAGCAGGCCGCGGCGATCGAGCAGGCCCGCGCCACCGTCGGGGTCGACCAGGCGGCGCTGACCTATGCCCAGCAGCAGTTCGACCGCTACACCGCCCTGGCGCGCACCGGCAATGGCAGCGTGCAGAACGCGCAGCAGATGACCGCCAATGTCCAGTCGGCGACGGCGACGCTGCAGCGTGACCAGGCGGCGGTGACCGCGGCCGAGAAGCAGCTCGACGTGCTGAAGGCCCAGCTGGAGAAGGCGAAGGCCGCGCTGGCGGCCGACCAGGCGGCGCAGCGCCAGGCCGAGCTAAACCTCGGCTACACCACCATCACCGCGCCGATGGCCGGCACGATCGGCAACCGCACCCTGCGCGTCGGCCAGTACGTTCAGGCCGGCACCCAGCTGATGGCGGTGGTGCCGCTGGCCGAGACCTACATCGTCGCCAATTTCAAGGAGACGCAGCTGACCGACGTGCATCCGGGCCAGCCGGTCGACATCGCGGTCGACATGTTCCCGGATGCCGACATCCATGGTCATGTCGACAGCCTGTCGCCGGCCAGCGGCCAGGAATTTGCCCTGCTGCCGCCGGACAACGCCACCGGCAACTTCACCAAGATCGTGCAGCGCATCCCGGTCAAGGTCGTGCTCGACCGCGACGACCCGCTGGCGGGCCAGCTGCGCCCCGGCATGTCGGTGATCGCGACGATCGACACGAAGCAGGGCGACACCAAGCAGGACGCCACCAAGCAGGATTCGGCCGCGCATTGAGCGCGGCGGATCCGCGGCCCGGAGGGCCACAGCGATGTCTTCCGCCACCACCACCGCCGGTGCCCCGCCGGCCGAGCGGGCCAGCCTGACCACCTGGATCTCGGTGTTCTCCGGCCTGCTCGGCGCCTTCATGGCGGTGCTGAACATCCAGATCACCAACGCCTCGCTGCCGCAGATCGAAGGCGGCATCGGCACCGGCGTCGACAACGGCGCCTGGATCTCGACCTCCTACCTGATCGGCGAGATCATCGTCATACCGCTGACCGCCTATCTCAGCCAGGTCTTCTCGTTCCGCCGCTTCCTGCTGGTGAACACCACGCTGTTCCTGTTGTTCTCGGTGGCCTGCGCCTTCGCCGCCAATCTCGGTGAGATGATCCTGCTGCGCGGCATCCAGGGCTTCACCGGCGGCGTGCTGATCCCGATGGCCTTCACCCTGGTGATGACCAGGCTGCCGCTGTCGCAGCGGCCGATGGGCATGGCGCTGTTCGCCATCACCGCCACCTTCGCGCCGGCGATCGGCCCGACCATCGGCGGCTGGCTGACCGACAATTACGGCTGGCAATACATCTTCTACATCAACCTGGTGCCGGGTGCCTTCATGCTGGCCGGGCTGGCCGCGACGCTGGAGCGCGAGCCGATGAAGCTGCACCTGCTGAAGGAGGGCGACTGGTTCGGCATCGGCGCCATGGCGATCGGCCTGGCCTCGCTGCAGACGGTGCTGGAGGAGGGCAACAAGGACGACTGGTTCGGGTCGCCCTTCATCGTCCGACTGGCTGTCATCGCCGTCGTCTTCCTGTCGCTGTTCATCTGGATCGAGCTGCGGGTGGCCAAGCCGGCCGTCGACCTGCGGCTGCTGCTGCGCCGCAACTTCGGCTTCGGCACGCTGGCCAATGTCTTCCTCGGCTTCGCCCTGTACGGCGCCGCCTATCTGCTGCCGCAATACATGGCCCAGGTGCAGGGCTATGATTCGGAGCAGATCGGCCTGGTGGTGGCCTGGACCGGCCTGCCGCAGCTGCTGATCATCCCGCTGGTGCCGATCCTGATGAAGCAGATGGATGCGCGATGGCTGGTGGCCGGAGGGCTGCTGGTCTTCGCCACCAGCTGCTTCATGAACATCAACATGTCGCTGGTCTATGGCGGCGACCAGCTGTTCGTGCCGAACATCGTCCGCGCCATCGGCCAGGCGGTGGTGATGGCGCCGCTGTCGGCCATCGCCATGGCCGGCATTGCCCGGCAGGAATCGGCCGCGGCCTCGGGCCTGTTCAACATGCTGCGCAACCTCGGCGGCGCCTTCGGTACCGCGCTGCTGGGCACCATCGTCACCAAGCGCGAGCAGTACCACTCGAACATCATCGGCCAGTCGGTCTCGATGTTCGAGGAGGCGACGCGGACCCGGATCGACCAACTGACCCGGTATTTCATGTCGAGCGGCGTGTCTGATCCGGCGACGGCCAAGCACCAGGCCATCATCGCCATCGGCAAGACCGTGCGGGCGCAGTCGCTGGTCATGGGCTTCAGCGACACCTTTGCGGTGCTGGGCGTGATCCTGGTCGCCTCCGCCGCCTGCGTCTTCATCATGAAGAAGGGGGCGGCCGGCGGTGGCGGCGGAGCTCACTGAGACCGCTTGATAGCGCTACTGGCGCGGCCGTCTGGCGGCGGTTTCTCCGCTTCCGGTGCTCACGGACTATACGTCCGCTGCGCTCCGGGTCTCGAAACCACCGCCAGCCGACTCACGCCAGCGCACTCTCAAGCGATCTCAGATCCAGCTCTCCGGCTTGGGCGGAGACTAATTCACCAGCTTACGATACAGGTGCCAGGTGGCGTGGCCGAGCACCGGCATGACCACGATCAGCCCGACGAAGAGCGGGATCGAGCCGATGACGAGGCCGGTGGCGACGATCAGGCCCCAGGCCGCCATCGGCACCGGGTTGGCGGCCACGGCGCGGATCGAGGTCCAGATCGCGGTGTCGGCGCCGACGTCACGATCCAGCAGCAGCGGGAAGGACACCACGCCGATCGCCATCGCCGCCACGGCGAAGACGGCGCCGACGCCGCAGCCGACCACGATCAGGGTCCAGCCGGCGGCGGTGCCGAACACCTGGCCGAGGAAGGTGCCGATCGACGCCGGCTCGCCCGGGCCGAGGGTGTTATT
>NZ_JBCNNF010000188.1:0-13044 GCF_039594555.1 Inquilinus sp.
TCTCGATCGGCTTCCTGGTCGCCTGGACCGCCTTCCTGGTGCTGTGGATCGAACTCGGCCTGCCGCTGGCCCCGGGTGTCGGGCTGTTTCTGAACTGAGGGGGGAGGGGCGGCGCCGGCCGCCCCGTCCTGCTACCTCGCCGCTTCCAGCCGCTGGCCCAGGCGGCCGGCCAGGTCCTGGATGTACTGCCAGGCGACGCGGCCGGAGCGGGAGCCGCGGGTGATGGTCCATTCCAGCGCCTCGGCCCGCAGCGTCACAGGATCGATCTCCAGGCCGAAGGCCTTGGCGTAGCCCTCGATCATCTCCAGATAGGTGTCCTGGTTGCAGCCATGGAAGCCGAGCCACAGGCCGAAGCGGTCGGACAGCGACACCTTCTCCTCCACCGCCTCACCGGCGATGATCGCGGTCGACCGCTCGTTCTCGATCATCTCGCGGGCCAGGATGTGGCGGCGGTTCGAGGTGGCGTAGAACACGACGTTCTCCGGCCGGCCCTCGATGCCGCCCTCCAGGATCGCCTTCAGCGACTTGTAGCTGGCGTCCTGACCGTCGAAGGACAGGTCGTCGCAGAACAGGATGAAGCGGCGGTCCGAGGCGCGCAGCAGATGCAGCAGCCGGGGCAGGGAGCCGATGTCCTCGCGATGGATCTCGACCAGCGCCAGGATGCCGTCGGCCTCGCCGTTCACCGCCGCGTGCACCGACTTGACCAGCGAGCTCTTGCCCATGCCGCGCGAGCCCCAGAGCAGGGCGTTGTTGGCCGGCAGGCCCTGGGCGAAGCGGCGGGTGTTCTCCAGCAGCAGGTCGCGTTGCAATTGGATGCCCTGCAGCAGGACGAGATCGACCCGGCTGACCGCGGCGACCGGCTGCAGCCGGCCGTGCTCGGCGTCCCAGGTGAAGGCGTCGGCGCTGGCCAGGTCGGTCGGCGCCGGCGGCGGCGGCGCCAGCCGCTCCAGCGCGTCGGCGATGCGGGTCAGCAGTTGCAGATGTATCGGGTCCAGGTCGGCCACCGGACGGTCTCCTTCGTTTTCGGCCCGCCGACGCTAATGATCGTGCCGCAGGCATGTCGAGATCAACCGCCGCAAGGCTCCCTTGCCGCAGGTGCGGGTGGCCGGATTCCATTGCAACCATAGCGCTGGCCGCTATAGTCGCGCGCGACTGCAAAGGTGGAGCGAAAGATGCTGATTTCCGAGGCTTATGCCCAGACGGCTGATGCCGGTGCGGCCGGTGGTGCCGGCCTGCTGATGCAATTCGCGCCGCTGATCCTCATTTTCGTCGTGTTCTACTTCCTGCTCATCCGGCCGCAGCAGAAGCGGGCGAAGGAGCATCGCGACATGCTGGGCGCGCTGCGCCGCGGCGACCGCGTCGTCACCGGCGGCGGCATCATCGGCACCGTGCAGAAGGTGGCCGACGACGAGCTGACGGTGGAGATCGCCGAGAACGTGCGCGTGAAGGTGCTCCGCAGCACCGTGACCACGGTCCTGGCCCGCACCGAGCCGGCCAAGGGTGGCGGGTCGGGCAACGGCGACAAGGACGAGGAAGCCGTGCCCCCGGCCGCGGCCAATGCGCCGGCCGAGGCGGACAAGCCGAAGGGGCTGGGCCGCTTCCTGTCGCGGAAGTGAGCTGAACGGGGGCGGGATCGGCCATGGAGATCAACTCCGTCATCCCGCCCGGCCGGCGGATGATCGACGGCTATCCGCCGGGCGGCTTCCGGGTCGCCGGTACCTTGTACGAAGGGCCGATGCTGATCTGGCCGGAGGGCGAGGCGCCCTGGTCGTTGAGCCGGATCGAGGACCTCGCCTTGGCTCATCTCGACCCGGTGCGGCGGATCGACCCGCCGGTCGAGGTGCTGCTGATCGGCTGCGGCCCGCGCATGGTGCTGCTGCCCTCGGCGTTGCGGCGACAGATCCGCGAGTCCGGCATCGGCATGGACGCGATGGACACCGGCGCCGCCTGCCGCACCTACAACGTCCTGATCTCGGAAGGCCGGCGCGCCGCCGCGGCGCTGATCCCGGTCTGACGGCACCGTCCGGACGCCGATCGAAGGCCCGCTTCGGCGGGCCTTTTTGCTGCCTGTCTTTTCGTCGCGGACGCTCTACTCTCAGGCGAGCCGCTGACAGGGAGGCATGACATGAAAGCGATGACGGCCGGCATCACCGGGGCCGCGGAGGGCATCGACGGCATCTCCTGGTCGATCCTGGGCCAGACCTATGTGCCGAAGCAGATCTCGGCGGACAGCTTCGCCTGGCACGCCACCTTCGGCATCGGCACCTTCGTGCCGCCGCACATCCACCCGCTGCAGGACGAGTTCCTCTACATCCTCGAGGGCAGGCTCGACTTCATGCTCGACGGCGCTAACGCCAGCGCCACGGTCGGCGACCTGGTGCGTCTGCCGAAGGGCATCCCGCACGGCATCTTCAACAACAGCGGCGGCATCGCGAAGTCGCTGTTCTGGGTGGCGCCGACCGGCCGGCTGGTCGAGCTGTTCCAGGCCATCCACGACCTGCCGCAGCAGACGCCCGAAGCGGTGGTGGCGCTGGCGGCCAAGCACGACGTCGACTTCCTGCCGCCGCCCGCCTAGTCAGCGGCGCAGCTGGGCCGGGGTGAAGCCGGCGACCGTCGCATAGCCGCGGACGATCGCCTGGCGTTCCGCATGCGGCAGGACGGCCTCGATGTCCTCGAAGCCGTCCGGCGCCAGCTGCTCGATCACGTCGATCACGCCCTCCGGCCCGCCGCTGCGGTTCAGCCGGACGATCTCCGCCGTCTTCGGCCGCCGGTCGGCCTCGTAGCGCTCCAGCGCGGCGACGGCATCCGAGGAGTCGGCCAGGGCGTCGGCCAGTGCGCGGGCATCGAGGATCGCCTGGGACGCGCCGTTCGAGCCGACCGGATACATCGGATGGGCCGCGTCGCCCAGCAGCGTCACCCGGCCATGGCGCCAGCGCGGCAGCGGGTCGCGGTCGCACATCGGATACTCCCAGAATTCCGGCGTTGCCGTGACGATCTCGACGATGTCGGCCTCCGGCAGCGCGAAGCGGCGGGCATGCGGCAGCATCTCCTCCAGCCGGCCGGGCCGCGACCAGTCCTCGCGCCGAGGCGGCGGCGCGCTGCCGTCGCCGATGCGGGCGCAGACCGCCCAGTTGGTCAGCCGCCGGTCGGGCGCGGTGCCGGGCGCGATCGGGTACAGCACCACCTTCGCCTGCATTCCTCCGGCGACGATCATCGTCCGGCCGTCCATGTAAGCGGGCCAGTCGGTGGCGCCGCGCCAGATCATCATGCCGTTCCAGGAGGGCGGCCCCTGGTTCGGAACCAGCGCGTCGCGCACGATCGAGTGGATGCCGTCCGCTGCGATCAGGACATCGCCCCGCGCAGTGGCGGCCGGGGCGCCGTGGCGGTCGACGAAGTGGGCGACGACCTCGGTCTCGGTCTGCTCGAAGCCGGCCAGGCGGCGGCCATGGTGGATCTCCCCGCCCAGCCGTTCCCGCGCCGCCTTGTGCAGCACGCCGTGGAGCCTGCCGCGATGGATCGAGAACTGCGGCACCGGGAAGCCCGCATCCATGCCGCGCGGCTCGCGCCACACGATCTGGCCGAAGCGGTTGGTGTACAGCAGCTCTCGCGTGCGGATGGCGACGGCGTCCAGCCGGTCGAGCAGGCCTAGCCCGGCGAGCTCCTGGATCGCATGCGGCAGGGTGTTGATGCCGACGCCGACCTCGCGCGGCTCGCTCGCCTGCTCGAACACGGCGCAGCCGATGCCGCGCGCCTTCAGCATCAGCGCCGCGGTCAGCCCGCCGATGCCGCCGCCGACGATGATCGCCTTCATCGGTCGCCTCCCTCTCTGCCTCTGCGACCGAGTGTCGAACCTGAAGCCGAGGCTGGCAACCTCCGGTGGCGATCGGGGCCGCGACCGGGCATATAGGGGCCGCCATGCCGACCACCGATCCCCTGGGCCAGAACGGCGAGCAGGTCCGCCGCCTCGACCACGACCGCTACCTGACCTGCCTGTTCGCCCCGGCGCCGCGCCGGGCTGCGCTGTTCGCCCTCTATGCCTTCAACATCGAGGTGGCGAAGACGCGCGAGGTGGTCAGCCAGCCCCTGCTCGGCCAGATCCGGCTGCAATGGTGGCGCGACGCGATCAGCGAGATCTATGACGGCCGGCCGCGACGGCACGAGGTGCTGGACGCGCTGGCTCCTGCAGTCTGGGCGCATGACCTGAGCCGCGCCCATTTCGACACCGTCCTAGACGCCCGCGAGCGCGACCTGGAGGACGAGCCGCCGGCGACACTCGCCGATCTCGAACGTTACGCGTCGGACACCGCCGGACCGCTGCTGCGCCTGCATCTCGAGGTGCTGGGCGTCCACGACGAAGCGGCCCATCGGGCGGCGACGGCGGTCGGCACCGCCTGGGCGCTGGTCGGGCTGATGCGGGCCGTGCCGTTCCACGCCCGCCAGAAGCGCCTGTACCTGCCGCAGGAGGTGATGGCGGCCGAAGGCGCCGACCGCGGCCTGCTGTTCGAGATGAAGCCGCATGACGGGCTACGCCGGGCGGTCGCGCGCGTGGCGGATGCGGCGGCCGGGCATCTCGCCGCGGCGCGGCGGTTGCGCCGGGACGTGCCGCGGCCGGCAGTGCCGGCCCTGCTGTCCGCGCGCCTCGCCGACGGCTATCTGCGCCGGCTTCGCCGGGCGGGACACGACGTCTTCTCCCTCCTGGTGCAGGAGCCGCCGCCGTTGCGCCAGGCGGATCTGGTGCTGGGGGCCATGATCGGGCGGTACTAGCCGCCCGATGCCCTGACCATCCTTGTCGTTCCGGAATCCGGCATTCCGCCGGCCTGTCGTCATGCCTGCTGCAAAGCGGCTTGATCGATGCTTTTGCCTGTTGCTAGAGTTTCAGTATTCGAAAACTGAGTTCCATTAAATGGAACTTCTTGGATGGCTCCATGACCACGCTTGAAAGCGCTGCCGCTGTCCTGCGCTGCTTCTCCACCAGCCGCACCGAGATCACGGTGACCGAGGCGTCGGCGCTGCTGTCGCTGCCGAAGAGCAACATCTCCCGCCTGCTGCGGGCCATGCGCGACGCCGGGCTGCTGGAGACGATCGGCGACAGCAAGCGCTACCGGCCGGGGCCGCTGATCCTCGGCGTCGCCCATCTCTACAGCTCGACCTCGTCGCTGGTCGGCCGGGCGGATGCGGTGGTGGCCCGGATCGTCGCCGCGGTCGGCCACACCGGCTATGTCTCGATCCGCGATGGCGGCGAGGTGACCGGCCTGACCTATCACCCCGGCACCAATGTGCTGCGCGTCGCCACGCCGGTCGGCCGGCCGCTGGCGGCGCATTCCAGCGCCACCGGCCGGTCGCTGCTGGCCCGGCTGTCGGACGAGCAGGTCCGGGCGCTGTTCCCGGAGCCGTGGCCGCCGGTGTCGCCGACCGCGCCGCAGACCCTCGACGAGCTGCTGCAGCGGCTGGACAAGGTGCGCCGCCTGGGCTTCGCGGAATCGCATGACGAGGCCAATCGCGGCGTCGGCGCCCTGGCCGCCGCCGTCGGATCGCCCGAGACGGGCGAGGCGGTCAGCCTCTGCATCGCCTATCCGCTCTCCACCGTCACGGCGGAGGAGCGGGAGGACATCATCACCCGGCTGCTGGCCGGGGCGCGGGAGGTCGCGGCCCTGGCCGGCGACACTCAATGGACGAACCAGGCCGGACTCTCGGCCTCCGCAGCGTAACCAAGGACCAGATCATGCAGGCGACGCGCTGGCGCATCGGCTTCGACATCGGCGGCACCTTCACCGATTTCATCCTCTATGACGGCGAGGGGCGGACGGTGAAGCTGCACAAGCGGCTGACCACGCCGCACGACCCGTCCGAGGCGGCGCTGCTCGGCATCGAGGAGCTGGTCGAGATGGCCGGCATCCGGCTGGCCGATGTCGGCGAGATGGTGCACGGCACCACCCTGGTCACCAACGCGGTGATTGAGCGCAAGGGCGCCAAGCTGGGCCTGATCACCACCCGCGGCTTCCGCGACGTGCTGGAGATGGGGACGGAGCAGCGCTACGACATCTACGACCTGTTCCTGCAGTTCCCGGAGCCGCTGGTGGGCCGCCGGTTGCGGCTGGAGGTGCCGGAGCGGGTGGACCGCGACGGCGCGGTGGTCGAGCCGCTGGACCGCGAGGCCGTCCGTGCCGCGCTGCGCAAGCTGGTGGCCGACGGCGTCGAGGCCGTCGCCGTCTGCTTCCTGCATTCCTATCGCAACCCGGAGCATGAGCGGATCGTCGGCGAGATCGCCCGGGCCGAATTCCCGCAGCTGGCCGTCTCCCTGTCCTCCGAGGTGGTGGCCGAGCTGTGGGAGTACCAGCGCTGCGTCACCACCTGCGCCAACGCCTATGTCCAGCCGCTGATGGACCGCTACCTGCAGCGGCTGGAGCGGGAGCTGGCGGCGCGCGGCTTCACCGGCACGCTGCGGCTGATGCACTCCGCCGGCGGGCTGGTGGCGCCGGAGACGGCGCGCGCCTTCCCGATCCGGCTGCTGGAATCCGGTCCGGCCGGCGGCGGCCTGGCCACGGCGCTGTTCGGGGCGCTGGCCGGCAAGGCCGACGTCATCTCCTTCGACATGGGGGGCACCACCGCCAAGGCCTGCATGATCGAGGACGGCCGCGCCGAGATCGCGCCGATGATGGAGGCGGGGCGCGTCCATCGTTTCAAGAAAGGCTCGGGCCTGCCGATCAAGGCGCCGGTGATCGACATGATCGAGATCGGCGCCGGCGGCGGGTCGATTGCCTCGATCGACGAGGTCGGGCTGCTGCGCGTCGGGCCGCATTCCGCCGGCTCCGACCCGGGCCCGGCCTGCTATGGCAAGGGCGGGGTCGAGCCGACGGTGACCGACGCCAACCTTGTGCTGGGCTATTACGACCCCGGCTTCTTCCTGGGCGGCCGCATGGCGCTGGATAAGGCGGCGGCCGAGGCCGCGGTGGCCCGCGTCGCCAAGCCCCTGGGCCTGTCGGTCGAGGAGGCGGCCTGGGGCATCCACAAGGTGGTGACCGAGAGCATGGCCGCCGCCGCCCGGGTCCATCTGGTCGAGAAGGGCAAGGACCCGCGCCGCTACGCCATGGTCGGCTTCGGCGGCGCCGGCCCGGCCCATGCCGCCGGCGTGGCGCGCACCCTGGGCGTGGCCGAGGTGATCATCCCGCCGGCCTCCGGCGCCGCCTCGGCGCTGGGCTTCCTGGCGGCGCCGCTGTCCTTCGAGCTGGCGCGGTCGCATCCGGTGCGCTTCTCCGGCGATTTCGACGCCGCTGCCGTCAACGGCGTGCTGGCGGAGCTGGAGGCCGAGGGCCGGCGGCGCCTGGCCGAGGCGGGCGTCGATGCGGCATCCGTCACGGTCGAGCGCAGCGCCGACATGCGGCTGACCGGCCAGATGCACGAGATCGCGGTGCCGCTGCCGTCCGGCGCGATCGATGCCGGCAGCCTGAAGTCGATCCGCACAGCCTTCGCCGAGGTCTACACCGCCCGCTACACCTCGCTGTATGGCGGGGCGGAGATCGAGGCGATCAACTTCCGCGTCCGCTGCCTGGGCCCGACCCCGACGCTGTCGCTGACCGGCGCGGCCGGCGGCGGCGACGCCGCGGCCAAGCGCAAGGGCGTGCGACAGGCGCGCTTCGCCGAGGGGCTGGTCGAGGCCGTGGTCTATGACCGCTACGCCCTGGCGCCGGGCGACCGGATCGAGGGGCCGGCGATCATCGAGGAGCGGGAATCCACCACCATCGTCCCGCCGGGCGATATCGTGCGGGTCGACGACACGCTGAACCTGCGCATCGCCATCGGTGTCGCCGCCCCTGTCCAGGCGCTGGTCACGGCCGAAATGCCGCTGCCCGAGGCGATCGCCCGGATCGAGGCCGACCCGATCGCGCTGGAGATCATGTGGAGCCGCCTGGTCACGGTGGTCGAGGAGATGTGGCTGACGGTCTGCCGCACCGCCTTCTCGCTGGTGATCTCCGAGGCCCAGGACTTTGCCTGCGAGCTCCTGGACCCCGAGGGCGAGACGTTGGCCCATTCGCCGCGGGCGATGCCGGTGTTCAACCTGACCCTGCCGCGGGCGGTGAAGGCGCTGCTGCAGGAGTACCCGGCCGAGACGCTGCGGCCGGGCGACGTGCTGGTCACCAACGACCCCTGGCTCTGCGCCGGGCACCTGTTCGACATCGCCGTGGTCACGCCGGTGTTCCATGACGGGCGGCTGGTCGGGCTGATGGGCACGGTCGGCCACGTCTCCGACATCGGCGGCACCAAGGACAGCCTGCGGGCGCGGGAGATCTACGAAGAGGGCTTCCAGATCCCGCCGCTGAAGCTGGTGGAGGAGGGGCGGCCGAACGCGACGCTGTTCCGCCTGCTGGCCGAGAATGTCCGCAACCCGGGCCAGGTGACGGGCGACATCCACTCCTTCGTCGCCGCCAACGCGCTCGGCGCCGACCGGCTGGTCGCCTTCATGCGCGAATACGGGATGCAGGACCTGCGGGCCTTGGCCGCGGTGGTGCAGGGCCGGTCCGAGAAGGCGATGCGCGAGGCGATCGCGGCGCTGCCGGACGGCACCTACCGGTCGGAGATCGAGAACAACCCGCTGGGCCAGGCGCTGCGCTATCCGCTGGCGCTGACCATCGATGGCGACCGCATCACCCTCGATTTCGACGGCGCGCCGGCGCAGCTGCCGCAGGGCGGGCTGAACTGCACGCTGAACTACACCTCGGCGCATGCGACCTATCCGCTGAAATGCATGCTGACGCCGAATGTCCGCGGCAATGCCGGCTGCTACCGGCCGTTCGAGGTGAAGGCGCCGGAAGGGTCGATCCTCAACGCCACCAAGCCGATGGCGGTGAACCTGCGCACCCGCACCGGCTGGTACATCGCGCCGAACATCTTCCGCGCTTTGGCCGAGGCGGCGCCGGACAAGGTGCAGGCCTTCACCGGCCTGCCGGTGGCCGCCACCATCTATGGCCGCGACGGGGCGGGGGCGACCTATTCCGACATGCTGTTCATGGGCGGCGGGCAGGGCGCCTCGTCGCATGGCGACGGCAAGTCGGGGCTGCTGTGGCCGACCTCGGCCGCCAACACCTCGGTCGAGCTGTTCGAGACCCGCGTCCCGGTGCTGGTGCTGGAGAAGACCTATGTCCAGGACTCCGGCGGCCCGGGCCGGCACCGCGGCGGCCTCGGCCAACGCGTGTCGCTGCGCAAGCTGGCTGATGACGGGCTGACCACCTTCGTCGCCGTCTATCCGGAGGGGGTGAAGTCCAGCAACCCCGGCCTGTTCGGCGGCGCGCCGGGCGGGGCCGCGCGCGGCGTGGTCCGCGACGCCCAGGGCCAGATCCTGCGGGATTGCGGCACCGGCGAGCTGGTGCAACTGAGCAAGCCCACCGAGATCGTCGAGATCGTCCTGGCCGGCGGCGCCGGCTATGGCGACCCGGCGGAACGGCCGCGGGCGGCGCTGGACCGCGATGTCGGCGACGGCCGGGTCTCGGCCCCGGCCGATCCTGCCAAGGCCGCATGAGCTTCGGGGCCGCGCATCCCAGGGTGCGCGGCCCTTCTTCTGACAGGGCACGCCCAAGACCCGCATCACGAGATCAAGGCCGCGCCCAAGCGGTCCCACCAGGAGGTTTCATGCAGCACGACCTGACCGCGGATCCCGCCGCGGCGCCCGTCGCCGAAGGCGCGACCCGCCGCCGGCATCCCAGCGTGTTCGAGCCGGCGACGCTCGCCCTGATCATCCTGCTCTGCGTGTTCGGCGCCATCATCGGCATGCAGATCCTGGTCAGCCTCGGCGTGTCGGCGAACACCTCGCTGATCGGCGCCCTGGCGGCGATGGTGCTGGCGCGCATCCCGCTGGGGCTGTTCGCCCGCTACCGCTCGATTCATGTCCAGAACTTGGCGCAGAGCGCCATCTCGGGCGCCACCTTCGGCGCTGCCAACAGCCTGCTGTTGCCGATCGGCATCCCCTATGCGCTGGGCCGGCCGGACCTGGTGCTGCCGATGTTCGCCGGCGTCGCCCTGGCGATGCTGCTGGATGCGTACCTCCTGTACCGGATGTTCGACACCAAGGTGTTTCCGGCCAGCGGCGCCTGGCCGCCCGGCGTGGCCGCGGCCGAGGCGATCAAGGCCGGCGACGAGGGCGGCCGCAAGGCGGTGCTGCTGGGTGTCGGCGTGGCCATCGGCGCCGTCGGCTCCTTCTTCAAGATCCCGATGTCGGCCTTCGGCATTGCCTTCATCGGCAACATCTGGGCGCTGGCCATGTTCGGAATCGGCCTGCTGCTGCGCGGCTATTCCGGGTCGCTGTTCGGCGGCGAGGCCTTCGCCGGCATCATCCCGGGCGGCGACATGATGAAGGCCTATATCCCGCATGGCGTGATGATCGGCGCCGGGCTGGTGGCGCTGCTGCAGGTCGCCTCGACCCTGCTGCGCCGCGACGCCGACAGCGGCAGCCGCACCCAGTCCGACGCCGCGCTGCGGCGGGCGCTCGGGCTCGGCACCGCCGGCTACATCGCGCTGGCGATGCTGATCGCCGCGGCCGGCGGGCTGTGGGCCGAGCTGTCCTGGGGGATGCTCATCGCCTTCGTGGTCTATGCCGCCTTCGCCGCCTTCGTGCATGAGCTGATCGTCGGCCTGGCGGCGATGCATTCCGGCTGGTTCCCGGCCTTCGCGGTGGCGCTGATCACGCTGATCATCGGCATGCTGGTCGGCTTCCCGCCGACGGCGCTGGCGGCGCTGGTCGCCTTCTCCGCCGCCACCGGTCCGGCCTTCGCCGATATGGGCTACGACCTGAAGGCCGGTTACATCCTGCGCGGCCACGGCGCCGACCCGGAGTTCGAGCGCGACGGCCGCAGGCAGCAGCTGCTGGCCGCCATGGTCGCCTTCCTGGTCGCGATCGTCGTCGTCTACTTCTCCTGGCAGACCTATTTCGCCCAGGACATGCTGCCGCCGGTCGACCGGGTCTACGCCGCCACGATCGGGGCAGGGGTGGCGCCGGAGGTGGCGCGGTCGCTGGCCCTCTGGGCGATCCCCGGGGCGCTGGTGCAATGGCTGGGCGGGTCGAAGCGGCAGATGGGCATCCTGTTCGCCACCGGCCTGCTGCTCAACGCGCCGCTGGCCGGCTGGGCGGTGCTGGCCGGCATCCTCATCCGCTTCCTGTGGACCCGCTGGCGCGGCGAGGAGGGGCGCAGCGAGATGGAGGTGGTCGCGGCCGGGGTGATTGCCGGCGACGCCCTGTTCAGCTTCTTCGACTCCGTGGCCAAGCCCTTCACCGGCCGGCGCTAGGCGCGTTCTGCCGCCGCTGCACGAAGTCGATGAAGGCGCGCAGCGGCGGCGGCATCTGCCGGCGGCTGGGGTAGTAGAGGGTGAAGCCGGGAAAGGGCGGGGTCCAATCCGCCAGCATCCGCACCATCCGGCCGGCCTCGACCAGCGGCCGGATCTGCAGGTCGAACAGGTAGCCGATGCCGACGCCGTCCAGCACGGCGCGGATCGCCACCTCCGGCTCGGTGACGGTCAGCGGGCCTTCCACCGCCACCTCCAGCTTCTCGGCGCCGCGCTCGAACTCCCAGCGATACAGGCTGCCATCGGTCGGCCAGCGGAAGTTGATGCAGCGGTGGTGCCGCAGGTCGCGCGGCGTCTTCGGCGTGCCGAAGCGCTCGATGTAGGAGGGCGCGGCCACGACCATCAGCTCCAGCTCGCCGCCCAGCTTCACCGCCACCATGTCGCGCTCGACCATCTCGCCCAGCCGGATGCCGGCGTCGAAGCGCTCGGCGACGATGTCGACCAGCCGGTCCTCGACCATGATGTCGAGGGCGATGTCCGGATAGGCCTGCTGGAACGGCGCGATCAGCGGCGCCAGATGATGGATCGCGGCGATGCGCGTGGCGTTGATCCGCAGCAGGCCCGCCGGTGTGTCACGCAGGGCCCGGACATTGGCGACCGCCGCGTCGAGATCGGCCAGGGCGGGCAGCAGCTCGGCCAGGAGCCGGGCGCCGGCCTCGCTCGGCGCCACGCTGCGGGTGGTGCGGTTCAGCAGCCGCAGGCCCAGCCGCTCCTCCAGCCCGCGGATGGTCTGGCTCAGCGCCGAGCGCGACAGGCCCAGCTGCGCCGCGGCTCGGGCGAAGCTGCCATGCTCGGCGACCGCCGCGAAGGCCCGCAGCTCGGCATAGTCGCTGCCCCGCATTGTGTATCCTTCCCTTAACAGCTCATGCGGATAATGCCGTCTCCCCGAACGAATGTCAGCGCGCCATCTTCCCGGTCACCGACTTGGGAGATGACGATGAGCGACACCCTGTCCCTCGACCATTACCGCCTGCTCGGCCGCTCCGGCCTGCGGGTCTCGCCGCTCGCCCTCGGCGCCATGACCTTCGGCACCGACTGGGGCTGGGGCGCCGACGAGGCGGAGGTGCGCCGGATCGTCGACGCCTATGTCGATCGCGGCGGCAACTTCATCGACACGGCCAACCAGTACACCGAGGGCACGTCCGAGCGGCTGGTCGGCAAGTTCGCGGCCGACCGGCGCGACCGGCTGGTGATCGCCACCAAATACACGCTGCCGCTGCGCCACGGCGACCCGAACGCCGGCGGCAACCACCGCAAGAGCCTGGTCCGGTCGGTCGAGAGCAGCCTGCAGCGGATGCGGACCGACTATATCGACCTGCTGTACCTCCACGCCTGGGACTTCACCACCCCGGTCGAGGAGATCCTGCGCGCCATGGACGACGTGGTCCGCGCCGGCAAGGTGCTGTATGTCGCGATCTCCGACGCGCCGGCCTGGCAGGTGGCGCGGATGCAGACCATCGCCGACCTGCGCGGCTGGTCGCCGCTGATCGCGCTGCAGATCGAGTACAGCCTGATCGAGCGGACGGTGGAGCGGGACCTGATCCCGATGGCGCGGGAGCTCGGCCTCGGCGTCATCCCCTGGTCGCCGCTGGCCAGCGGCGTGCTGACCGGCAAGTACGGCCGGGCGGATCTGGAGATACAAGCCCGTATTTGCACTGGTTTAGAACAACAAGAAAAAGCTGGCGGTGGTACGGCAGAATTTATTATTGATGA
>NZ_JBCNNF010000189.1:0-13039 GCF_039594555.1 Inquilinus sp.
GCTACTGGCGTGGCCGTCTGACGGCGGTTTCTCCGCTTCCGGTGCTCACGGACTTTAACGTCCGCTGCGCTCCGGTTCTCGAAACCACCGCCAGCCGACTCACGCCAGCGCAGTCTCGAACGGGCTCTGGGCTGTTAGGATAGCGCCGCCGGGCTCCGTCCCGGCGGCCGAAGGAGGATGCGATGGGCCTGCTGATCGAGGGCCGCTGGACCGACCAGTGGTACGACACCAAATCGACCGGCGGGCGCTTCGTGCGGCAGGACAGCGCCTTCCGCAACAAGGTGACCGCCGATGGCAGCTCGGGCTTCAAGGCCGAGCCCGGCCGCTATCACCTCTATGTCTGCTACGCCTGCCCCTGGGCGCACCGCACCCTGATCGTGCGGGCGCTGAAGGGGCTGCAGGATGTGATATCGGTCGACGCCGTCGACCCGTTCATGGGCGAGCAGGGCTGGACCTTCGCCGACATCCGCACCGGCGTGCGCTCCCCCGGCGCGACCGGCGACCGGGTCAACGGCAAGGCGGCGCTGCACGAGGTCTACACCCTGGCCAAGCCGGACTACACCGGCCGGGTCACCGTGCCGGTACTGTGGGATAAGCAGACCGGCACGATCGTCAACAACGAGTCGGCCGAGATCATCCGGATGCTGAATTCGGAGTTCAACGCGTGGGCCGACCGGTCGGTCGACCTGTCGCCGGCCGCGCTGCTGCCCGAGATCGACGCCATCAACGCCGAGGTCTATGACCGGGTGAACAACGGCGTCTACAAGGCCGGCTTTGCCACCGACCAGGCGGTGTATGAGGAGGCCGTGACCCGGCTGTTCGAGACGCTGGACCGGCTGGAAGCGCATCTGTCGGCGCATCGCTGGCTGGTCGGCGACCGGCTGACCGAGGCCGACATCCGGCTGTTCACCACCCTGCTGCGCTTTGACCCGGTCTATCACGGCCACTTCAAGTGCAACCTGCGGCCGCTGCACGAATATCCGGCGCTGTGGGGCTTCACCCGCGAGATCGCGCAGCGCCCGCATGTGGCGGCGACGATCGAGATGACCCATATCAAGCGCCACTATTACGAGAGCCACCACACCATCAACCCGACCGGCATCGTGCCGAAGGGACCGATTCTGGACCTGTCGGCGCCGCATGGCCGGGAGCGGCTGGCGGAGGCGGCGTAGTTCTCGGACGGTGAGGTCCGATCCCCCTCACCCTCCCGCCGCCAACGCGGCGGGCCCCTCCCTCTCCCCAAGGAGAGGGAAATAAGGTGAACGGTCCTTCACCTCTCCTCGGGGAGAGGTCGAAATCGCGCAGCGATTTCGGGTGAGGGGGTGGCTCCGGCCCATCCAGTGACGAACGCGAGACCGGGTCGGGCCGCGCCCTGCACTCACACCCCCAGCACCGCTGTCCGCAGGATCCGCACCGCCAGGAACAGGGCGGTGAAGGCCAGGGCCTCGTCCCACAGGGTCAGGCGGCCGGGCCGCGGCGCCTCGCGCGCGACCCAGGCGAACAGCCCGGTCCAGATCGCGGACAGGAACATCACCATCTGCAGCAGCGCCAGCATGTCGGCCAGCGAGCGCCTGCCGGGCAGCGCGGTCACGGCCAGCAGCGCCAGCACCATGCCGAATCGCATGCCGAAGCTGGCGATGCGGCGGCGGGAGTCGGGGTCGGTGCGCTGCCAGACCGTCCCGGCCGGCGCTTCCGTCTCGTGCATGATCGTCATCCTGGACCGGCCCGTCGCGTCGTCGCGGGCCCGGCGGAGCGCGACCTTGCTCCATCCCGGCATCAAGACTCCATGCGGTTTTCCCGCTGACGCTGGCGCTCGCGGTCCCGCTCGCCCCGGGCTTCGGCCGCGAGCTTGCAATACTCCTTGCGGAGCTCGCGCAGGTCCTCCTCGGAATGCTCCTCGAGGTCGAGCATCGAGTTGCGCGCCACCTCGGTGGCGCGGATCAGCTCGTCGATCTTGATCTGCAGCGCCGCGGTGTCGCGGTTCTGGGTGTTCTGGATCAGGAACACCATCAGGAAGGTGACGATGGTGGTGCCGGTGTTCACGGTCAGCTGCCAGACATCGGAAAAGCCGGCAAGCGGGCCGAGCGCGGCCCACACCACCATCAGCCCCGCCGCCACCCCGAAGGTGGCGGGGTGGCCGGCGAGCTGCGAGACCCGGTTGGCGAAGCGGGTGAACCAGGGGGCGTCCTTCATGGCATCCTCCAACGCGGAACGGATGCCATGACAACGGGACGGCGGGCCGGATCGTGCCGGAGCGAGGCGGCGGTCCGTCCGGCCGCCCCCTAGTCCGGACGGTTGTAGTCGTACAGCACGCGGCCATAGGGCAGCGTCAGGTCGGCGATCAGGTGGTGGGCGCCGAGCACCCGGCGCACCGGCAGGTCGGCCACCGGCGCGTTGACATGCGGCACCAGGTGCAGCCGCGCCGGCCCGATCCAGGAGCCCTTCGGGGTGATGTCGACGAGGTTGTAGGCCACCAGCTGGCACACCTCCGGCCGGCCGTCGACGCCGGGGATCAGCTTCAGATTGACCTGGGTGCGCGACAGCGTCGCCATCGTCCGCTCGCCGTTGCCGGCCATGCTCTCATGCTTGTAGCCCATGGTGCCCATGGCCACGAGCTGGTCGGCATAGGACAGCGTGCCGGTCAGCGTGTCCTTGACGATCTGCAGCTTCGGATGGGCGTATTTCTTCGGGAAGCCCCAGATCTCGCGGCCGGCGGCGATCGGCGGATCGTCGTCGAGATACATCTGGGCGACGAAGCTCATCTCCTCGCCGCGGAATTTGCACGGGATGACCATGCCGGATTCGGTGTAGCTGCCGAAGCCCGAGCTGTCCGGCATCCGGATCCATTCGTAATGCACCACCGGCCGCTCCAGCGGCTCCAGCGGCTCCGGCAGCTGGTCGCGGATCACCTGCGGGTCGGTCTCGTAGGTGATGATCATGTATTCGCGATCGACGAAGCGGTACGGCCCCGCCGGATAGCTGGGGCCCGCCGCGGGCATCGACGGCAGACGGAGGACGTCCTGGATCCGCATGGTCTCACCTTTCACCGAACGGCCGCGACCCGGCCGCAGCGGTTCATAGAGGGGCAGCGCGGATACTCCCGCGACAGTCTTCCGACAGTGATGTGACATCGCAGCGGGACGGGCCGCCGGCGACCGTCCCGTCATCAGCCCGTCATCCATCCCGGCCTATCGTGCGCTGCCCGCGAGCAGGAGACCGGCCGCCATGGATGCCAAGAGCCCCGTTGCCCAGCAGGATATCCCCGAGAGGGGGTGGCGGCCGGACCGCTGCGACCGCGTCGCCCTGGTGCTGCAGGGCGGTGGCGCGCTCGGCGCCTACCAGGCCGGGGTGTACCAGGCGCTACACGAGGTCGGGATCGAGCCGGACTGGGTCTCCGGCGTGTCGATCGGCGCCATCAACGCCGCGATCATCGCCGGCAATCCGCCGGAGCGGCGGCTGGACCGGCTGCGGGCGTTCTGGGAGCGGATCACCGATCGCAAGATCTGGCACTACACGCCGGATGGCGACCTGTTCCGCCAGCTGCGCAACGCCACCAGCACCTGGATGACCATGGCGCAGGGCCAGCCCGGCTTCTTCTCGCCGCATCCGGTCAGCCCGTGGCTCAGCCTGGCCGGGGCGAAGAGCGCGACCAGCCATTACGACACCGCGCCGCTGCGCGAGACCCTGGCCGAGCTGGTGGATTTCGACCGGATCAATGCCGGGCCGGTGCGCTTCGCGGTCGGCGCGGTCAATGTGCTGACCGGCAACTTCACCTATTTCGACAGCGCCGAGGAGGAGATCGGGCCGGACCACGTGATGGCCAGCGGCGCCCTGCCCCCGGCCCTGCCGATGGTCAAGATCGGCACCGACCATTACTGGGACGGCGGCATCGTCTCCAACACGCCCTTGCAGCACCTGCTGGACCAGGATGGCGGGCTGAACACGCTGGTGTTCCAGGTCGACCTGTTCAGCGCCCGGGGGCAGCTGCCGCGCGACATGAACGACGTGATGGCCCGGCACAAGGACATAATGTACTCGTCGCGCACCCGCTACACGACGGATCTCTACAAGCGGCTGCATCTGTGGAAGACGCGGCTGGCCCAGGCCCTGGCCAAGGCGCCGGCGGAGTCGCTGACCGACGAGGAGCGGCGGCTGCGGGACGAGCTGGCGCATCTGCCGGAGATCACCATCCTGCACCTGATCTACCAGCAGAAGGCCTATGAGGGCCACGCCAAGGACCACGAATTCTCCGGCACCTCGATGCGCGAGCACTGGCAGAGCGGCTACGAGGACACGAGGCGGACGCTGAAGCGCCGGCAGTGGATGGAGATGCCGCCGGAGGGCGCGGGCATCGTCATCCACGACGTGCACCGGCTGGAGGATTGAGGGCGGGGCTGCGCCTGCCCCTCTCAATTGTCATCCTGGGGCTTGACCCGAGGATCCAAGGGCCATCAAGAGCGGCGCTGGCCGCCTGGATTGCCGGGTCAAGCCCGGCAATGACAATGAAGGTAGTATCGACGTCATCGCGAGGAGCGAAGCGACGTGGCGATCCAGGGGTCGGTGCCGCTGGATCGCCACGCCCCTGCGGGGCTCGCGATGACGGTGTAGGAAGGGCGAGAGCCGCCCCTCACTGCCCCTGGTTCAGCGCGACCGGCTGCTTGTTCGCCTGCAGGCCGTATTTGGCCAGGATCTGGTCGTAGGTGCCGTCGGCCTGCAGCTTCTCCACCGCCGCCTTGACCGCGTCGCGCAGCTGCGGCTCGGATTTCAGCACCGGGATGCCGACCAGGGATTCCGTGAAAGCCGCGCCGATCGGCACATAGGTGTCCGGCTCCAGCTTCTGGAAATAGGGCAGCGTCTCGTTGCCCTGGGCCGCGGCCTGCAGGCGCTGGGTCTTCAGCTGGGTGCGGGCATCGGCCGAGCCTTCGGTGCCGACCACGGTGATCGCCGGCTTGCCCTTGGCGACGCAGTTGGCGTCGCTCCACTCGCCGATCTGCTGCGGCCAGTTGGTCGAGCGGCTGGCGCCCACGGTCTTGCCGCACAAATCGTCGGTCGACTTGATCTGATCGGCCAGCGCCGTGATCGTGTAGAACTGCGCGCCGGATTTCATGTAGTCGACGAAATCGGCGATGTCGCGCCGCGCCGGCGTGTCGCTCATCCCCGCCATGACGATGTCGATGCGGCCGGTCTGCAGCGACGGCAGCATCTGGGCGAAGGCGATCTCCTGGAACTCGGCCTCGACGCCCAGCTGCTTGGCGATCGCGCGGCCGAGCTCGATGTCGACGCCCTGCAGCTCGTTGGTCGCCGGGTCCTTGAAGATGATCGGCGGGTAGTTGTTGTTGGTGCCGATGACGATCTTGCCGGCCTGCTTGATCCGGTCGGGCACGGTCTGTGCATTGGCAGATGTGGCGGCCAGCGCGGCGACGGCCGCCGTGGCGGCGAGCAGGGCGATACGATTCATGGAAGCCTCTCCTGTTGTTCTGGGTCCGCCGGTCACGACAGGACGGCGGCGATGAAGTCGCGGGTGCGCGGCTCGCGCGGGCTGCCCAGCACCTGCTGCGGCGGGCCCATCTCGACGATCCGGCCGCGGTCCATGAACACGACCCGGTTCGCCACCTCGCGGGCGAAGCCCAGCTCATGCGTCACCACGATCATGGTCATGCCGCTGGCGGCGAGGTCGCGCATCACCGCCAGCACCTCGCCCACCAGCTCGGGGTCGAGGGCGGAGGTCGGCTCGTCGAACAGCATCAGCTTCGGCTTCATCGCCAAAGCGCGGGCGATGGCGATGCGCTGCTGCTGGCCGCCGGACAGCTCGGCCGGATAGGCGTCGCGCTTGTCGGCCAGGCCGACGCGCTGCAGCAGGGCCATGGCCTCGGCCACCGCCTCGGCCTTCGGCCGCTTCTGCACCGTGACCGGGCCCTCGATGATGTTGGCCAGCACGGTCAGGTGCGCGAACAGGTTGAAGCGCTGGAACACCATGCCGCTGGCCAGGCGCTGGCGCGCCACCTCGCGGTCGGTCAGGGCATAGAGGGCATCGCCTTCGCGCCGGAAGCCGGCCAGCTCGCCATCGACCCAGACGGCGCCGCCATCGACGCTTTCCAGCTGGTTGATGCAGCGCAAGAGAGTGCTCTTGCCCGAGCCGGAGGGGCCGATGATGCACAGCACCTCGCCGCGCTCGACCTCCAGCGACACGCCCTGCAGCGCGTGCAGCGACCCGAAATGCTTGTGGATTTCGGCGGCGACCACCATCGGCGGCATGGCTCAGGCCTCCTTCGGCTGGTCGAGGGTCCGCTTGGTCCAACGATCACCGCGGCCGCGTGAAAAATGCTTCTCCAGGAAGTGCTGGCCGATGCTGAGCACCGTGACCACCACCAGGTACCAGATCGCGGCGACGATCAGCAGCTCGATCACCCGGGCGTTGGCGTAGTAGATGGTCTGGGCGTTGCGCAGCATCTCGGCGTATTGGATGACGCTGGCGACCGAGGTCAGCTTGACCATGCTGATCACCTCGTTGCCGACCGGCGGGATGATCACCCGCATCGCCTGGGGCAGCACGATCCGGCGCAGCGCCACCAGCCGGGTCATGCCGATCGCCTTGGCCGCCTCGGTCTGGCCGAGATCGACCGACAGGATCCCGCCGCGCACCACCTCGGCGGTGTAGGCGCCCTGGTTGATGCCGAGGCCCAGCAGCGTCGCGACGAAGGGCGTGATCAGGTCGACCGTCCGCCCCTCGATCAGGCCGGGGATGCCGATGGTCGGGAACACCAGCGCCAGGTTGAACCACAGCAGCAGCTGCAGCAGCAGCGGCGTGCCGCGGAAGAACCAGATATAGCCGACGGCCACGGTCTTCAACACCGGGTTGGGCGACATCACCATGATGGCGAACACGACGCCGAGCGCGATGCCCAGCGCCATGGCGCAGACCGTCATCAGGATGGTGTTGGCCAGGCCGGACAGGATCGCCGGCGCGGTGAAGAACTGGCCGACCACGGCCCAGGCGATCTGGCCCTCGGCGAAGGCCTTCACGATCGCAGCGAGCGCCAGCAGGATCAGCGCCGCCGCGACCCAGCGCCCATAGTGCCGGCGCGGCACATGGCGCAGATGGGCGATGGAATAGGGCGAGGCCCCGGTCGTGGTGTCGGTCATCCCTTTTCCCCCAGCCCCTTCAGATGCGGTCCGAGCCTGTTCGAGAATGCGCTGGTGTGAGTCGACTGGTGGCGGTTTCGAGAACCGGAGCGCAGCGGACATGGTCGTCCGCGAGCACCGGAAGCGCAGAAACCGACATCAGGCGGCCGCACCAGTAGCATTATCGGGCAGGCTCGCGCGGGCCATCATAGGCTTGGGCCCAACTGTCCTGCTCGACCAGCAGCTCGCGCAGCCGCGCCAGCTGCTCCCGCACCCGCTCGGGCGCGGTGCCGCCATGGCCCGACCGGGCGGCGACCGCGGCCTCGGGCGTCAGGCAGGCCCGGATCTCCGGCGCCAGCCGCGGATCGACGGCCGCCAGGTCGGCATCCGCCAGGTCCTCCAGCCCGATGCCGCGGTCTTCGCAATGCCGGACCAGGGCGCCGGTGATCTCATGCGCCTCGGAGAACGGCACGCCGCGCCGCGACAGCCAGTCCGCCACCTCGGTCGCCAGGGTGAAGCCCTCGACCGACTGGCGCTTCAGCGCCTCGACATTGACCCGCATCGTGCGCAGCATCCCGGCCATCGCCGGCAGCACGGCGTCGAGCGTGTCGACCGCCTCGAAGGCGGCGCGCTTGTCCTCGGCCAAGTCGCGGTTGTAGGCGAAGGGCAGGCCCTTCAGCGCCGTCAGCATGGCCGTGAGCCCGCCGATCAGCCGAGACGCCCGGCCGCGCGTCAGCTCGGCGATGTCGGCGTTCTTCTTCTGCGGCATGATCGAGGAGCCGGTGGCGTAGGCGTCGTCCAGCTCGACCCAGCGGAACTGGCGCGACGACCACAGGAACACCTCCTCCGCCAGCCGCGACAGATGCACCGACAGCATCGCGGCGACGAACAGGAACTCGGCCACATGGTCGCGGCTGCCGACCGCGTCGATCGAGTTCTCGCACGGGCCGTCATAGCCCAGCTCGGCCGCCGACAGGTCGGGGCGCAGGGCAATGGCGGAGCCGGCGAGCGCGGCGGCGCCGAGGGGCGACCGGGCGTTGCGCCGGTCCCAGTCCTGCAGCCGCTCGACATCGCGGGCGAAGGTCTGGGCATGGGCCAGCAGCTGGTGGGCGAAGGTCACCGGCTGGGCCGGCTGCAGATGGGTGAAGCCCGGCGCCAGGGTCTCGACATGCGCCTCGGCCTGCGCCACCAGCGCCTGCTGCAGCGCCATCACGTGGCCGGCGAGGCGGCGGGCGACGTCGCGCAGGTAGAGCTTCAGGTCGTTCGCCGCCTGGTCGTTGCGGGAGCGACCGGCGCGCAGCTTGCCGCCGAGGGCGCCGAGCCGCTCGGTCAGCACGCGCTCGAGGAAGGTGTGCACGTCCTCGTCGCCCTGGTTCGGCTTCACGGCACCGGCAGCGGTGTCGCGCGCCAGGTCGATCAGGGCGGCGGCGATCGTCTCGCCCTCGGCCGCGGTCAGGATGCCGGCCCGCACCAGCTCGCGCGCATGGGCGGCGGAGGCGGCGAGGTCGTAGGGGGCGAGGCGGAAATGGCTGGCGTCGGAGCGCGACAGGGCCATCAGCTCCGGCGCGGGCGCGGCCCGGAAGCGGGCGCCCCAGAGACGGGTCGGTTCGGTCATGCTCGGCTCCCTGTTCGGCCGCGGATGCTGGCAAGCCGCAGGGGGAGCGACAATGGAAATGATTTCCCTGCGATAGTCCGGAATGGAATATCGTACGCGCCAGTCCGAATGGTCATAGCCGAGAGATGTCGTCGATCCCCCTGCCCTCCACCACCGCCCTGCGCGTCCTGGCCGCGCTGGTCGAGCACGGCTCGGCCTCCGAGGCGGCGAAAAGCGTGCATCTGACCCAGAGTGCGGTCAGCAAGCAGTTGCGCAGCCTGGAGGAGATCGCCGGCCTGCCCCTGTTCGCCCGCACCGGCCGCGGCCTGGTGCCGACCCCGGCCGGGCGGATCTATGTCGAGCAGGCGCGGATCGCGCTGGGGGCCTTGGAGACGGCAGCCGGGCGGATCGCGGCGCTGCGCGGGTCGCCCAACGCCATCCGGCTGCATGTCCTGCCGATCCTGGGCGACCGCTGGCTGGTGCCGCGCCTGTCGCTGCTGGCCAAGGCGCGGCCGGAGCTGGAGGTGCAGTTCACCACCCAGGCCACCGGCGACACGGTCGAGGAGGCCGACGGCGTGTTCCGCTTCGGCGAGGGCGACTGGCCGGGCCAGCGGGCGGAGTACCTGTTCGGCCGCAACGTCGCGCTGGTCGGGGCGCCAGCGCTGCTGTCCCGGATGGGCGGCATCGCCACGGCCGAGGATGTGCGCCGCTACACCGTGCTGGACCACCGCCACACGCCGCTGCGCTGGAGCGAATTCGCCGAGGCCCAGGGGCTGGCCGAGTTCACCCCGGCGCATATGGTGCATTTCGGCTTCTACGCGCTGGTGATCCGCGCCGCGATCGCGGGCCAGGGCTTGGCCCTGGTGCCGCGCTGCCTGATCGGCGAGGAATTGTCGACCGGGCGCTTGGTCAACCCGGCGGGCCTGGGCTTCCACAGCCGGCACGGTTACTGGTTCACCGTGCCGGCCGACCGCACGCCGCGGCCCGGCCTGGTCGCCTTCCGCGACTGGCTGCTGGGCGAGGCCCGGACGCTCGGGTCGGGGATGTAGTCTGGGTAACGACGGGAGGATGAAGCTGTGACCGAGCAATCATCCGATTTGTCCATGGTCCTGAGGCACGCTGCGGGCGGCGGCCTCGTGGATTCGCAGTTGGCGCTCACAGTTGCCGAAGCACTCTTCAGAAAGGAGATCGGCGACGAGAGGCTAAAGAAGCAATTGCCGTTGCAGGTGATTGACCTCGGGCCATCATGGTTGGTGAAGGGCACTCCGGACGCACTCAATCCAGGACAAAGCCCCACCGGTTTACAAGACGGCTACACCGAGATCGTCATTTCAAAAGCAGACTGCAGGATCACCAGATTTGCGACAGTCGGAGGATTCCCATGAACCCCGTCATCGACCGCCGTGAATGGGCCGAGGACCCCGAGCGCTGGCACGGCGAGATCCAGCTCGGCAAGCGCGGCGCCAATGTCTCGGTGATCTTCTTCGACCGGGCCGAGCCCGGCGGCGGGCCGAAGCTGCACCGCCACCCCTACTCCGAGACCTTCATCATCCGCGCCGGCCGCGCCCTGTTCACGCTCGGCACCCAGGAGATCCTGGCCGAGGCCGGGCAGATCGTGGTGGTGCCGGCGAACACGCCGCACAAATTCACCAATCCCGGCCCCGGCCCGCTGCAGACCATCGACATCCACGAGAACGGCAGCTTCATCACCGAATGGCTCGAATGAGCCGATCGCGCTGGTTCGAGGCTGCGGGGATCGCTAGACCAGGATGATCACCCGCGAGAGTTGGACGGCCGGCATGGATGCGCGCGCAAACGGTTTGACGATCAAGGCGCCGGGCCGGCCGCTGACCGGCCGCGTCACCCCGCCGGGGTCGAAGTCGATCACCAACCGCGTCCTGCTGCTGGCGGCGCTGGCCCGCGGCACCAGCCGCCTGACCGGCGCGCTGAAGAGCGACGACACCAAGCTGATGGCCGCCGCCCTGAGGGCCATGGGGGTGACGGTCGAGGAGCCGGACGACACCAGCTTCACCGTCACCGGCACCGGCCGGCTGCAGGCCCCGGCCGAACCGCTGTTCCTGGGCAATGCCGGCACCGCCACCCGCTTCCTGACGGCCGCCGTGACCATGGTCGACGGCACCGTGGTGGTGGATGGCGACGCCCATATGCGCAAGCGGCCGATCGGCCCGCTGGTGCAGGCGCTGCGCTCGCTCGGCATCGACATCACCGACACGGGCGGATACCCGCCGGTCACGGTGCGCGGCCACGGCCCCTTCGCCCCCGGCCGGGTCGAGATCGATGGCGGCCTGTCCAGCCAGTACATCTCCGCCCTGCTGATGGCCGCCGCCTGCGGCACCGGCCCGGTCGAGGTGGCGCTGACGGGCAAGGAGATCGGCGCCCGCGGCTATGTCGATCTCACTGTCGCGGCGATGCGCGCCTTCGGCGCCGAGGTCGATGCGATCGACGAGGCCATCTGGCGGGTGCAGCCGACCGGCTACCGCGCCGTCGACCATGTGATCGAGCCCGACGCCTCGGCCGCAACCTATCTGTGGGGAGCCGAGGTGCTGACCGGCGGCGCCATCGACCTGGGCGTGCCGGCCGCCGCCTTTACACAGCCGGACGCCAAGGCCCAGGCGCTGATCGCCCGGTTCCCGCACCTGCCGGCGGTGATCGACGGCTCTCAGATGCAGGACGCCGTGCCGACCCTGGCGGTGCTGGCGGCGTTCAACCAGACGCCGGTGCGCTTCACCGGCATTGCCAATCTCCGGGTCAAGGAATGCGACCGCGTCGCGGCGCTGGCGACCGAGCTGTCGCGCATCCGCCCCGGCCTGGGCCGCGAGGAGGGCGACGACCTGATCGTGGCCTCCGACCCCGCCCTCGCCGGCCAGGTGCTGCCGACCCGGATCGAGACCTATGCCGACCACCGCATCGCCATGAGCTTCGCCCTGGCCGGATTGAAGATCGGCAGCATCACCATCCTCGACCCGGGCTGCGTCGCCAAGACCTATCCCGGCTATTGGGATGCGCTGGCCTCGCTAGGCGTCACCTACGATGAGGTCGCCTGACCGGGCGACCCGACCGCCCGCCACAGCTTCGCGAACAGCCTGCCGTCGATTGCGATCAGGCCCAGCCCGATCAGCGCCATCCCGGCCCAGGCGCGGCCGGACAGCACCTCGCCCAGCACCAAATGGCCGAGCAGCATGGCGCTGGGCGGGATCAGCAGCGTCACCAGCACCGTGTTCGTGGCGCCGACCCGGGACAGCAGCTTGAAGTAGAGGACATAGGCCAGCGAGGTGCTGAGCACCGCCAGCCCGGCCAGCGACAACAGCGTCGTGCCGCTGGGCATCGGCAGGGTCCAGGGCCGGTCGGCCAGGGCGACGACCGGCAGTATCATCACGGTGGTGGCGCTGACCTGGCCGGTGGCCGTGACCATCGGCGGTAGCTTGCGGAAGCGGCGGCCGAAGATGCCGGCGAAGGCGTAGGACAGGGCGGCGCCGAGGATCGCGATCTGCGCCGTGACCTCGCCGCCCAGCCCGCCCAACACCTGCGGGCCGATCAGCACGACGACGCCGGCGAGGCCGAGCAGCACGCCGGCCAGCCGCTTCGGCGTCAGCTTCTCCTCCGTCGTGAGGACATGCGCGACCAGCACGGTGAACAAGGGCGTGGTGGCGTTGAGGATGGCGGCGAGGCCGCTGCCGATCCGGGTCTGGCCCCAGACGATCAGGCAGAACGGGATCAGGTTGTTCAGCAGCCCCATGCCGAAGAAGGCGGCCCAGGTGCCGCGGTCGCGCGGCAGCGCCAGGCCGGCCAGGCGCAGCACCGGCAGCAGCGCCAGCGCCGCCAGCCCGACCCGGACCAGGACGATGGTCAGCGGCGGCAGCTCGGCCACCGCCACCTTGGAGAAGAAGAAGGAGCCGCCCCAGGCGACCGACAGGGCGATCAGCAGCAGCCAGTCGGCGAAAGCCATCGCGGGCGGGGCTGCGGGTTTGGTGGTGCTCATGCCGCTGTTCTCGCCGAGACCGACATGGCCCGCCACCCGGTTCTTGCGGTGCAATCCGGGTGCAGGACTGGCCCGACAAAGCGTCACGGCACAGGCGGCACCGGATGGTCTAGCAAGGGGTGACGTCTCTCTTTCCTGTCATTGCCGGGCTTGACCCGGCAATCCAGGGGCCACCCAGAGCGGCCTCGACATCTCTGGATGCCCGGGTCAAGCCCGGGCATGACAACTATAAAATTGAGTTCCCTTTACCTGTTGTTCGGCCAGCAACATAGCTTCCAGATAGTAATGCCGCGCCACACGGTTCACAATAAAACCAGGGGCGT
>NZ_JBCNNF010000019.1:0-33543 GCF_039594555.1 Inquilinus sp.
ACACGCTCGTTGCGGATCAGCGCCCGGACACGGGCGATCACCGCCGCGGCGAGGCCGGGCGAACCAGAGTGGCGGGACTGTTCCGCGACCGCGCCTTCACCGCCGGGGTGCTGCTGTCGCTGGTGTTCTACTCGACCATGAACTCCTTCTACCTGGCCTATGCCTTCCTGGCGCAGTCCGGGCTCGGCCGGTCGGCGCTGGCGGCCGGGCTGGTGTTCGCCCCGACCGCCATCGTCTTCATGATCACCTCGATCGCCGTCGGCCGGGTGGCGCCGGAGCATCGCCGCGCGGTGCTGATGGCCGGCGCCGCGCTCGCGGCGCTGGGCGAATTCGCCGCCGCCGCCACCGCCCTGGTGGCCGCGCCGCTGCAGGCGGAGGCGCTGATCCCGGCCCTGCTGCTGGTCGGGGTCGGCCAGGGCCTGCTGATCACGCCGCTGCTCAACACGGTGCTGGGCGGGATCCGCGACGGCCATATCGGCTCGGCGTCGGGCATGCTCAGCACCGTGCAGCAGGTCGGCGGCGCCTTCGGCGTCGCGATCGCCGGGATCCTGTTCGCCACGGTGCTGGAGCGGTCCCGTGCCGCCGGGCTGGGCGAGGCCACGGCCTATGCCCATGCCTTCGCCGCGGCCGCCGGCTATGCCGGGACCGCGACCCTGGCCGTGCTCGGGCTGCTGTTCGCGCTGCCGAAGGGGAAGGCCGGTTGAGCAGTCATTTCAGTCCCCCCTCCCCTTGCGGGAGGGGGCAGGGGGAGGGGGGGCTCGCCGTCCGAACCGGCACCAGGTCTGCTCTCTTCGCCCGCCAACCCCCTCCCCCTAGCCCCCTCCCGCGAGGGGAGGGGGGACTCACAAAGGCAAATTGCATCGCGGGGAGGGTGACGATTCCGCGCTTTGGGCCGGCGGCCGGCTGTGGCATGACTTGCCCGTCCTCCCCTTTGAGCACAGCCGCCGCCATGCAGCCCTTCACCACGCTCACCGCCGTCGCCGCGCCGCTGCCGATCGTCAATGTCGACACCGACATGATCATCCCGAAGCAGTTCCTGAAGACGATCAAGCGCACCGGCCTCGCCGCCGGGCTGTTCTACGAGCTGCGCACGGACGAGCAGGGCAATCCCAAGGATTTCGTGCTCGACCGCCCGGCCTATCAGAAGGCACAGGTGCTGGTCGCCGGCGACAATTTCGGCTGCGGCTCGTCGCGCGAGCACGCGCCCTGGGCGCTGCTGGATTTTGGCATCCGCTGCGTCATCGCGCCCAGCTTCGCCGACATCTTCTACAACAACTGCTTCAAGAACGGCATTCTGCCGATCGCCCTGCCGCAGGAGCAGGTCGACCTGCTGATGAAGGACGCCGAGAACGGCGCCAACTCGACCGTCACGGTCGACCTGGAGAAGCAGGAGATCACCCGGCCGGACGGCCAGGTCATCCGCTTCGACCTCGACCCGTTCCGCAAGCACTGCCTGATCAACGGCCTCGACGACATCGGCCTGACCCTGCAGCAGGCCGGCGAGATCGACAGCTTCGAGGCCAAGCGCAAGACCGCCCAGCCCTGGCTCGCGGCCTGACGGCGGCGGCACGGCGATGCGGCTGTACCGCTATCTCACCGGCCCGGACGACGCCAGCTTCTGTCATCGTGTCAGCGCGGCGCTGAACCAGGGCTGGTCCCTGTACGAAGCGCCGACCCTGACCTACGATCCGGAGGCCAAGCGCGTCATCTGCGGCCAGGCCATCGTCAAGGAGGTCGAGGGCAAGGACTATTCGCCCGACCTCGACCTGTCCCGGCAATAAGCGGCCTCAGGCCGTCCTTCGATCTCGCACCGATCCGTTTCCTCCAACCCCCGCTGAAGGTCGTTTTCCCATGGCTGCCAACAAGAAGCTCCTCGTCCTGGCCGGTGACGGCATCGGCCCGGAGGTGATGGGCGAGGTCAAGCGCGCCGCCGAATGGCTGGGCAGCCACCGCGCCGTCGGCTTCGACATCGACGAGCAACTGGTCGGCGGCTGCTCGATCGACGCCAACGGCGTGCCGGTCACCGACGCCACCATGGAGAAGGCGCTGGCGGTCGATGCCGTGCTGCTGGGCGCGGTCGGCGGGCCGAAATGGGACGGCGTCGACTTCTCGATCCGGCCGGAAGCGGGCCTGCTGCGCCTGCGCAAGGACCTGGAGCTGTTCGCCAATCTGCGCCCGGCGCTGGTCTACCCGGCCCTGGCCGATGCCTCGACCCTGAAGCGCGAGGTGGTCGAGGGGCTGGACATCCTGATCGTGCGCGAGCTGACCGGCGGCGTCTATTTCGGCGAGCCGCGCGGCATCACCGACCTCGGCAACGGCGAGCGCCGCGGCATCAACACCCAGGTCTACACGACGTCGGAGATCCGCCGCGTCGCCGCCGTGGCCTTCGAGCTGGCGCGCAAGCGCGGCAACCGGCTGTGCTCGGTCGAGAAGATGAACGTCATGGAATCGGGCCGGCTGTGGCGCGAGGAGGTGACGAAGCTGCATCAGGAGCAGTATTCCGACGTCCAGCTCAGCCACATGCTGGCCGACAACTGCGCCATGCAGCTGGTGCGCAACCCGAAGCAGTTCGACGTCATCGTCACCGACAACCTCTTCGGCGATATGCTGTCGGACGAGGCGGCGATGTTGACCGGATCCTTGGGCATGCTGCCCTCGGCCTCGCTCGGCGCGCCCGACGCCACCGGCCGGCGCAAGGCGCTGTACGAGCCGGTGCACGGCTCGGCGCCGGACATCGCCGGCCAGGGCAAGGCCAACCCGATCGCGACGCTGCTCAGCTTCGCCATGATGCTGCGCTACAGCTTCGACCTCGGCGCCGAGGCGGACCTGATCGAGGGCGCGGTGTCGGACGTGCTGGACCGCGGCATCCGCACCGCCGACATCGCCGGCACCGGCGCCGCCCAGGTGGTGTCGACCGGCGACATGGGCACCGCGATCCTGGAGGCGATGGCCGCTCGCTCGCAGTAACGTTCTTAGGTATTTGTGCAGTGCAGCAAGGGCGGGGCCATCGGTCCCGCCCTTTTTGTCTGAGGTTTGCCAGTCTCCGCGCAGAGCCGAATCAATTTTAGACGATTCGTTCCCGAGCGCCGCCGTGGAGAAACGCCGACTGTTCTTCCGTCCGCCATTTTTTGCGACCGGTTGACGTAGCGTCCGGCTGGGGTTTGACCTGCCCCAGGGATTCAATCTCATCGAGACCTTGAACAGTGCTTGACGGCGCCGCTGTCTTGGGCGTGACCTAATGTTACAAACGCAACGTTGCGCAACATATCGGTCGACGACCGGGGGGGACATGTCGAGATGAAGCAGGGGATCATCGGGACCGTTTCGCGTCTGGCGTTGGGGGTGGCGGCGCTGTCCGCGGCGGCAGGGCTCGGGGCCGCATCGGCGAACGCCGCCGGCTTCTTCATCCAGGAGCAGAGCGTGACCGGCCTGGGCCGGGCCTTTGCCGGCGGGGCGGCCGCGGCCGATGACGCCAGCACCGTCTTCTCCAATCCGGCCGGCATGACCTTCCTGAAGCAGGGCGAGGCCCAGGTCGGCGGCAGCCTGCTGATCCCGGATTCGCGGCTGACGGATGACGGCTCGACCATCGACTATCCGGGCTTCCGCACCCCGCTCGGCATCCTCAACCCGCCGCCCGGCGCGATCTCCGGCGACCGGAAGAGCAACAATCCCTACGACCCCACTCTGGTGCCGCACGGCTATGTCGCCGTGCCGGTGCCGTCGACCGACAACCGCCTCTGGGTCGGCTTCGGCCTCGGCGCCCCGTTCGGGCTGGAGAGCCAGTACAACAAGAACTGGTTCGGCCGCTACGACGCCACCAAGACCGAGCTCAACGTCTACAACTTCTCGCCCACGGTGGCCTATCGGGTGAACGATTGGCTGTCGATCGGCGGCGGCATCGACATCTCCTATGCCTGGGCCAAGCTCGAGAGCAACGTGCCGAACCCGGTCGGCAAGCTGGTGCCCAGCTTTTCCGATGACGGCGACCTGTCGATCAAGGGCGACAGCTGGGCGGTCGGCTACAACATCGGCGCCATCGTGCAGCCGATGGAGGGCACCCGCCTCGGCGTGCATTTCCGCTCCGGCGTCGACCACATGCTGGACGGGCGGGCCAGCCTGAAGGGCATCGACTTCCCGCCGCTGCCGGGCCTGCCGCGGAGCGCCGATTTCGCCACCGACGGCCGGGCGAAGCTGAACCTGCCGCCGATGCTGTCCTTCGGAATCCGGCAGGAGATCACGCCTCAGGTCGCGCTGCTGGGCGGCGTCACCTGGTACGGCTGGTCCTCGTTCAAGGAGATCCGGGTCAAGCGCGCCGATGGCGGCGACGACCTGGTGAACGAGCAGCGCTACCAGGACACGGTCGGCTTCTCGGTCGGCGGCGAATACTATTGGAACGACGACCTGACGCTGCGCGCCGGCTTCCAGTACGACCCGACGCCGACCAAGTCGGGCTACCGCTCCAGCCGCACCCCGGACGGCGACCGCTACTGGCTGTCCGCCGGCCTCAGCTACGACGTCATGGAGAACATGTCGGTCGACTTCGCCTACACCCACATCTTCATCGACGCCCGCAAGATGGACGCCGAGCGCGACTTCTATGTCGGCACGCCGCTGCAGACGAACGTGTCCTACAGCGCCGACAACAGCAGCAGCGTCGACATCGTGGCGCTAGGGCTGCGGTATCGGTTCTAAGAAACCGTCCCGTCCCCCAACAGTGTCATGCCCGGGCTTGACCCGGGCATCCAGAAGGTCTCGACGCTCTCTGGATTGCCGGGTCAAGCCCGGCAATGACAGCGGGGGGATGGGCTGCGATTGGGCTCGCGGTCCTACGGCCTCACCCCCGCCCGGCGCAGTTCGTCCTCCAGCCGGCCGGTCACCCACAGCCCGTACATGCGGAAGTCGCTGAACAGCGACCATAGCGGGTGGGTGAAGGTGGCCGGGCGGTTGTGCTCGACGAAGAAATGGCCGATCCAGGCGAAGAGGTAGCCGGAGACCAGGGCCGCCAGCAGCCACCACCAGCTGCCGGTGGCGACCAGCAGCACCAGGCAGAGGATCGCCAGGCTGGTGCCGAAGAAATGCAGCGCCCGGGTGCGCGGCCGCGTATGCTCCCGCAGATAATAGGGCCAGAAGGCGGAATAGCTCGACAGGCGGTCGGCCATGGCGCTTCCTCCTCGGTGTCCAGCCGCCAGCCGTCCCCTGGCGGCATGATCGCCGCGCACTCTACGCATGGCTGTGTCCTTGCGCGCGGATCGGCATACATTCTACCGAGTGCGTCCCCTGCAGCAATCGAACAGCCGGATTTACAGACATGGGCTATCGGGTCGCGGTCATCGGTGCCACCGGCAATGTCGGTCGCGAGATGCTGTCCATCCTGTCGGAGCGGGAATTCCCGGTCGACGAGGTCGTGGCGCTGGCGTCCGAGCGCTCGGTCGGGCGCCAGGTCTCCTTCGGCGAGGACGACATCCTCGACGTGCAGGACCTCGCCAAGTTCGACTTCAAGGGCATCGACATCGTGCTGTCCTCGCCGGGCGCCAAGGTCTCGGCGGTGCACAGCCCGCGCGCGGCCAAGGCCGGGGCGGTGGTGATCGACAACACCTCGCAGTTCCGGATGGACCCGGACGTGCCGCTGGTGGTGCCCGAGGTTAACCCGCAGGCGATCGCCCAGTTCAGCAAGAAGGGCATCATCGCCAACCCGAACTGCTCCACCATCCAGATGGTGGTGGCGCTGAAGCCGCTGCATCAGCTGGCCAAGATCCGCCGCGTCGTGGTCTCGACCTACCAGTCCGTCTCCGGCGGCGGCAAGGAGGCGATGGACGAGCTGTTCAACCAGACCCGCGCCGTGTACGTGAACGACCCGATCGTGAAGGAGAAGTTCACCAAGCAGATCGCCTTCAACGTCATCCCGCATATCGACGTCTTCATGGATGACGGGTCGACGAAGGAGGAGTGGAAGATGATGGCCGAGACCAAGAAGATCCTCGACCCCGCCATCAAGGTCGTCGCCCATTGCGTGCGGGTGCCGGTCTTCATCGGCCATTCCGAGATGGTGAACATCGAATGCGAGAACCCGATCTCGGCCGAGGAGGCGCGGTCCGTGCTGAAGCGGGCGCCGGGCATCTCGGTGGTCGACCATCGCGCCGATGAGGGCTATGTCACCCCGGTCGAATGCGCCGGCGAGGACCTGGTCTATGTCAGCCGCATCCGCGAGGACGTGACGGTGGAGAACGGCCTGTCCTTCTGGGTGGTCGCCGACAATCTGCGCAAGGGCGCGGCGCTCAACGCGGTCCAGATCGCCGAAGTCCTGGTCAAGGACGGGCACCTGCGCAAGTCCGCCTGATACGCCCGATCATTGCTGCAGGAGGGGATCCCGGCCGGGATCCCCTTTTGCTTTGCTGCCGCCGGCCTTTCCTAATCGGTTTTGATTTGATGGCCGATTCGATGTGGACAATTTTATCTAACCTTCATAGATAGGGGTGGCGTCCCCCCTGTTCCCCCGGACCGCTCATGAGTCGCCTGACCGCCCAAGAGCTGGAACGTTCAGCCCGGGTGCTACTGCGCCGGCACGGTCCGGACGCGCCGGTCGAGGCGCGGCGACAGGCGGAATCCTGCGTGCCGGGCGGCCAGAGCCACTGGGTGGCGACCTGGATGCTGATCGCTGAGATCTGCGAAGAGCTGCTGGCGGGGCCCGGTGCCGAGGCGCCGGTCATGCATCCGGCAGGGTGAAGACGGCGCATGGTGCCGCGATGCCGCGCAGCGCATGCTCGCCCAGCGGCACCAGCGGCGCCTGAGTCTCGGCGGCCACCGCGCCGGAGACCAGCACCGCCCGGCCCAGTGGCCGGCACAGCCCCTCCAGCCGGCTGACCAGGTTGACCGCGGGGCCGATGGCGGTGAAGTCCAGCCGGTCGGCAGCGCCGATATTGCCCCACAGCACCTCGCCCAGATGCAGCGCCGCGCCGAAGGGCAGGGGCGGGCGGCCCTGGGCCCGGCGCGCGGTATCGAGATGGGCCATGCCGGCCCGGGCGGCGGCGACCGCGCGCAGCGCCGCGTCGCAGGCCTTGCGAGCCTCGGCCGGATCGCCGGTGACCGGGAAGATCGCCAGCAGCCCGTCGCCCATGAATTTCAGCACCTCGCCGCCGAAGGCGTGCACCGCCCCGGCGATGCGGTCGAACCAGGCATCCAGCGTGGCGATCACCTCGGCCGGCTCGGTCTCCTCGGACAGGGCGGTGAAGTCGCGCAGATCGGCGCATAGCAGCACGGCGCGGATGGTCTCGCCGGCGCCGCGGCGCAGCGCGCCGGCCTGCACCCGGGCGGCGCTGCGCCGGCCCAGATAGGCCTCCAGCAGGGCGGCCAGCCCGGCCCGCGACGCCAGGGCCGACAGCGGCGCCGCGGCGAAGCGGGCGGCCTGGCGCAGCCGTTCGGCCTCGGCGGCATCGAAGGGCCGGGTGCCGGCCCAGCCCAGCGCCGCCGGCCCGGCCGCATCCTCCCGCACCGGCCCGAGCCCGGCCAGCCAGTCGCGGCCGGCCTGGCCGGGCGGGCCGTCGGCCGGCAGCGGCATGCCGGCGAAACCCAGCGCCTCGATCACCGCCCCGGTCTCGGCCCGCCACAGCCAGGTGCGGCGGGCGACGATCGGGTGCGGCACCGCCAGGGTCAGGGCACCGCCGGCCAGCGGCAGCCCATCGGCGGCCAGGCGGCTGCCGAGATCTGCCAGGAAACGGTCGGGGCCGGCGGCGGCGCCGGCGTCGTCGACGAGCCAGGCGAGGGGCGGGGGCAGGTCCATGCCGCGATCATGCCGCCGCCGGCCGGCGCCTGTCATCCGCCGCGCGGATGGCGAACCCCGCCCGCGCCATGGTAGTTTGCCGGCGGCCCGTCGACCGGGGGCCAAAGCGGCGGCAAGGGGACCATGATGGACGAACCGACCGTCTTCCGGCGCGAGATGCGGATCCCGGCCCCGCCCGCCACCATCTTCGCCTTCCTGACCGACCCGCAGAAGATCCTGCGCTGGATGGGTAACTCGGCCACCTTCGAGCCGCAGCCCGGCGGCCTCTACCTGCTCGACGTCGACGGCAGCAACGTCGTGCGCGGCGCCTTCCGCGAGGTGGTGCCGGTGCATCGCCTGGTCTACAGCTTCGGCTGGGACGGCAATGCCGAGGTCCCGCCGGGGTCGAGCCAGGTCGAGATCGACCTGATCGAGCAGCCGGACGGCACACTGATGCGGATGACCCATAGCGGGCTGCCGCCCTCGGCCTTGCCGGCTCACGCCAAGGGCTGGACCCATTACCTCGACCGGCTGGCGTCTGTGGCGGCCGGCCGCGACCCCGCGGCGGACAAGACGCCCTGCGACGGCCACGAGGCCTGACATCCCGGGGCTGCCCCGCCTGCCGAAACCGTGGAGGAGAGCATGCCAGACGATCTCGTCGTCCGCCGCGAGACCCGGATCCCGGCGCCGCCCGCCGCGGTGTTCGCGCTGCTGACCGACCCGGAGCAGATCCTGCGCTGGATCGGCACCGAGGCGCAGATGGACCTGCAGCCGGGCGGCCTCTATCTGCTCAACGTCACCGGCGCCCGCTTCGCCCGCGGTGCGTTCCGCGAGGTGGTGCCGGTGCATCGCCTGGCCTACAGCTTCGGCTGGGACGGCAGCGAGGCGGTGCCGCCGGGGTCGAGTCTGGTCGAGATCGACCTGATCGAACAGCCGGACGGCACGCTGTTGCGCTTCACCCACAGCGGCCTGCCCACCGCCGAGCAATGCGCCGCCCATGCCGAAGGCTGGGCCCATTATTTCGACCGGCTGGCCGCGCTGGCCGGCGGCCGCGACCCGGGCCCGGACCCGTGGCTCGGGCGGGACGACTAGAGCAAGGGGCAGGCTGCCGTTGGCGGCCACACCTCACCGCAGCGGCAGGAACAGGTCCGCGACCGCCTCATGCTCCGGCACCTCCGGGAAGAAGCTCACCCGCTGGCAATAGATCGGGAAGTCACGGGCTTCCTCGCCGCTGGCCGGGAGCCAGTCGCGATAGAGATAGAGCGCGGCGGGCTCCAGATTGTCGGGATTGCCGACGACGCGCAGCACCGCGCAGCGCCCGCCCGGGATCTCGCCGGCCTTGATCGGCTCGCCCTTCGCCTCGACCGGCTGGTCGGTCCCGACGCAGAGATCCACGCTGTAGTCGGCCGGCGACGCGGGACGCCGCTCGGAGCGCCAGACATTGAAGGTCGGACTGGTCCTGGGATGCAGGCCGGCGGCCCTGCGCCACGCGATGAACCGCTGGATGGTGGCGCCGAGCGTCGCCGGATCGCCCCGATGCTCCATGATCGCCACCGGCGTGGAGGGCACGTCGCGGATCGTTACGTCGCCGGCGGTAAAGATCTTCTGCATGAGCTTGCTCCTCGCATCGTCGAGAGGCCCGAAGGCCGCAAGCCACGGCTCCCAGTCGGGAGATTTCCGGAACGATGACGGCGATTGCCCGAACCGTCGCCGGAAGGCGCGGGCGAAGGCGTCCGGCGCGTCGTAACCGGCATCCATCGCGATCTCCGTGACGCTCTCGGCATCCCTGTAGGCCAGCCGGTATGACGCGCGCTTCATGCGCGCGAGTTGGACATAGCGATGCACGGACAGCCCGAAGGTCGCCGTGAACTGCCGGTGGAAATGAAATTTCGAATAGGCTGCGACGTCGCTCAGCGCGTCCAGGTCCAGATCGTCGTCCAGATGCCGATCGATGTGATCCAGCACCCGCTGCATCCGGGCATGGTAGGTCTGAAGTGCCGCCTTCATCGTCCCGTCCTCCGTGGCGGGCTCCAGTTAGTCGCTGACGGCAATGACATGCTCGACCGATCTTGCGGGATTTCGGCCGCTCAGTCCTCGCCCTTGCCGGCCAGGCGGGCCTCGCGGGCGTCGTTGATGTACTGGGCGGCGACCAGCCAGCCCTTCAGCGGCCGCAGCAGGGCCAGGCAACCGCCGATCAGCAGCGGCACCGATGTCAGCAGGTGCACCCAGATCGGCGGCTCATAGGCCAGTTCCAGCCAGGCGGCGAAAGCGATCACCGGGAAGCTGACGATCGAGATGACGAAGAAGGCCGGGCCATCCGCCGGGTCGGCGAAGCCGTAATCCAGGCCGCAGACCTCGCAGCGCGGCGCCAGGGTCAGGAAGCCGCGGAACAGATGGCCCTTGCCGCAGCGCGGGCAGCGGGCCCGGATGCCGACCTCGAAAGGCTTCAGCGTCGGATAGGTGGGCTGGGCCATGATCGTCCCCATGAACTGTATGGCGTAGTATCTAATATTGCCATGCGCTTTTGTAAAGTGTATGGTTTTGCGATAAACCGCCGCAGCCGTTGACCCATGTCGAAATACCGCTCGATCATCGACCAACTGGCCGACCGGATCCGGTCCGGTGCGCTGCTTCCCGGCGCCCGCCTGCCGCCGCAGCGGCAGCTGGCGGCGCAGCTCGGCGTTGACCTGACCACCGTGACGCGCGCCTATACCGAGCTGAAGCGTATGGGGCTGGTCGAGGGGCGCAACGGCAGTGGCAGCTTCGTTCGCGGTCTCCCGGTCGCCGTCGGGCCTGCGGCGCCGGCGACGGGCGGCTTCGACCTCAGCATGAACGTGCCGCCGCAGCCGCCGGGGCTCGGCGACCGAGTGGCGGAGGGGTTGGCGGCCCTTCTGGCGGGGCCGGAGGGCGGGTCCAGCCTCGGTTACCAGCCCAGCAGCGGCACGGCCCGGGACCGGGCGGCCGGCGCGTCCTGGCTCGGCCCGCGGCTCGGCGCGGTGGCGGAAGACCGGGTGGTGGCGGCGGCGGGGGCGCAGAGCGCGCTGTTCGCCCTCCTCGACCTGCTGCTCGGCCGCGGCGACACCCTGGCCTGCGCCGGCCTGACCTATCCCGGCATGCGGGCGATCGCCGCCCATCTCGGGCTGAACCTCGCCGGGTTGGCGCAGGATGCCCAGGGCATCGACCCCGATGCCTTCGAGCGCCTCTGCCGCGACGGGCCGCCCAAGGCGCTCTACTTGGTCCCGACCATCGCCAGCCCAACCACGGCGACGCTGCCCCAGGATCGTCGGCAGGCGATCGTCGCCACCGCCCGCCGGCACGGCGTCATGATCGTCGAGGACGACGCCTACGGCGCGCTGCAGGACACGGCGCCGCCGCCGCTGGCCGCCCTGGCGCCGGACGTCGTGTGGCACGTCGCCTCGCTGTCGAAATGCGCCAGCCCGGCGCTGCGCGTCGCCTATGTCGCGGCGCCCGATGCGAGCGCCGTGGTGCCGCTGACCGCGGGGCTGCGCGCGATCAGCCTGATGGCCTCGCCGCTGACCGCCGCTTTGGCCACGCGCTGGATCGGCGACGGCACGCTCGCCGCACTGACGGCGGCGATCCGGGCGGAGAACCGGGCCCGGCAGCGCCTGGCCGCGTCACTGCTGCCCGCGGGCGCCGTCGCCGCGCATCCGGACGGCAACCATCTCTGGCTGACCCTGCCGGAGGGCTGGTCTGCCACGGCCTTCACCGCCGCCGCCCGGGAATCCGGGCTGCTGGTGGTGCCGGCCGACGCTTTTGATGTTACAGGCGCACCACCGCGAGCGGTGCGGCTGTCGCTCGGCGGCGTGCCCGACCGGGCGGGGCTGGAGCGGGCGCTGCGGCGCCTGTCCCGCCTGCTGTCCGGGTCCGCCGGCGCGCCGGGCGCCGCCATCGTCTGAGCCGGCCGGCGGAGCGTCACGGCGCGGCTTGCCTCACCGCGTCGATGAAGGCGCGCAGCGCGGGCGCCATCTGCCGCTGCTGCGGGTAGCACAGGAACAGGCCCGGGAAGGGCGCGGACCATCGCTCCAGCAGCGGCACCAGCCGGCCGGCGGCGATGTCGTCGGCCACCGCCTGCTCGACCGCGAAACCGATGCCGATGCCGCGCAAGGCCGCCCGACGGGCCATCTGCTTGTCGTCGACGATCAGCGGTCCCTCGACCGCGACCGAGAACCAGCGGCCATCCTCGAAGAACTCCCAGGCATAGGGCGTGGCATGCCCCGGCCAGCGCCAGCGGATGCAGCGGTGCCGCACCAGGTCGCGCGGATGCTCCGGCCGGCCATGCGCGGCCAGATAGTCCGGCGCCGCGACCGCGATCTGGCGCATCTCCGGCCCCAGCCGCACTGCGACCATGTCGTGCTCGATCACCTCGCCGATGCGGATCGCCGCGTCGAAGCCGCCGGCGACGATGTCGACCACCGCGTCGTCGAGCGTGATGTCGAGCACGACATCGGGATAGGCCCGCGCGAAGCCCGGCAGGATCGGGTCGAGATAGGCTTCGGCGGCCGAGCGGAAGGCATGGATGCGGACGGTGCCGGCCGGCCGCTCGCGGCTGCGCCGCACCTGCCCGATGGCCTCGCCGAGCTCCGAGACCACCGGGCGGACGCGGCGGAACAGGGTCTCGCCGGCCTCGGTCAGCGCCACGCTGCGGGTGGTGCGGTTGAGCAGCCGCACGCCGACGCGCTCCTCGAAGCCGCGCACCATCTGGCTCAGCGCCGAGGGCGACACGCCCAGCGTCTCCGCCGCCCGGCTGAAGCTCAGCAGCTCGCCGACGGCGACGAAGGCCCGCAGCTGATTGTAGTCGCTGCCCGAGAGAAGAGTGTCCATGGCCCTATCGCATCATCTTTAAGCCGAACTAACAAGGCTGGTCAGTTCTGAGGCTATTATGAAGGTCTTCGGCAATGGCTATCTCCGGGCCTCTAGCAGGAGACTCTTCATGACAACCTGGTTCATCACCGGCATCTCACGCGGCCTCGGACTCGCCTTGGCCAAGGCCGCCCTCGCCGAAGGCGATACCGTCATCGGCACGGTCCGGAGCGGCGCGCCCGATCTCGCCCCGGGGGCGGGAACGTTGCATGTCCTGCCCCTCGACCTCGCCGATCCGGACGCCATCGCCGCGACGGTCGACCGGGCCTTCGCCCTGGCCGGGACGATCGACGTCATCGTCAACAACGCCGGCTACGGCCTGCTCGGCGCGCTCGAGACGGCGACCGATGCGGAGGTGTCGCATCTGTTCGCGGTCGACGTGTTCGGCCCGTTCCGCGTCATCCGTGCGGCGCTGCCCCGCCTGCGGGCTCAGGGGGCCGGACACATCGTCAATATCACCTCGATCGCCGGCCGATCCCCCGGGCCGGGCACCAGCCTCTACTCCGCGGCGAAATCCGCCCTGGAGGGGCTGTCGGCCGGCCTGGCGCAGGAGGTTGCGCCGCTCGGCATCAAGGTGACGGCGGTGGCGCCGGGCGCCTTCCGCACCGACTTCCTGTCCAGCCATTCGATCCGCCACAGCGCCGCGGAGGACGCCGGCTATGCGGCCAGCGTCGGCCGCAGCTCCGCCGCCTTCGCAGCCGCGGCCGGCAAGCAGCTCGGCGATCCGGACAAGGCCGCCCGGGCGATCATCGCCGCCGTCCGTGCGGACCGGCCGCCGCTGCACCTGCTGCTCGGCAGCGACGCCCTGCGCCGCGCCCGGGAGAAGCTCGACGCAGTGATCGAGGAGATCGGCCGGTGGGAGGAGGTAACCCGCGGCACCGATTTCCCCGAGGCGTCCTGACCCGGCACGTCCGCTCACCCCGCCACCGGCAGCGCCTGCCAGCGGCCTTTCACCTTCTCGAAGCCGTGCGGCGGCATGGGCACGAAGCCCGTGCCGTCCCACCGCCGCGGCTCCAGCGTCAGCCGGTCGCCCTCCAGCAGGATGCGATTGTAGGCGTTCGGCTCGTTGCGGCGCCGGCTGGAGGTCGCGGTCGCCGCCTGCGCCACCAGGATCGGCCGGCGCACCCGGCCGTGATGGGTGGTGACCTCGCCGTAGAAGCCCCGGTGCAGGTGGCCGGTCAGGATCAGGTCGACCCCGGCGGTGGCGAAGACCCGCAGCGCCGTCTCGGCCCGCCCGATCAGCCTGGTGTCCGGCGCGTCGGGCGGCGGCAGGAAGGGGTGGTGCGCCACCACCACCTTCAGCAGGCCGCGCGGCAGGGCGCGCAGCGTCTCCCGCACCCGCTCGATCTGCTTCGGGCTGATCGACCCGTGCGACCAGTTCCAGTGCGCCACCAGCCGCCTCGCGGTGTTGACGCCGATCAGCGCGATCCCGTCCTGGACCAGCAGCGGCGCCGTGTCCGGGGTGATGTAGCGGCGATAGCGCGAGAACGGCTTGGTGAAGCGCGACAGAAGGTTGTGCCGCGGAATGTCGTGGTTGCCGGGGACGACGATATAGGGGGCGGGCAAGCGGTCCAGGAAATCCCGCGCGGCGGCGAACTCGGCGCTGTGCGCATCCTGGGTCAGGTCGCCGGAGACGGCGATGATCGAGGGCTTGAGCGCCTTCAGCTCGGCCAGCAGCGCCTCGACCAGCGCCGGCTCGGTGCGGCCGAAATGCAGGTCGGAGATATGGGCAATGCTCTTCATCAAGCCGGCTTTTCGGGTTCGGTGCGCGGCACCAGCACGGTCAGCGCGCGCGGCAGGATGCGATAGCGCAGCGGCGTCGCCAAGAGATGGTTCTCGCCGTCATTGGCCACCCACAGCCGGGCGCGGCGGGTGATCACATTGACCCGCCGCGCCGCCAGCGCTTCGGTCGCCGGGTCGTGCTGCCAGGTGCCGGCGACGATGCGGGCGATCAGGCGCCACAGATCCCACCGGCGGCGGATCCGCGCTGCATAGACGCCCAGCAGGCCGTCCTCCAGCCCGGCGCGGCGATGGATCGCGGCGAAGCCTTCGGCCAGCGGGTTGTTGCTGATCGCCAGGGTGCGGGTGACCAGCCGCACCGGCTGGCCATCGGCCTGCAGCACGACATGCAGCCGCGGCCCGCGGTCGAAGCCGCGGAAGAAGGCGCGCACCAGCCGCAGCCATTTCAGCGGCCCGCGCGTGTGCCGCAGCCGCTCGCGCTGCAACACCATGCGCGAGGCGATGCCGGGCAGCGAGCTGTTCAGGAAGATCCGGTCATTGACCAGCCCGACATCGATCCGCCGTGTGGTGCCGGACAAAAGGGCGGGCAGTGCCGCCTCCGGCGTCAGCGGGATGCCCAGGTCGCGGGCCAGCAGGTTGGCGGTGCCGAGTGGCAGTATGCCGAGCGGGCGTGTGGGGCCTCCGCCCCGGCCCTCGGCCAGCAGCCGCTCGGCCGCGGCGATGATGGTGCCGTCGCCGCCGCCGACCAGGATCGCCTCGGCGTCGGAGGCCATGGCGGCGTCCAGCGCCCGGCACAGTGCCGGCCCCTCGGCCAGCGTCACCCGGCCCTCGGCCCCGGCCGCCGCCAGGATCCGGTCCAGCGGCGCCGCGATCGCCTCCGGCGTCCGGCCCAGCAGGGCGCCCGCCGCGCCGTTCAGCACCAGCGCCACCCGCATCCCGGCCTCAACGGGCAGTGCCGGTGGTGCCGCCCTCGCAGGTGCAGGCGGTGCTGGGGATGGCGCCGCCGGGGATCGGGCAGCTGCCAACCATCGTGACGCAGCGCTGCGCCATGCCGGAGGATGGCAGCGGCAGCAGCGGCGTGCCGGGCACCTTGCGGCCCAGGCTCTCCGCCCGGCGCGGCCGAGGCACCTCCAGCCGCGGGGGCGGCGCCAGCTGCGGCGGGGTCAGCTGCCCCGGCGGCGTGATCTGCAGCGGGGCCGGGGGCTGGCCGCCGACGAGCGGCGGCGAGCCGATGCCGCCGGCGCAGGGGCTGCCGATCTGGCCCGGATCGACGATGCATTGCGCCGTGGCGGGCGCCGGAATGGCGGAGGCGGCCGCCACGGCGAGGCCGGTGGCGAGCGCGAGGCGGATCAACTGGCTCATGGGGATGACATGTGCGGGGGGCGGGCTTCTTCAATGGTCCAAGGCCGCGATGTTTCGCTGCGCTTCCGTCCCGTTTCGTCTTATCTTTGGGGCCGAATCAGAAGTCGGGCGCGGTGCCGGGCCATTTCCGGCCGGCCGATCGCGCAACCGAGCTTCAAAAGACTGTCACAGAGCCCATCGATGACCGCAGCCGGCCGGCGCTGTCCAGGCGGCTGGCTGCGTCCTATCAGCCCCAGCCACCGAGAGGCAGCCATGGCTTTCACGTTGAAGATCAACGGCACACCGCATGAGGTCGATGTCGACGGCGACACCCCGCTGCTGTGGGTGCTGCGCGATGTGCTCGGCATGACCGGAACCAAGTTCGGCTGCGGCCAGGCGCTGTGCGGCGCCTGCACCGTGCATGTCGACGGCGCGGCGACGCGGTCCTGCATCACCACGGTCGACAGTATCGGCGACAGCGCGGTCACCACGATCGAGGCGATCGGCCAGACACCGCAGGGTGCCGCGCTGCAGAAGGCGTGGCTGGAGCTGGAGGTGGTGCAGTGCGGCTACTGCCAGTCCGGCCAGATCATGTCGGCGGCGGCGCTGCTGAAGGACACGCCGAAGCCGAGCGACGACGATATCGACGCGGCGATGTCGGGCAATGTCTGCCGATGCGGCACCTATCAGCGGATCCGCGCCGCGATCCACAAGGCCGCGGCGTAAGGGGAGGACGGATCATGCCTGATGGTTCGCACACCCTCGATCGCCGCGGATTCCTCAAGGTCGGCGCTGCCGTGGGCGGCGGGCTGGCCCTCACCGTCGCATTGCCGTCCTCGCTGCGGCCCGCCCTGGCGGCGGCCGAGGCTTCGGGCTTCGCGCCCAATGCCTTCATCCGCATCGATCGCCAGGGGCTGGTGACGCTGGTGATCCCGTCGGCCGAAATGGGGCAGGGCATCTACACCGCCGAGGCCATGCTGCTGGCGGAGGAGCTGGAGGTCGGCCTCGACCAGGTCCGGCTCGAGCATTCCCCGGCCAGCGACGCGCTCTACGCCAACCCGCTGATCGGCGCCCAGCTGACCGGCGGCTCGACCTCGATCCGCGGCTTCTGGACGCCGCTGCGCCAAGCAGGCGCCGTGGCGCGCACGCTGCTGGTCGCGGCCGCCGCGAAGCAGTGGGGCGTCGACCCGTCGACCCTCAAGGCGCAGCATGGCGCGGTCACCGACGGCAAGCGGTCGCTCGGCTATGGCGAGCTGGCGGACGCGGCGGCGACGCTGCCGGCGCCGGACCCGAAGACCGTGACGCTGAAGGACCCGCAAGACTTCACCATCATCGGCAAGCCGGCGAAGCGGCTGGACACGCCCGGCAAGGTCAACGGCACCGCCGAGTTCGGCATCGACACCAAGCTGCCCGGGATGAAGATTGCCGCGATCGCCATCTCTCCCGTCCTCGGCGGCAAGCCGAAATCGGTGGACGAGGCCGCGGCCATGGCGGTCAAGGGCGTCCGCCAGGTGGTGAAGACCGACGAGTCCGTGGCCGTGGTCGCGGACCATATGGGCGCCGCCAAGAAGGGGCTCGAGGCCGCGGCGATCCAGTGGGATGACGGCCCGAATGCCGGAGTGAACAGCGCCGATCTGATCCGCCAGCTGGAGGAGGAGTCGAAGAAGCCGGGGGCTGTGGCCCGCAACGAGGGCGACGCCGAGAAGGCCCTGGCTGGCGCGGCGCAGAAGCTGGAGGCGGTCTACCAGGTGCCGTTCCTGGCCCATGCGGCGATGGAGCCGATGAACTGCACGGTGCATGTGCAGAAGGACAGCTGCGAGATCTGGGTCGGCACCCAGGTCCCGACCATGGCCCAGGCCGTGGCGGCGCAGGTGGCCGGCCTGCCGAAGGAGAAGGTGCAGGTCCACAACCACCTGATCGGCGGCGGCTTCGGCCGGCGGCTGGAGGTCGACGGCATCGCCCGCGCGGTCGCGGTGGCGAAGCAGGTCGACGGTCCGGTGAAGGTGGTCTACAGCCGCGAGGAGGACATCCAGCACGACATGTACCGGCCGTACTACTACGACCGGTTCGCAGCCGGGCTTGATGCGCGGGGCAAGCCGGTAGCCTGGACCCATCGCATCGCCGGCTCCTCGATCATGGCGCGCTACTTCCCGGCCGGCTTCAAGGACGGCGTCGATGCCGACGCGGTCGAGGCCGCAGCCGAGCCGCCCTACGCCTTCCCGGCGATCCGGGTCGAATATGTCCGGGTCGAGCCACAGGGCGTGCCGACCTCCTGGTGGCGCGGCGTCGGCCCGACCCACAACGTCTTCGTGGTCGAGAGCTTCGTCGACGAACTGGCGGCCGCGGCCAAGCAGGACCCGGTCGAGTACCGCAAATCCCTGCTGGGCCACAATCCGCGCGCCCTCGGCGTGCTGACCCTGGTGGCGGAGAAGGCCGGCTGGGGCACGCCGATGCCGAAGGGCCATGGCCGCGGCGTCATGGTGCAGTTCGCCTTCGGCAGCTATGTCGCGATGGTGGCGGAGGTCGAGGTGGCAGGCGACGGGTCGATCAAGGTCCACCGCTTGGTCTGCGCGGTCGATTGCGGCCTGGCGGTGAACCCCGACACGATCGAGGCGCAGACCCAGGGCGGGGCGCTGTTCGGCCTGACCGCGGCGCTGCACGGCAACATCACCTTCGTCAACGGCCGGGTCGAGCAGGCGAATTTCGACACCTACCTGCCGATGCGCATCGACGAGGTGCCGGTGATCGAGACCCATTTGGTCAAGAGCGCCGAGGCTCCCGGCGGCATCGGCGAGACCGCGACAGCCGCCGTCGCCCCGGCGGTCGGCAATGCGATCTTCGCCGCCACCGGCAAGCGCCTGCGCAGCCTGCCCTTCGACACGGACGCGCTGAAGACGTCGTCTTGACACCTGTCATCCCGGGCGCGGCGCAGCACGAAGTGGTGCGCCGCAGACCCGGGATCTCTCCAAGACTGAGTCGAGATCCCGTGTCTGCGCAGCGGCACTTCGCGCCGCAGCGCGCACGGGATGACGATCGATGGATGGCCTCTGGGCTTCCGAAGGAAGAGGAAAGAATAATCATGAAGCTGATGCAATGGGCCCTCGCGGCCCTGCTGACCGCCGGTGCCGTGACCCCGGCGTTGGCCGATGGCGATGCCGCGCGGGGTCAGACCCTGTTCTCGCGCTGCAGCGCCTGCCACACGGTGACCGACCAGAACAAGCTCGGCCCGCACCTGTCCGGCGTGTTCGGCCGCGTGGCCGGGACGCTGGCCGGCTACACCTTCTCCAAGGCCATGGTCGCCTACGCCAAGCCCTGGGACGAAACCACGCTGGATGCCTTCCTGGCCGGCCCGGCCAAGGCCGTGCCGGGCACCAAGATGGCGGCGCCGCCGATCGCCAACCCGCAGGACCGCGCCGACATCATCGCCTATCTGAAGACGCTGCCGGCGTCGTAAGCCGGGCCTCCGTCTCCCGAACCGTCATGGCCACGGCCCTTCGGGGCTCGCCATGACGGCGGAGGATGTGCGTTTCAGCTCAAGACAGCCGGCGCCAGCCTCTCCAGCAGAATCCCGCGGTCGCCTCTTGCCGCCTTGCGGAAGCGCTGGGGCGAGACGCCGGCGGCGCGGTGGAAGCTGCGAACGAAGTTCGACAGGTCGCCGAAGCCGACATCGTAGGCGATGTCGGTCACCGGCCGCGCACCCTCCGCCAGCAGGCGGGCGGCGCGGCGCAGCCGGGCGCGGACCAGGTACTGGTGCGGCGTGACGCCGAGGCTGCGGGCGAAGAGGCGCAGGAAGTGGAAGGGGCTCAGGCCGACGGTGCGGGCCGCGCCGTCCAGGTCGACCGGCTGGTCGGCATGGGCGTCGATCCACAGCGCCGCTTCCACCGCCCGGCGGCGGTCGCGCGCCGACGGCTCGGCCCGGTGCGGCGGCCGCCCGGTCACCAAAGCGACGAAGCGGGCGGCGAAGGCAATGCCGACCTCGTCCAGCCCGAGGTCGCCGCGGCCCTCGGCCGTGGCCTGGGCGAGCTCGCCCAGCACCATCAGCCCGGGCAAGGGCGGGACCGCCCCGGCACGCCAGGCGGCGCGGTCGTCGCCGATCGCCTCGACCAGCGCCGGATCCAGCTCGAAGGACAGGCACTCGTCGCCGCCGTGATGGTGCTCATGGGTGCAGGTGAACTCGTCGCCCGGATGGCCGACCAGCACCGACCCCGCCACCAGCTCGTCCGTCCGGCCCAGCTGCCGGCAGCCGAAGCTGCCGCGCCGGACATAGGAGATGGAATGGCCCGCGTGCAGCTCGGCGAAGGGGCGGTCGCCCGGGCCGGCGCTGCACCGGTAATCGAACACCGCCATCGACGGGCGCTGCAGGATCCTCTCGGCGGGCATGGGCCGACTCTGCGCGGCACGGCCGCGCCGGGCAACGGGTTTCCGCCGTCAGTCGAACAGCGAGGCCTGGGCGGCGGCCGCGGCGCCTTCGATCCGCAGCATGCGCAGCTTGGTGTCGACCCCGCCGGGGGCGGAGAAGCCGCCGGGCTTGCCGCCGGCCGCCAGCACCCGGTGGCAGGGCACCACGATCGGAAACGGGTTGTGCCCCATGGCCTGGCCGACATCGCGGGCCAGCAGCGGGTCGCCCAGCCGCCTGGCGATCTCGCCATAGGTCATGGTCGACCCCGGTGGGATGGCGCGGGCGATGGCGTAGACCCGCTGCTCGAACTCCGGCACGCGGCCGAGGTCGACCGGCACGTCGGACAGGTCGTCGCGCTCGCCGCGCAGCAGGGCGCCGATGCGCTCGATGATCCGGGCGATGTCGGGCGGGGGCGCGCCTTCCATGGCGCCGGGGCAGCGGCGGAGCAGGCGCAGCCGCGTCTTCTCCGCAGTCGACGCCGGCAGCTGCACGCCGGTGATGCCGCGCGGCCCCCAGGCGATGCCGCAGGGGCCGATGGCGGTCTCGAACAGGGTGTAGAGATGCTCGCTCATGAGGTGGATGCTAGCACCGGGCCTTGAGGCGGTCGGCCCGGTTCTTGCGGTCAAATTCAATGACCGACGGTCGCCGGGTTGGGTTCCGTCGGTTCGGCCTTCCCCTCGCGCGGCGCCATGCTGGCGGGCCGCGGGGCGATCGGGATCAGCCAGATGGTGACGAAGGTCAGCACCGCCATCGCCACCACGCCCAGGAAGGTCCAATGCAGCGCCTGGTCGAAGACGCCGCGGACCGACGGGTTGGCGGCCAGCTCGGCCAGGCCCGCCGGCTGGTTCAGCACGTCGTGCACGCTGGCCGCCAGTTCGCCGCTGCCGAAATGGACGATGCCGATGTTCAGGATGGCGCCCAGCGCGGTGGCGCCGATGGTGCTGCCCAGGTTGCGGGCGAAGATGATCGACGCCGTGGCGCTGCCGCGCATCGACCATTCGACACTGTCCTGCACCACGGCGATGGTGGTCAGGCTGATCAGCCCCATGCCGAAGCCCATGATGAAGGCGCCGGCTCCGGCCACAACCGGGTGGGTCTGCGGCGTCAGGAACAGCAGGAAGCTGGCGCCGAGGGGGAACAGCAGGCTGCCCACCCGGAGGGTCCGGCGCACGCCGAAGGCGCGGTACAGCCGCTGCGACAGCATCACCGCCAGCGGCCAGCCGAACACCAGCATGCTCAGGGTGAAGCCGGCGGTGATCGGCGATCGGCCCAGCACGCCCTGGACATAGACCGGCAGGATGGTGGTCAGCCCGATCAGTGCCATGCCGGCCAGCACGGTGGCGACGTTGCTGGTGGCGACCAGCCGGCGGCTCCACAGCTCCAGCGAGATGATCGGCTCCGGCGCCCGCCGCTCCTGCCACAGGAACAGCCAGCCGGCGACCAGGAACAGCAGCCCCAGCCCGCTCAGCACCCAGCCGCTGGCCTCGGTCTCGGTCAGGATCACCAGCAGCGACACGATGGCGACGGAGAACAGCGCCGCGCCGGTGTAGTCGATCCGGACCTTGCGCGGCTCGATCTTCTCCTTCAGGAACAACACGAAGCCGGCGATGGTCAGGATGCCGAAGGGCAGGTTGATCCAGAAGATCCAGGCCCACGACAGGGTGTCGACGATGACGCCGCCGGCCAGCGGCCCGATGACGGCGGAGGTGGCCCAGACGCTGGCCATCAGGCCCTGCGCCCGGCCGCGCTCCTCCAGCTTGTACAGGTCGCCGACCACCGTCATGGTCACCGGCGTGATCGCGCCAGCGCCCAGGCCCTGCATGAGCCGGAACAGGATCAGCGACCCCATCGACCAGGCGAAGCCGCACAGCACCGACCCGATCAGGAACAGGATGGTGCCGCCGACCAGCACCGGCTTGCGGCCGAACACGTCCGACATCTTGCCGTAGATCACGGTGGTGGTGGATTGGGCCAGCAGGAAGGCCGAGAACACCCAGCTGTAATAGGTGAAGCCGCCCAGCTCGCCGACGATGCGGGGCATGGCGGTGGCGACGATCGTCGCCTCGATCGCGACCATGAAGGTCGCCAGCATGATCGAGGCGATGACGAACGGGCGCTTCGACCGGTCGACGGCAGTGGACATGGCGTTCCTCCGGGCCTCGGGCAGGCCGGTGCGGCGAGCGGGGTCTCTGCGGATGACGGATCGCTCATCCTACATTCGACGGAGGGCCTTGGCGTGGGGGTGCAACGCAGCCATGCATCCGCCCGCCCGGCCCTTGTCGCGGCCCCCGGGATTGCCCATGGGCGCCGTCGATCCAGCTTTCTGGACGGACTCAGCACGGGGAGGGGACCATGCTCTACAAGGGAAGCTGCCATTGCGGCCGCGTCGCCTTCGAGGTCGAGGGCGAGCTGACCGCCGCCGTGTCCTGCAACTGCTCGATCTGCGCCCGCAAGGGCGCGCTGCTCTGGGCCGTGCCGCATCTCGGGCTGCGCGTGCGGGCGCAGCCGGTGGATCTCGGCACCTATCTGTTCAACCGCCATGCCATCCAGCATCGCTTCTGCCGGAACTGCGGCATCCATGTCTTCGCCGAGGACGCCGCGCCGGGGACCGATCGGTCGGCCTATATCAACATCCGCTGCCTGGAGGACGTCGACCTCGCGACCGTGCCGGTGCATGAGTTCGACGGCCGGTCGATGTAGCGGCCCGGGGCTGCCGGTTCAGGGCCGTGGGCCGCGGCGAGCCCAGGCGGCGACGAACAGGAAGAACGCGATGATCGCCCCGATCTCGGCCCAGAAGAAGACGAGGATGTCGAGCCGGACGCCCAGCGGCGGGGCGCCAGGTAAGGCGCTGCGCAGCGCCGGCAGCGCAAAGATCACGGCGCCGAGTGCGCCGGCGAACGTGACCTCGATGCGCCGGATGCCGATGAACACAAGCCCGCCGATGACGAGGGCGCAGAGCGCCATCACGGCCATCGCGCCATAGATCGCGATGCCGAAGATCGCGGCTGCCCCGGTGCGGCGGATGGAGAACCGCAGCTGCGGCGCCCCGGCCTCCGGCCCGGCCACCGCCTGCCCCGTCACGATATAGTCCAGCAGGCCCTCCCAGGCCGTGACATGGATCGGCAGCGACTGGCCGGTGCCGTCCCCTTCCGCGGCCGCCAATGTGATCGCGGACACGTACCGGTCCAGCGGATAGTCGCGCACATTCCCTTCGTCGAGGTCGAGGGTGAAGGTGACCTCGGGAAGGGGGGCGCCGGCGTGGATCCGGACATGCTCGGTCTGCGTGCCGCGCCCGACCTCGACCAGGACATTACGGTCCGCGACCGCCACCGCCCCGGCGGCGGCGGGCGTCACGCTGACCCGCATCTCCAGCGAATTGTCGGCGGGATCGATCGCGATGGGCTGCAGATACAGCCCGATGCCGGCCTCGGCGACCGGGACGCCGAATTCGGCCTCCACCGGCGCGGTGGACACCTCGAACCGGGCCAGCAACAGGGCGTAGGCGACAGAGCATGCAGCCAGCAGCACCGCCAGGACGACGATCCGGTGCACCACCGGCGCCTGCCGCGTCGGGTGAGGTGTCCTGCCGGCCGCACCAGCCGGGGATGTATCGGAAACGTCTTCCACGGCCTCTCGCCTCGGTTCACGGGATCATTCCAAAACCCGGGCCGGGGCGGCAAGGGCCGATCGGCTGCGTCCCGGGCCTCAGTCCCGGTCCAGCCCCGGAATTCGCGGTAGGGCAGCAGCCAGGTGGTCGACGAAGGCGCGGACCCGGCGCGGCACGAAGCGGGCGGAGGGGTAGACCGCATGCACCTCCAGCGGCGCATAAGCGTAGCCCCGCATCACCCGCACCAGCGCGCCGCTGTCCAGCAGCGGCTGCACCAGCGGCAGCTGCGCGCCGCCGATGCCGATCCCGGCGCGGATCGCCTCGATCAGCACGAAGGCGTTGTTGGCCAGGAAGCGCGATTGCACCCGCACCTCCAGCGGCCCGTCCGGCCCGATCAGCGGCACCGCATCGCCTGCCGCGGCCCAGCTGAAGCGGACATGCGGGTGGCGGGCCAGTTCCTCCGGCGTCTCGGGGCTGCCATGGGCAGCGACATAGCCGGGCGACGCCACCAGGATCCGGCGCAGCGTCGCCAGCCGGCGCGCCACCAGCCCGGGCGAGGCCAGGGCGCCGAGGCGGATGGCGACGTCGACGCCCTCGCCGATCAGCTCGGCATAACGGTCGTCGGCGATCAGCTCGACCGTCAGCTCCGGATGGCGCTGCTGGAAGCCGATCAGGATCGGCGCCAGATGCGCCTGGCCCAGCCCGGCCGGGGCATGCACCCGCAGGCTGCCGGCCAGCGTGTCCGACGCCTCGGCCAGCCCATCCTCGGCCTCGGCCACCGCCTCCAGGATATGGCGGGCCTGGGCGTGGTAGCGCTCGCCGGCCTCGGTCAGGGCCAGGCGGCGGGTGCTGCGATTCAGCAGCCGCACGCCCAGCCGACGCTCCAGCGCCGCCACCTGCTGGCTGACCGCCGGCTGGGTCAGGCCGAGCGCCCGCGCCGCCGCCGACAGGCTGCCGAGCTCCGCCACCCGCAGGAAGGTGGCCATGGTGGTGAAGCGGTCCATGCGATAACCATCTCAAGATTTTGCTTATGGATGATAGTCGATCCGGCCATCTACTCAATGGTGTTGGAATGAATGATCTCTGGGCCGGGACACAGGCACGGAGAGAGCGATGGACCGGAAGACGGCGCTGGTGGTCGGGGCCCAGGGGGTGATCGGCCGCAACCTGGTGGAGCATCTGGCGACACTGGAGGATTGGGACGTGATCGGCCTGTCGCGCCGCGGCGGCGAGGCTGCAGGCCGGGTCCGGCACGTCGCCGTCGACCTGCTCGACCCCGCCGATGCGCGCGACAGGCTCGGGGGCCTGCGCGAGGTCACCCACATCTTCTACGCCGCCTTCCAGGACCGGCCGAGCTGGGCGGAGCTGGTGGCGCCGAACCTGGCCATGTTGGTGAACGCGGTGGAGGCGGCGGAGGCGCCGGGGCTGCGCCATGTCAGCCTGATGCAGGGCTACAAGGTCTATGGCGGCCATCTCGGCCCGTTCAAGACCCCGGCACGGGAAGACGATCCCGGCCCGATGCCGCCGGAATTCATGATCCACCAGCTGGCCTGGCTGCAGGAGCGCGCCGCCACGCGCGGCTGGTCCTGGTCGGCGATCCGCCCGGCGGTGGTCGGCGGCACCGCGCTGGGCAACCCGATGAACTTGGCCGTCGCCATCGCCGTCTATGCCTCGATGGCGAAGGAACTGGGTCTGCCGCTGCGCTTCCCGGGCAAGCCGGGCGCCTATGACAAGCTGCTGCAGATGACCGATTCCGGCCTGCTGGCCCGGGCCACGGTCTGGGCCGCGACCGACCCGCGCGCCGCCGGCCAGGCCTTCAACATCGCCAATGGCGACCTGTTCCGCTGGACCGATTTGTGGCCGCGCCTGGCCCGGTTCTTCGAGCTGGAGACGGCCCCGCCGCTGCCGATGCCGCTGGACACCATGATGGCGGACAAGGAGCCGCTGTGGCGCGCGATGATCGACCGGCACGGCTTGGCGCCAACGCCATATCGCGACGTGTCGTCCTGGCGCTTCGCCGATTTCATCTTCGGCCTCAACTACGACATGTTCGGCGACACCACCAAGGCGCGCCTGTTCGGCTTCCACGATACGGTCGACACCGAGGCCATGTTCCTTGCCATCTTCCGAGATCTGCGCGAACGCCGGATCATTCCGTGGCCGAATCGGCACAACAAAGCCGCAATTGAGATGTAGAAGAGAAAGGCTTCCAGAATTCCGGGAGCTTTGAAGTCGAATGTACATAATTTGATATGATCTTTGTTTCATAGTCGGCAGGAGCATCATCGCTCTCCGACTGCGCCGATCGACTGATCGTCATAAGAAGACGTGCGGCGGCGGGTGATGCATCGCCGCGACAACTCCTGGGCAATGCGAGTCCGATTGCGGGCCGGACAGTCCCGCCGCTGGTGGGGGACGGTACCGGTCCTGCGCGCAGCCGGACGCACCTGCAATCCCCAATCGCGGAGGCTGGCCCTCCGCACCCAGGAGGCCTTCATGGCAAAGAGACCCGAACCTTCAAAGGAGCACGGCGTCACCGTGCGCGTGGCCCTGCCGGATGACGAGCGCGCCCGCAAGGCGTCGCTCGCCGTCTACGCTTTCTCCCAGGGCGGCAAGCTGATGGATGCGAAGCCGCTGGACGCGAAGGGCGAGGTCGCCCTGCGCGTGCCGATCGGCGCCGAGGGCACCAACCTCCGGCTGCTGGTCGGCCCGCGGCTCGACGACCAGGACCGCTCGGTCGGGGAGCTGATGCGCCGCGGCGCGGTCGAGCGCCATCTGCGGGTCGACCGCGGCGCCGAGCGCCTCACGATCGACATCCCGGTCGGCCTCGACATCATCCTGTGCTGGCTGCGCGGCCTGTGCGTGGTCCGCGGCACGGTGCTGAAGCGCACCACGCTGGGCGGGCAGAGCATCGATCTGCCGGTCTGCAATGCCACGGTCGAGGTGTATGAGGTCGACCGCTTCCCGATCATCCTGCCGAAGCTGCCGAAATGGGTGATCGACCGGCTGCGCGACATCATCCTGCACCCGGTGCCGCTGCCCGACCCGATCCCGGACCCGCTGCCGGGGCCGTTCCCCGGGCCGTTCCCGCCCCCTGGCCCGGGCCCGGACCCGGCGCCGTTCCAGGGTGCCGCCGTGCTGCGCCGGCTGAACCCGGAGGTCGCGCCGCAGATGATGCACAGCCATGCCGAGGCGGCCACTGCCCTGGCCGGGCTGGACCAGGCCGGCGCCCTGCGCTTCGCGGCGCGGACGGGCAGCGACCTCGACTTCCAGCGCGCCCTGCTGGATCACGAGCTGCTGCTGCGGCCGATCTTCTGCATCCTGTTCCCCGGCTTCTTCACCATGCAGCGCGTGGCCACGGCGCACACCGACGATTGTGGCCATTTCCGCACGCTGTTCTTCCAGGGCTGCCGCAACCACGACACGCCGGACCTGTACTTCAAGGTCATGCAGCGCTTCCTGTGGTGGGACATCGTCATCTACGCCCCGACGCCGGTGCCCTGCTACACGTGGTGGAACTACGCCTGCGGCAGCGAGGTGACGCTGATCACCCACCATCCGCTGGCGCGCACCTGCCCGCCCTGCGAGCCGGTGGTGGCTGGCGACAACTGGGTGCTGTTCACCGCGATCGGCCAGACCTCGATGAACGCCATCTTCGGCGATTCCCAGGCGCTGCAGGGTGGCACCACCCCGGCCAATCGCGGCCTGACCGGCGGCGGCGCGCCGTTCGGGGGCGTGCTGCGGCCGCAGCTCCTGTTCGACAACAGCCTGCGCGAGACGCTGGGCGTCAAGTATTACCGCCTGCTCTGGCGGCGCGCGGGCACGGTCCCATGGATCCCGATGCTCGGCGATGTCGGCCGCCACTACACCTATGACGGCGGCGGCGGTCAGCCGGTCAGCGCGCTGTACAAACTGGGTCCGCTGTCGCCGCCGGAGGCGCCGGCGGCCAACCTGTTCGAGATCCCGCCCTCGCTGCCGCCGCAGGGCGTCTGGGGGCCGGTGATCGCGCCGGTCGACTACCAGAACGGGGTGTTCGACACCACGCTGCCGGCGCCGGGCATCAGCTATGACGCCAACGGCAGCGAGGTCGGCGCCGACCAGTCCGGCAAGTTCGAGATCCGGCTGGAGCTGTTCGACACCGCCGGCAATCCGGTCGACATCGCCGCGCTCGGCATCCGCTACTTCGTGCCGGATGTCGACAACCTGGCCGGCACGATCACCACGGTGGACGCGGCGCCGCTGGGGCTGGTCGACGGCAACGCCATGGTCGTCACGGTGCATGTCGACAACAACCCGACCTACGCCGAGATCGACGCCCCGACCATCGGCTCGGCCTCGGCCGACCCGTGCTGCGGCGTGCTCGGCTTCACCCCGGGGGACATGGTGACGCTGCCGTGGCGGGCGAAGCACAAGAACGGCTTCGCCAGCTACAGCTTCACCACCAAGCGGGTCGACGAGGTGGTGTTCGCGACCTCCGGGCCGGTCGGGCCTGTCGGCAACCACAGCACGGTGCAGAGCGCGCAGGGGCTGATGGACGCCAACCTGCCCGCCGGCTGCCTGCCCGGCGGCTGCAACGTCGCCGCCTTCGCCTCGGCCGAATACGTCGCTGCGATGGCGACCGATGGCTGGAGCCGGCTGCAGTATCTCGACAGCGCCGACTTCGAGGCCTTCACCCTGAGCCGGGGCGGCGTGGCGTAGGATCGGAGGAAACAACAAGGGGCTCTCCGCTTCGGCGGAGAGCCCTTCTTCGTGCGGGATCGGCACCGCGGGGGAATGGCGCTGTATCCTGCTGGAAGACCTCTGATCGGCCTCATCGCGCCAGCCTGGCCGCGATGCCGTCGAGCAGCAGGTTGAGGCCGTAATCGAAGGCGGCCTCCGGGTCGGCGTCGTGCACCACCGCCATGCCCTCGGCGAACAGCGGATAGGCGGCGAGGTCCGCGGCGGCCATGCGCTCGCCCTCGCGGTCGTCCGCGTCGGCGGCATCGGCCTGCTCCTCCAGCACCCAGCCCACGACATAGCGGCCGATCGCGATCTGGGCGCGCAGCGCGTCGGCCGGGCTGAGGCCGGCTGTGCACAGCAGGGCGGTCTCGGATTCGACCGCGGCGAACTCCGCCGGCTCCGGCCGGGTGCCGGCATGCAGCCGGGCGCCGTCGCGCCGCGCCAGCAGCGCCCGGCGGAACCGGCGCGCATCCTCCGCCAGCCACGTCCGCCAGTCGGCGCCGGGCTCGACCGTCCGCCGCATCCCGCCCTCATCCATCATCGCCGCGGCCATGGCGTCCAGCAGGGCGCGCTTGTTCTTGAAGTGCCAGTACAGGGCCGGCGACTGCACGCCGAGGCGCTCGGCCAGGCGCCGGGTGCTCAAGCCCTCGATGCCGACCTCGTCCAGCAGTTCCAGCGCCGTCCGGATCACAACGTCGCGCTGCAGCTTCATCGCCCGGTCCCCGGAGAGTCCGCTCCCTCCGCGTCATTGCGAGGAGCGGAGCGACGAAGCAATCCGGGGGCCGGCACGAGCTGCCCTGGATTGCTTCGCTGCGCTCGCAATGATGGTTCGGGTCGGGTCATGCGGTGTCCGTCCTGGTCGATTGGCCTGCGATCGAGCCTCTTGACAGCCTAGTCACAATCATCTCCTTATCGATGATAAATTTATCATCGATAAGGAGCCTTGATCATGGTCTCCATCGCCCCGGGCACGGCAAGGCTGGAGAGGATCCCGGCCGCGCTGTGGCGCCAGGCCGCGGTCCTGGTCGTCGGCGGCTTCCTGTCGCGGCTCACCACCTCGATCGTGAACATCGGGCTGGCGCCGATGGGCGAGGGCTTCGGCGTGACGCTGGACACCATGCAATGGGTGGCTACGGGCTACCTTCTGGCCCTGGCCGCCGCGATCCCGATCAGCGCCTGGGCGGCGCGGCGGGTGGGGCCGACGCGGCTGTGGTTCGCCAGCTTGATGTTGTTCATCCTGATCTCGGTCGCTTGCGCCCTGTCGGCCACGGCCGGGCAGCTGATCGCGGCGCGGGTGCTGCTGGGCCTGTGCGGCGGCCTGCTGGTGCCGGTCGGGCAGATGCTGCTCGGCATGGCCGCCGGGCCGGGCCGGATGGGCCGGCTGATGGGCACGATGGGCATCGTCGTGGTGTTGGCCCCGGCGATCGGGTCCACCGTCGGCAGCGCGCTGCTGGCCTGGCAGGGCTGGCCCTGGCTGTTCTGGATCAACGTGCCGCTCGGCCTCGCCGCCCTGCTGGCCGGCTGGCGCTGGCTGCCGCGCACCGAGCCCGGCGCGGCGGGCGCCGCCGGCCGCCTCGACCTGCCCGGGCTGGTGCTGCTGACCCTCGGCCTGCCGTTGATGACCTGGGGCGTCGCCGCCATCGCCCAGGCCGGCGGCTTCGGCGCGGCGGCAGCGGATGGCGCGCTGCTGCTCGGCCTCGCCTTGATCGCCGGCTTCGTGCTGCGGGCGCGGCGGATGGAGGCGCCGCTGATCCGCATCCGCCTGCTGCGCCACCGCATCTTCGGCCCGGCCGGGCTGATCCTGTTCTGTGGCGGCTTCACCGTGTACGGGGCGCAGATCGCCCTCCCGCTCTACTACCTGCTGGTGCGGCACGAGACGGTGTTCATGACCGGCCTCTTGATCCTGCCGCAGGATCTCGGCATCGCGCTGGCCATGCCATTCAGCGGCCGGCTGGCCGACCGCTTCGGCGGCGGCCGGCTGGTGGTGGCCGGCATCGTCCTGACCGTGCTCGGCACCGTGCCGCTGGCCTTCCTGGAGGTCCATACCAGCTATCTCTGGCTCTCGGCCGTGCTGGCGGTGCGCGGCTTCGGCATGGTGCTGTCGGGCATGCCGGCGATGACCGTGGCCCTGGCCTCGCTGCCGAAGGAGCGGGTGCCGGACGGGGTGCCGCTGCTCAACATCCTCGACCGCACCGGCGCCTCGATCGGCGCGGCGCTGGCGGTGGCGCTGTTCGGCCTGTTCCTGCCGCCGGGGCCGGCCTATCCGATGGGGGCGCTGGCCGCCTTCGACATCACCCACGCATTCCTGGCGCTGGTCGCGGCATTGCCGCTGCTGCCGGCGTTGATCCTGCTACGGGCGGAAAAGCGAGGTTAGCGGGCCCGGCCGCGGCGCTGCTGCGGCCGGCGGCGGTCTGGACGCGGGCCGGTGGGCCGCGCCGGCTGGGTGGCGCGGTAGCGGTCGAGCATCCGGGCGAAGCTGGCGAGGAGCGCGGTCTCGATCTCGGGCCGCCCCTCCAGCCGGCTCAGCAGGAAGGCCGAGGATTCCAGCGTCGACAGCGCCTCGCGCCGGGGTTCGCGCCGCAGCTTGCCGTACAATGACGGGCGCTGCGGCTTCAGCGCGATGCGGCGGCCCTTCAGCATCCAGGCATTGCGCCACCACAGCGTCTTGGCCTGGCTCCAGGTGCCGTCCAGCACCACCACGCCCTCGATCTCCTCCAGCGCCTCGTCCTGCTTCGGCAGCGGCGCGCCCTTCCGGTCCAGCACCACCAGCTCGCGTCCGGGCGGGAAATCCTCCGGCCGCATCGAGCCGAGATACAGCACGGCCCAGCGCTTGGGGTCGGCCGGCCGGCCCAGCGCCGCCGCCAGGCTGGGCCAGGAGAGGCCGATCTTGAACACGGCGTTGGTCAGGTGCAGCGCGGTCAGGCGGGCGGTGCCCAGCTCCTTCGCCTGCTCCTGCGGGTGCTGCAGGATCAGGAGGCCGATGCGGTTCTCGATCGGCACGACATCGTCGCAGACGCACAGCGCCGTGGGCTTGAGGCAGCGCGGGCACTCGGCCTCCGCCGCCGCGCGCTCGGGGGAGAGGTCGTCCGTGTCGAGGGGATCGGTCATGCCGCTGTTGAACCGCAGTCCCGACGTGCTGGCAAGCCTACAGCCATCCCCAGCGCTTGAACCGCCAGTACAGGAAGCCGCACAGGCCGACGATCGCGGCCAGGATCATGTAGTAGCCATAGGCTAGATGCAGCTCCGGCATGTTCTCGAAATTCATGCCGTAGATGCCGGCGATCGCGGTCGGCACCGCCAGGATCGCGGCCCAGGCGGCGAATTTCCGCTGCACCTGGTTCTGGCGTGAGGATTCCAGCAGCAGGCCGGCCTCGAAGGTGTGGGTGACGATCTCGCGCAGCGCGTCGATGTCGTCGCTGACCCGCTTCACATGGTCGGCGACGTCGCGGAAATAGGGATGCATCGCCTCGTCGATGCAGTCCAGCTCGGTGTGCTCCAGTTGCCTGCACACCTCGGCCACCGCCGTGACCGTGCGGCGGATCACCATCAGCTCGCGGCGCAGCGCGTGGATGCGCTCGATGTCGCCGGCGGTCAGCGGCACGTTCAGCACCCGCTGCTCCAGCGCCGTCACCTCGACCTCGATCGCCTCCACCACCGGGGTGTAGTTGTCGACCACGAAGTCGAGGATCGAATACAGCACGAAATCCTCGCCGTGCTTCAGCAGCGCGGGGTTGGCTTCCGCCCGCTCCCGCACCGTCGAGTAGGAGGAGGACGGGCCGTGCCGGACCGAGATGACATAGCCGGGGCCGATGAAGATGTGGGTCTCGCCGAACTCCGTGGCGTCCATCTCGCGATGCGCGGTGCGCAGCACCACGAACAGGCCGTCGCCATATGTTTCCAGCTTCGGCCGCTGATGCGCGTTCAGCGCGTCCTCGATCGCCAGCGGATGCAGCCCGAATTGCTGCGCCAGCTCGCGCAGGTCGGCTTCCTTCGGCTTGCGGATGCCGATCCAGACGAAATGGCCGGGCTTCTGCGACCAGACCCGGCCCTCCGACAGGGCGATATCGGCAACCCGCCGCCCCTCGGCATAGGCAGCCGCCGCAACCACACGATACAAGGCGTTCCTCCGGTCTCCGGCCCCCCGGGCGGCACGATAGCACGGCGTCGGGGCTCCGCCAGCCGGACGCCGCGGGTCATGCTCCCAAAGCCGGAGGCAATTGAGATTCCACCTTCATCGACAATTGTAACAACTTGATGTTACGGTGATTCGCAATTCGGCCGGATGGCCCGAAGACCGTGGCTCAAGACGGTGCAATGCCTGCCGGAACGTGCAGACACTCGATTGCCGCTCTCCTTCTGGTTTCAGCGCTGGGGCTCGGCGGCTGCGGCTCCCTGATGCATGAGGGCACGGCGGATCTGGCCGGCGTCGGCGGCGCGGCGGCGGCCAGCGCCGTCACCAAGAACGCGCTGGTGGCCACCGGCATCGGCCTCGGCGTCCGTTCCGCCGCCAGCGCCGGGCTGCAATATGGCGAGCGCAAGGTGCACCAGGCCGAGCAGGACCGCATCGCAGCGGTCGCCGGCCCGCTGGCGGTCGGCCAGGTGGCGCGCTGGGACATCGCGCATGACGTGCCGATCGAGGCGGACGAGCAGGGCCAGGTCACCGTCAGCCGGCTGATCGGCGCGGCGCCCCTGGCCTGCAAGGAGATCGTGTTCTCGGTCGAGGCGGAGAAGGACAAGGCCTTCTACGTCGCCATCATCTGTCAGAACGGCGAGACCTGGAAATGGGCCTCGGCCGAGCCGGCGACGGAGCGCTGGGGATCGCTGCAGTGACCGGGCGGCGCCGCCGTCTCCCCGGGCTCCCGTGCCTGCTGCCCGTGCTGGTCCTGCCGCTGGCCGGCTGCGCCAACATGGTGGCAGATGTCAGCGGCATCGCCACCGGCGGCACGGTGGGCGCGGTCACCGCCAACCCGATCGTCGGCTACAGCGTCGGCATGGGCACCCGGGCGGCGGTGGCGGCCGGGGTGAAATACGTGATGCGCGACCTGCACCAGGACGAGCAGGACGTGATCGCCGGCGTCGCCGGCCGCATGCGCGAGGGCG
>NZ_JBCNNF010000190.1:0-12916 GCF_039594555.1 Inquilinus sp.
GCCGACCCGCTGCCCGCGCCCGCAAGCCTGCCGGTGGCCGTGCCGCCGGTGCAGGCGACGACCGAGCCGCCTTTGGCGCCGGCCGAGGGGCGGGCGGATACGGCGCCGGTGGCACCCGTCGCCGCGCCGGCGGCGCAGGCCGGCGCCGCGGCCCTGATCGACGTCGCGCCGAACGAGGCGAAGCCCGTGGTCGTCGCCTCGCTCGGGCCGGCGGCAGGCCTGCTGGCCGATACCGCGCCGGCGTCGCCTTCCTCGATCGCACCGGTGGCGGCGGTGCTGCCGGCGACCGCCGGTCCCGTCCCGTCCCAGCCGGCCCTGGCCACCTCGTCCGCGGCGGGCGCGGTGGTGGCGGCCGACGCCGTTCCCGCTTTGGTGCAGCCCGCCGGACCCGGCGTTGCGCCGGTCTGGGCCCGGTCAAGCTCCTCGCTGCTGCGGGTCGACCGCCCGGCGCCGGAGGTCACCGAGCGGCTCGATGTCGCCCTGGCCCGCGCCGTGTCGCTGATTGAGCCCGCGGGCGCCCCCTGGCTGCGAGGCACCGAGGCCGACGGCGCCGGCCGCCGCCTGACCGGCTGCGGCCCGGGCGACCTGGCCTGCTCCGTCTTCGTCTCCGGCCGTGGCGTCGCGGTCGACCAGCCTTCGCCGCTGCTGCGGCGCGTCGGCGCCGGCCCGCTGAGCATCGGCGGCGTGCCCCTGCCGGCCGACCCGGCCAAGGCCGAGCGCTCGCTGCGCTGCCTGGCCTTCACCGCCTATACCGAGGCCGGCAACCAAGGCACCCGCGGCATGGCGGCGGTGGTCTGGGTGATCATGAACCGCATCGCCGTGGACAATGATTTCGGCGACACCCCCTGCGAGGTGCTGGCCGATCCGGGCCAGTTCGAGCCGCTGCAGCGACCGCGCTTCCGCGCCTTCGCCAAAGCGGTGCGGGGCGGCGCGATGCCGCAGTTCCCGGCGCCGCTGAGCGCGCAGGACGAGATCCTGCAGCGCACCGCGCGCCTTGTGGTCTGGCAGATGCTGGACGGCTATTTCGCCGACGACCCGACGGACGGCGCCCAGTACTTCTTCGCCCCGGCGGCGATGCGCGCTCTGGGCCGCGGCATGCCGGCCTGGACCAGCCGCTTCCGCCGTACCGCCTCGATCGGCGACCACGTCTTCTACCGGCCGAAGGCCGGCGGCTGAACCGAAGCGGCGGGGTGGCCGCCGCGGCGACCCGCACCACCTTATCTGCAGGCGGGGACCGGGGGCGGGCTTGCCCTGAAATCGTCACGAATCTTCCCTGGCCCCGGCCCGTCGCCCGACCTAGAACGGACGTGAATGGCCGCAACCGATTCAGCCCCTCCGCCACCCTCCCTCGGCTCGGTCCTCCTGGCCGTGGCGCCGCTGCTGTTCAGCGCGGCGATCATGATCATGGGCAACGGCCTGTTCGGCACGCTGGTCGCGATCCGGATGGACCTCGACGGCTTCGGCGTCGGCACCATCGGCCTGGTGCTGGCCTTCTATTCCGGCGGCTTCGCGCTGGGCACGCTGATCTGCCCGCGTATCGTCCTGCTCGTCGGCCATATCCGCACCTTCGCGGCCTTCGCCGCGATCGCCTCCGCCGCGGCGCTGTTCCATGCGCTGTGGGTCGACCCGGTCGTCTGGGCGGTGCTGCGCCTGATCACCGGCATCAGCATGGCGGTGCTGTTCACCATCATCGAGAGCTGGCTGAACGCCCGCGCCTCCAACGCCGTGCGCGGCCGGGTGATGTCCTCCTACATGGCGGTGAACTACACCGCCTTCGGCCTGTCCCAGCCCTGGCTGACGGTGATGGACCCGGCCGGCTTCGCCCTGTTCTCGGTGGTGGCGATGCTGGTGTCGCTGTCGCTGGTGCCGCTGTCGCTGACCCCGGTCGAGACGCCGCCGGTGATCAAGGTCAAGCGCTTCGGCCTGCGCGCCCTGATCGGGATCTCGCCGCTCGGCGTCGCCGGCTGCTTCTCGGTCGGGCTGATCAGCGCCGCCTTCTCCGGCATGGGCCCCGTCTATGCGCGCACCATCGACCCGTCGCCGGACTGGATCGCCAGCTTCATGATGACGGCGATCTTCGCCGGTTTCGTGCTGCAGTATCCGGTCGGCCGCCTGTCCGACCGCTTCGACCGGCGCCAGGTGTTCCTCGGCATCACCATCTCGCTGGCCCTGATCAGCGCCGCGCTGGCGCTGTTCGGCGGCACCTCGATGACGCTGCTGCTGGTGCTGCTCGCCGCCTTCGGCGGGCTGTCCTACACCATCTATCCGCTCAGCCTCAGCCATGCCAACGACTTCATGCGGCCGGAGCAGCTGGTGCCCGCCGCGGCCGGGCTGCTGCTGTGCTACGGCGTCGGTGCTGTGGTCGGCCCCATCGCCGCGTCACGGGTGATGCAGGTCCTGGGGCCGGATGGGTTGTTCGTCTGGACCGGCTCGGTCGCGGCGCTGCTGGCATTGTTCACCGTCTACCGCATGACCCGCCGCGCGGCGAAGCCGAACGAGGAGCAGGGCAGCTTCATCTCGGTGGCGCCGACCACCACGCCGGTCGCGGCCGAGCTCGACCCCCGTGCGCCGGACGAGACGCCGCCGACCATGCGCGACGCTGCCTGAAGGGAACCGCCATGCTGACCCGCCGCCGCCTGCTGACCTCGACGCTTCCGGCTGCGGGGATGGCCGCGGCGGGGCTCGGCGGTATGCGATGGGCGCGGGCGCAGTCGCAGGACCCGGTGTTCTTCCGCATCGGCACCGGCACCACCGGCGGCACCTATTTCCCGATCGGCGGCATCATCGCCGGCGCCATCTCCGGCCCGCCGGGCCTGCCGCCCTGTGGCAGCGCCGGCGGCAGCTGCGGCGTCTCCGGCCTGATCGCGGTGGCCCAGGCCAGCGCCGGGTCGATCGACAACATCCGGCGGATCCGCGACGGCGAGTTCGAGTCCGGCCTGTCCCAGGCCGATGTCGCCTTCGCAGCCTATACCGGCGAGGGGCCGTTCGCCGGCGAGCCGCCGGTGACCAGCCTGCGCGCCATCGCCCATCTCTTCTCCGAATTCGTTCATGTCGTGGTGCCGGCCGACAGCCCCGCGCAGTCGGTGGCCGACCTCAAGGGCAAGCGCGTCTCGGTCGGCGCCGAAGGCTCCGGCACCATCTACGACATCCGCCAGATCCTGGGCGCCTACGGCCTGACGCAGACCGACGTGACCGAGGTCTATGAGCGGCCGGAGCCCTCGGCCGACCTGCTGGCCGAAGGCGGGCTCGACGCCATGGTGATGACCGGCGGCCCGCCGCTGGGCGTGATCGCCGACCTGGCGCGGCGGCGGCCGGTGCGGCTGCTGCCGATCACGGGGCCGGAGGCGGAGGCGCTGGTGGCCAAGGTGCCGTTCTTCGCGCAGGAGCCGATCCCCGGCGGCCTCTATGACGGCATTGCCGCGGAGGTGCCGGGCCTGTCGGTCGGGGCGATCTGGCTGGTGGCGGAAAAGGTGCCGGAGGCCACGGTCTACGAAATCACCCGCGCCCTGTGGCAGAAATCGACGCTGGACCTGCTGGCGGCCGGCCATCCGCGCGGCAAGGAGGTCTCGATCGACGGCGCTGCGCGCGGCCTGGGCGTGCCGCTGCACCCCGGCGCCGCCCGCTACTATGCCGAGCATGCGATGCTCAGCCTGCCGGCCAAGGCGACACCTTAGAGACCATTCGGGAATGCTACTGGTGCGGCCGCCTGACGGCGTCTTCTCCGCTTCCGGTGCTCACGGACTTTAACGTCCGCTGCGCTCCGGTTCTCGAAGCCACCGCCAGCCGACTCACACCAGCGCATTCCCAAACGGTCTCTGAAGCGGTGACTCGGAGGCGCGGCGGAGAGGATGTCGCCGCGCATTCATCCAGTTGAAATGTCCCTGCGGACCCCGTAGAACTGGTCGCACATCAGGAGTTGGGCACTGCCCGACGCCAACCTGCTTCCCCGAGCAAGGTGGCGCCCCCGAGAGGGGGGATGTGGTCGAACCGACAACCAAACGGGTCCATCACAGATTCGGTCCTGCCCGCGACGCGTGGAACCAGACCGAACTATGCCGATCAAGATCCCGAACGATCTGCCCGCCCGTTCCGTCCTGGAAGCGGAAGGGGTCATGGTGATGGCCGAGGCCGAAGCCGTGCGCCAGGACATCCGGCCGATGCGGATCGGCCTGCTGAACCTGATGCCGAACAAGGTCAAGACCGAGACCCAGTTCGCCCGGCTGCTCGGCGCCTCGCCGCTGCAGGTCGAGCTGACACTGGTCAAGATGACCCACCACGTGCCGCGCAACACGCCGGCCGACCACATCCTGTCCTTCTACCGAGACTGGGAGGACGTGCAGGCCGAGAAATTCGACGGCTTCATCGTCACCGGCGCGCCGGTGGAGACGATGGCGTTCGAGCAGGTGACCTACTGGGACGAGCTGCGCCGCGTGTTCGACTGGACGCAGACCAACGTCCATGGCTGCTTCAACATCTGCTGGGGCGCCCAGGCGGCGGTGCACCATTTCCACGGCGTGCCCAAGCACGGGCTGCCGCAGAAGAAGTTCGGCGTGTACCGGCACCGCATCGTCGAGCCGGCGTCGCCCTATCTGCGCGGCTTCTCGGACGACTTCACCATCCCGGTGTCGCGCTGGACCGAGAACCGGCGCGAGGACATCCCGGCCGCCAGCGGCATGAAGGTGCTGATGGAGTCGGACGAGGCCGGGCTGTGCCTGCTGGAGGATCCCTGCCACCGGTCGCTGCACATGTTCAACCATGTCGAGTACGATACGGACACGCTGGGCGACGAGTATTTCCGCGACGTCGCCGCCGGCAAGGCGATCGCCCTGCCGCATGACTACTTCCCCGGCAACGACCCCGAGCGCAAGCCGCAGAACCGCTGGCGCAGCCACGCCCATCTGCTGTTCGGCAACTGGATCAACCAGCTGTACCAGACCACGCCCTACGATCTGGGCGATATCGGTGAGGGCTGAGGCGGGTTTCCGGGCATCCGTCCCTCATCGTCATTGCGAGGAGGCGAAGCCGACGAAGCAATCCATTGTCCCGCAAGGGCGGCTGCATGGATTGCTTCGCTGCGCTCGCAATGACGGCGATGAGGTGATCGGGAGAGGCGGCGGTATGAGAGAACCGTTTGGAATGCGCTGGCGTGAGTCGGCTGGCGGTGGTTTCGAGAACCGGAGCGCAGCGGGCGTTGGCCTGTGAGCACCGGAAGTGGAGAAACCGCCGTCAGACGGCCGCGCCAGTAGCATGTCCAACGGTCTCTCAGAACGTCAGCACCCAGGGCTCGGCCATCCCGGCCTCGACCCAGCGCCGCATCGCCGGCAGGGCCAGCACCGCGTCGGCATAGGCCCGGCACACCGGGTCCAGCGGCACCCGGTAGCGGTCGAGGCGCAGGACCACCGGAGCGTACATGCAGTCCGTCGCCCCGAAGGCGCCGAACAGGAACGGGCCCTCGGCGCCGGCCGCCTCGCGGCACTGTCGCCAGATCGCGGTGACGCGGCCGATATCGGCCTCGGCGGCGTCGCTGCGGGCCTTGCCGGGATCGACCGGCGCCAGGTCCATCGGCAGCTCGTCGCGCAGGGCGGCGAAGCCGCTGTGCATCTCGGCCGAGATCGACCGGGCGAATGCCCGCCGCGCCGGGTCGCTTGGCCACAGGCCGAGATCCGGGAACCGCTCGGCCAAATATTCCAGCACCGCCAGGCTCTCCCAGACGGTGGTTCCGCCATCGATCAGCGTCGGCACCTTGCCGCTGGGCGAGTGGCGCAGGATCGCCTCCTTCGACCCGTCGCGGTACAGCGGGATCAGGATTTCCTCGAAGGCGATGCCGTGATGCGCCAGGGCCAGCCAGGCCCGCAGCGACCAGGAGGAGTATCGCTTGTTGCCGATGACAAGGCGCATGGCGGGTCCGCTCCGGCTGAGGGGTTGGCAAGGCAAACGGGCTGGAGCATGGTGTGCCGCCCCGAGTTTCCGAACGCAAGAAGGCCCGCGCCGTGCTGCCGAATCTGGTCGATGCCGCCGAGGGAGAGACCGTCTCTCTGATCCCGCTCAGCAAGGCTGCGCTGGAGGGCTGGCGCGCCGCCGCCACGCCGGCGCAACGGGCCTGGGCCGAGGCCAACGGCTTCGCCGCGGAATCGGGCCGCACCCTGGCGCTGCCGGGCGAGGGCGGCCGGGTCGACGCGATCCTGGTCGGCATCGACTCCGCCTCCGACCCCTGGGCCTTCGCCGGGCTGCCGACCGGGCTTCCCGCCGGCACCTATCGGCTGGACGATTCGGCCGAGCCGGCGACGGCCACCGCCGCCGCCTATGGCTGGGCGCTCGGCGGCTATCACTATGGCCGCTACAAGGGGCCGGAGCGGGTGTCGGCCAAGCTGGTCTGGCCGCAGGCCGCCGACCGCGCCGGGGTCGAGCGCGCGGCCAGCGCCACCACCCTGGTGCGCGACCTGGTCAACACCCCGGCCAACGACCTCGGCCCGGCCGAGCTGGCCGCGGCGGCCGAGGCGCTGGCCAAGGAGTTCGGCGCCAGGTTCAGCGTCATCACCGGCGACGAGCTGCTGACCCGCAACTACCCGATGATCCATGCCGTCGGCCGCGCCGCCAGCCGGGCGCCGCGGCTGATCGACATCGAATGGGGCGACCCGTCGGCGCCGAAGGTGACGCTGGTCGGCAAGGGCGTCGTCTTCGATTCGGGCGGCCTCGACCTCAAGGACGCCGGCAACATGCTGCTGATGAAGAAGGACATGGGCGGCGCCGCCCATGCCCTCGGCGTCGCCCGCATGGTGATGATGGCGCGGCTGCCGGTGCGGCTGCGCGTGCTGGTGCCGGCGGTCGAGAACGCGGTCTCCGGCGACGCCTTCCGGCCGATGGACGTGTACCGCAGCCGCAAGGGGCTGACGGTCGAGATCGGCAACACCGACGCCGAGGGTCGACTGGTGCTGTGCGACGCGCTGGAGGAGGCGTCGTCCGAGAAGCCGGAGATCATCGTCGACTTCGCCACCCTGACCGGCGCCGCCCGGGTGGCGCTGGGCACCGACGTGCCGGCGATGTTCTCGAACGACGACGCCACCGCCGACGCGCTGGCCGCGGCTTCGCGCCGGGTCGACGACCCGCTGTGGCGCCTGCCGCTGTGGCAGCCCTACAACCGGCTGCTGAAATCCGGCATCGCCGACATCAACAACGCCCCCGACACGCGCTTCGGCGGGGCCATCACCGCGGCCCTGTTCCTCGAGCGCTTCGTCGCGCCGGGCGTGCCCTGGGTGCATATCGACCTCTATGCCTGGAACGGCGCCGACCGGCCGGGCCGGCCGAAGGGCGGCGAGGCGATGACGATGCGGGCCGTCTACGCCCTGCTGGAGGAGCGGTTTGGAGGCCGGCGCTGATTCGATCGACCGTATCGCCGTCGCCGGGAATGAGTGCGGCATGACCGTCGCCTTGACCTCGCTCCAGGCGCTGGAGCTGTGGCGCCACGCCCTGACCGCGGCGGTCCGGCGCGAGGCGCCGGACCTGTCGTCGCGGCAGATCGCCCTGCTGCTGACCATCTACCTGACCCCGGCGCCGCACACGGTGCGCGGGCTGTCCTCGACCCTGCACATCTCCAAGCCGGCGGTGACCCGGGCACTGGACCGGCTGGGTGAGCTCGGCCTGACCCGCCGCACCGTCGACGCGGCCGACCGGCGCAATGTGCTGATCGAGCGGACGGCGGAAGGGCGGGCCTATCTCGACGGCTTCGCCGACCTGGTGCGCCAGGCCGCCAGCATGATCGGGGCCGCGGCATGACCACCGCGCCCGACATCGATCGCAACCTGGTGCCCTGGCGCCCGGACCTCGCGGCCGAGAGTCTGCGCGGCGTCCATGCGGCGGAGCGCTATGCCGCCGGCACGCTGCACCAGGCCGTCCGCGGCATCGTGCCGATGCGGTCGGCGCCGGACGCGGCGCGCGGCCAGGCGACCGAGATGCTGCATGGCGAGACCATCACGGTCTATGAGGTCAAGGACGGCTGGGCCTGGGGCCAGCTCACGACGGACGGCTATGTCGGCTATGTCGAGGCGGCGGCGCTGTGCGACCGGGTCGCCCTGCCGACCCACCGCGTGCGGGCCTTCCGCGCCTTCCTGTATCCGGCGCCGGACTTCAAGCTGCCGTCGGTCCGCGCGCTGAGCTTCCGCAGCCCGGTCGAGGTGGTGGAGACGGAGAAGGGCTATGCCCGGATCCGCGAGGCCGGCGAGCCCGCGGGCTGGGTGCCGGAGGTGGCGCTGGGCCCGCTCGACGCGGTCGAGCCCGACCCGGTGGCGACGGCGCAGCGCTTCCTCGGCGTGCCCTATCTCTGGGGCGGCCGCTCCAGCCTCGGCATCGACTGCTCCGGCCTGGCGCAGCTGGCCTGCGCCGCCGCCGGCCACGCCATCGAGCGCGACACCTACCGCCAGGTGCACACGGCCGGGACGCTGGTCGGGACCGACGAGAGCGCCGGGCTGCGGCGCGGCGACCTGGTCTATTTCCCCGGCCATGTCGGGCTGATGGTCGACGGCGAGACCCTGATCCACGCCAATGTCCGGGCCGCGGGCGTCTCGCTCGACCCGGTGCGAGAGATCGCGGCCCGGTCCCTGGCCGCCGAGGGCAAGGGCATCACCGCGGTGCGGCGCTTCGGCTGAAGCTCGCTCAGGTCACGTTGCCGGATTCGAATTTGGCGTTGCCTCTCCCGCTTGCGGGACCTTTTCGGAATAGCCGAGACCTTCTCTTCTTTAGTCCCCCCTCCCGCAGGGGGAGGGGGGACCCGGTTTGCTTTCGTCTTCGGCGTCCCGGACGATCCGAGGAAATTCTGAAAAGGTCTCGCAAGTGGGAGCGGCAGCGCCTTGCCGCTTTGACGCGATTGTTCCAGGCAGGCGCCCTACGGCGCCGCCGTGTCCACGATCGTCGCCTTCACCAGCTGGCGCAGCCAGCGGTGGCCGGCATCCTTGTCGAAGCGCGGATGCCAGGTCTGGATGACGGTGATCGTCGGCACCGCCACCGGCAGGTCGAAGGACTGTACCGCCAGGCCCAGCCCGGCCGCGCGGGCAACGACGGCGCGCGGCAGCGCCGCGACGATGTCCGAGGCGGCGGCGGTGAGCAGCGCCGCATAGAAGCTTGGCATCACCAGGGCCACCCGGCGCGCCAGGCCCAGCCGGTCCAGCGCGGCGTCGATCGGCCCGCGGGTGCGGCCGCGCCGCGAGGCGCCCACATGGGTCGCTGCGGCGAATCGTTCCGCCGTCATGTCGCCCTGCAGCAGCGGATGGCCTGCCCGCACCACGCCGACGAAGCGGTCCTGCAGCAGGGTCTGGACGCGGATCTCCGGCCCGGTCTCGCCGCCCAGCACGCCGATGTCGAGGTCGATGCGGCCCTCGCGCAGCGCGTTGACGTCCTCCTTGCCCTGGTCGGCAAAGCGCAGGGTGATGCCCGGCGCCTGCCGCGCCGCCGCCGCGGACAGACCGGCGCCGAACACGCCGGCGGCATAGTCGCTGGCGCGGATGGTGAACGTGCGCTGCAACGTCGACAGGTCGGCTGCACCCTCCGGGCGCAGCAGCGCCTGCGCGTCCTCGACCACCGTGCGGACGCGGTCGCGCAGTTCGATCGCCCGCGGCGTCGGCACCAGCCGGCGGCCGGCGCGCACCAGCACCGGGTCGCCGACGGCGTCGCGGATGCGGGCCAGCGTCCGGCTCATCGCCGGCGCGCTCAGATTCATCCGCCGGGCGGCGCCGGCGACGCTGCCTTCGGCCAGCAGCGCGTCGAGCGCGACCAGCAGGTTCAGGTCCATGGAGTGCATTGGACGCACTTATAAAGTCAGAAACCTGCACTGGAAAGCATGTCCCAGTCGGATCAGCTTCGGGCTGACCTTTGAACCCGGAGAATCCCCATGTCCTCCTCCTCCGCTGGGGCCGACGCGGCCGCGGCTCCGTCCGCTGCCGCCCTGCAGCTGCTGCCCTTCGCCCTGATCGTCTTCCTCGGCTACGCCACCATCGGCCTGCCGCTGGCGGCGCTGCCCGTCCATATCCATGAGGCGCTGGGCCAAGGCCCGCTGGCGGTGGCCCTGGCTGTGGCGCTGCAGCCGACGGTGACGCTGCTGACTCGGCCCTGGGCCGGCAGCCTGTGCGACCGGCTCGGCGGCAAGGCGGCCGTTCTGGTCGGCGTGGCCGGCGCCGCCCTGTCCGGCCTGCTCTATGCCGGGGTCGGGCTGCCGGCCGATCCCGCGCTGGGCTTCGCCCTGCTGCTGCTCGGCCGCGCCGCAGCCGGGCTGGGCGAGGGGCTGATGATGACCGGCGGCCTGGCCTGGAGCATCGCCGCGGTCGGCGGGGCGCGGGCCGGCCGGGCCATGGTCTGGGTCGGCATCGCCATGTACGGTGCCGTCGCCGCGGGCGGCCCGGCCGGCTTGGCGTTGCGCGGCTGGGGTGGCTTCGGAGCCGTGGCCGGCGCCATCGTCGCGGCGGCGCTGCTGGCCGGGCTGGTGGCGCTGCCGCTGTCGGCGGTGCGCGGGGCGGGCGGGGCACGCCTGCCCTTCCTGCGGGTGGTCGGCATGGTCTGGCCGCAGGGCGCCGGGCTGGCCCTGGCCTCGATCGGCTTCGGCGCGATCTCCGCCTTCATCGCCCTGGATTTCCAGGCGGAAGGCTGGGGCGGGGCCGGCTTCGCCCTCAGCGCCTTCGGCGGCGCCTACATCCTGGCACGGCTGCTGTTCGGGCATTTCCCCGACCGGTTCGGCGGCGCCCGGGTGGCGGCGGGGTCGCTGGCCGTGCAGGTGCTGGGCCTGCTGCTGCTGTGGGCGGCGGCGGTGCCGCAGGTGGCGCTGGCCGGCGCCTTCCTGACCGGGGCCGGCTTCTCGCTGGTCTTCCCCTCCTTCGGGGTCGAGGCGGTGAAGCGCGTGCCGGCGGCCAGCCGCGGCGCCGCGCTGGGGGCCTATGTCGCCTTCTTCGACATCGGCTTGGCCGCCACCGGCCCGGTGATCGGCCTGGTGGCGGCGCGGTTCGGCTACTCCGCCGCCTTCGCCGCCGGCGCCTTCTGTGCCGCCCTGGCCCTGCTGTCGACCCTGCGCCGGGCGACGTCGTGACCGGCGGAGCTCAATACCCCCGCGACCGGTCGACCACGTCGTCCATCGGCTCGCCGCGCTCGAAGCGGGCGATCTGCTCGGCCAGGCGCTGGGTCGCGTATTTGGCGTTGTTGCTGGCGGCGATGTGCGGCGTCAGCAGCACCTTCGGATGGGTCCAGAATGGGTGATCTCCCGGCAGCGGCTCGGTCCGGAACACGTCCAGCACCGCGCCGGCCAGATGGCCGGAGTCGAGCGCCGCGATCAGGTCAGCATCGACCAGGTGATGGCCGCGCCCGGCATTGACCACCCAGGCGCCGCGCGGCAGGGCGGCCAACAGGCGGCGGTCAAGGATGTCCTCGGTCTCCGCCGTCAGCGGCAGCAGGCAGACCAGGATCTCCGACCGCGCCAGGAAGACGTCCAACCGCTCTGCGCCGGCAAAGCCTTCGACCCCGTCCACCGCCTTGGACGTGCGGCTCCAGCCTGCGACCCGGAAGTTCAGCGCCGTCAGCGCCCGCGCCGCGGCGGCGCCCAGCGTGCCCAGGCCGAGGATGCCGACAGTCGTGTCGCGGGCCAGCCGCTGATCGTGCTGCACCCATTCCCCCGCCGCCTGCTGGGCGCGGTAGGTCCGGGCCTGGCGGTGGATCGCCAGCACCTGCTCGGCCACGTACTCGACCATGCCCTCGCTCAGGCTGAGGTCGACCATGCGCACCAGCGGCACATCGGCCGGCAGGGTCGGGTCGCGCAGCATGGCGTCGATGCCGGCGCCGAGCGAGTAGATCACCTTCAGGTTGGGCAACGCCGCCAGCATCCCGGCCGGCGGTTTCCACACGATGGCGTAGTCGATCTCCGCCGGGTCGCCGATCTCCGGCCACACCCGCACCTCCAGCGCCGGCATCGCCTCGCGCAGCGCCGGCAGCCACTGGGTGGGATCATCGGTGGCCGAGGCGAAGACGGCGACGGGCATCTGGCGGTTCTCCGAGGATCAGCGGTCAAGGTGACCCTACGAGAATCCGGCCCCTCCTTGCGAGCCCCGAAGCGGCACGGCAGCCTTTCGGGAAGCGGGCTATCGGTGCCTTGATTCCGGATATCACTTTAGAATATTGCTGAAATATAGATATAAACGTGAACTCGTGTGTGTACCAAAGAATTTATCTGCGCTGATGACAAGCGGCCGGGGAAGGCCTATCTCCTTTCCATGGTCATTGTGCCGGGCGGGCCTCCCCGCCGCCCGGCCTGGCAATGGGGAAAGAGGCCATGCCCGACACCGCCCTCGCGCGGAAGGCTGACGCCGCCGGCTCATTCGCGTTCGACCGGAACGCCGAGGTCTTCGCGCTGATGCGCGACTCCGCCGCCATCCTGGCGCGGCAGGAGGCGATCCTGGCCCCGGTGGTCGAACGCATCGTGCTCGGCGCCGCCGATTTCAGCGATGCGCTCGCCCGCCTGCTGGCCACCAAGCTGGAATGCGACACGGCGTGCCATGACCGGCTGCTGGCGCTGGCGGCGGAGGCGATGCGCGCCGACCTGGCGATCGCCGGCCATGCGGTGCTGGACCTCGACGCGATCAAGGATCGCGACCCGGCGGCGCGCGACCACCTGACGCCGTTCCTGTTCTTCAAGGGCTTCCACGCGCTGCAATGGCATCGCATCGGCCACTGGCTGTACCGCCACGGCCGGACCGCGCTTGCCCATTTCCTGCAGAGCCGGGTGTCGGAGAGCCTCGCGGTCGACATCCATCCGGCCGCCCGCATCGGCTGGGGCCTGCTGATCGACCACGGCACCGGCGTCGTCATCGGCGAGACCGCGGTGGTCGGCAACGATGTCTCGATCCTGCACGGCGTCACCCTCGGCGGCACCGGCAAGGTCGGCGGCGAC